>DATFTG010000141.1:0-2109 GCA_035262265.1 Gemmatimonadales bacterium
CCTCGCCCACCTGCTTCTCGATCGTGTCCACCGCGGGAACCAGCGCGTCGAGCAGGGTCTTGTCGCCCACGTCGGACTTCCCGCGCACCTTGATCCCCTCGATCGCGGCTCGCAGCATCGCGACCACCCTGGCGGCGTCGAGATGGTCGTCGGTCCCCGCGGCCGTCCCGGCGCGCAGGAAGGCGGTGCCCCAGATCGGGCCCGACGTGCCGCCGATGCGGCTAGTGATGACGACGGCGATCTTCTTGAGGAACGTGCCGATGCCGGCGCGGTCGAAGTCGTCCCACCCGCTGAGCACCAGTTCGAAGCCGCGCGCCATCGAGTAACCGAAGTCGCCGTCGCCTACCACGGCGTCCAGCTCACCGAAGTACTTCTCGTTGTCGACCGCGACCGTGGCTATCGTGCGTACGACCGTCTCGACGTCGGCTAGGTCTGCCGTGGGCATTGTGCGCTCCTTACGCGACGGCTTATGCGGTGGCGGGCAGCAGGCTGCTGAGGTCGGCCAGGGTAACCCAGGCGCCAGGCGTGGCCCGGCTTCGGTTGGCGAGGACGGTGGTCCGGTCGCCGCCCGGGTCGCCGAGGGACGAGACGACAAGGGCCGCCTCGCTGAAATCCTCGTCCTTGGTGAAGTCGTTGACGGTGATCACGCAGGTGATCCCGGCGTCGGCCGCGGCCAGCAGGCCGTTGCGCGAGTCCTCGACGACGACGGCGCTATCCGGGGGCAAGCCGAGCGACTTCAGCGCCAGCAGGTAGATATCCGGCGCCGGCTTCTTGCGGGGGACGACATCTCCGGCGAACACGCTCACGGCCTGGGCGCGCTGAGCGCCCACGGCCCGCTCGAGGGTCGCGCGGACAGAGGACTCCGCCGACGTCGAGGCGACCGCGACCGTCCACCCCGCGGCGAGGGCTTCGTCCACGACGCGGGACACCCCAGGCCGGGGCGGGACGGCACCGGAGGCGACAAGCTCCAGGTACAGCTCGGTCTTGCGGCGGTGCCAGGCGGCGATCGCCGCCTGCTGGCCCGCGGCGTCGGCCGGCAGCCCGGCGCGCGCCACGAACGACGGGGTCAGCAGGCTGGCCATGCGTTCCTTGCCGCCGCCAATGCGAAGCTTTTCCTGGTAGTCCGCGACGGTCCAGCGGACAGGCAGCCCGAACTCCTCAAAGGTCTTGTTGAACGCGACGAGATGGCCGTAGCGCTCGGTGTCGGCCAGCACGCCGTCGCAGTCGAAGATGAGCGAGCGTGTCATGCTCACCATGCCTTGCCCACGCTGCCGAACCGGCTCATGTGCTCGGCCGCCATGTCCTTCACCGCCGCCCGCACGGCGGTGAACAGCGACGGCGGATCCCAGGTGTCGCGCTCTTCCGCGCCGCGCAGGAACGCCAGGTTGGACTTCATGTAAGCGATCTTGAGCGCGGTTGAGATGTTCACCTTCGCGCAGCCACGCTCGATCAGGTCGCTGAACTGCGCGTCGGTCATCCCGGTGCCGCCGTGCAGCGCGATTGGGATGGGCTCGGCCGCCACGATGTCCGAGACGCGCTGCGCATCGAGCCGCGGTTCCGCGCGGTAGACCCCGTGCGCGTTCCCGATGGCCGGCGCGAACACGTCGATGCCGGTCTTCCTAATGAAGTCGAGTGCGACTGGCAGCGACTGCCGCTTGGCTTCCTCGTCGGACCCGATGTCGTCCTCCACCCCGGTGATGGCCTCGATCTCGCCTTCGACGTGCGCGCCGTAGGACCGGGCCTCGGCGACGACCTCGATCGTCTGCTGGAGGTTCTCTTCCACCGGCATCCTGGAGCCATCGAACAGCACGGAATTCCAGCCCTTGTGCAGGCAGCTGCTGATGACCTCCCGATCCGGGCAGTGATCAAGGTGCAGGCTGACCGGTACCTCGATGCCCGCGGTGAGCTCGCGCCACATGGCGAACAGTAGGTCGGCCCCGATGGACTGCACGGTCTTCACCGATGTCTGGATGATCACGGGGGAACGCTGTTCGATGGCGGCGGCGAGCACCGCTTCCAGCGTGAGGTCGTTCACCACGTTGATGGCTGCGACCCCGTACCGCTGCGCGAACGCCCGGTCGAGGATTTCCTTCAGTGGCACAGCAGGCA
>DATFTG010000142.1:0-11297 GCA_035262265.1 Gemmatimonadales bacterium
TCGACCAGGCGACGGCCGACGATTTCCGGGCCCGCATCCTCGGCGCCAAGACGGTGGTGTGGAACGGGCCGATGGGCGTGTTCGAAACGCCGCCGTTCGACGCCGGCACGCGAGCGGTCGCCAACGCCCTCGTGGAAGCGACCGCGAAAGGCGCCACCACCGTCGTTGGTGGAGGCGACTCCGCGGCAGCGGTCGCCGGTCTCGAAGACAAACTCACCCACGTGTCCACCGGGGGCGGGGCCTCGCTCGAGTTTCTCGAAGGGAAACCGCTGCCCGGCGTGATGGCGCTGGACGAAGCGTGAGATCGCTGCTCTTCGCGGCCAACTGGAAAATGCACGTGGGACCCGCCGCCGCGCGGGCCTACCTCGATCAATTCCTCGCCGGATACCAGGCCCAGGCGGGCCGACGAGTCTGGTTTTTCCCCCCCGCGACGACGCTGCACGCCGTCTCGCAGCAGTTGGCCGGACGAGACGACCTCGCAGCGGGAGCCCAGGACGTGCACTGGGAGCCGAAGGGGGCGTTCACGGGAGCCATTTCGGTGCCGCTGGCGGCGGAGGCGGGGGCCCGGGCAGCGCTGATCGGGCATTCGGAGCGGCGCCACGTCTTCGGGGAGACCGACGCCGAAACGGGTCGCAAAGTCCGGGCGGTGCTTGCGGGAGGACTCGTCCCCGTGCTGTGTGTCGGGGAAAAGCTGGAGCAACGCGAAGCCGGGACGACGCTCGCCGTCGTGCAGCGCCAGCTCGCGGGCGCACTCGATGGGCTCGAGACCGAGGCGCTGCGCCAGGTGATCATCGCCTACGAGCCGGTGTGGGCGATCGGCACGGGCAAGAACGCGACCCCCGAAGACGCCGCCCAGGTCCATGCCGACATCCGGGGGTGGCTGAAACAGCGCGGTGCTGCGTCCCCCGTGATTCTCTACGGCGGGAGCGTCAACCTCAAGAATACGCCCGAGCTCCTGGCGGAGCCGGAATTGGACGGTGTGTTGGTCGGCGGGGCTTCGCTCGAAGCGGCGACGTGGCTTCAACTTGTGTCGACGCCTGCTTCCTAGGTATAATCCGCGCGCGATGTACACCGTCCTGCTCATCTTGCTGCTGTTCACTTCACTCGTGATGGCGACGGCCGTACTGCTCCAGGCGGGGCAGGGCGGCGGTCTGGCGTCGCTGGGCGGAGCGGGCGGCACGAGCGACATGGTGATGGGGGGACGCCAGGCCACGACGCTGCTGCACACCGTCACCTGGTGGTGCGCCGGGATCTTTTTGTTCCTGGCGCTCGTGCTGGCGCTGATGTCGTCGCACGCGAGCGGCCCGCGCTCGGTGCTCGAGGGCGGCCCGGCACCCGCTCCCGCGCCGGTGCAAACCGCGCCGCTGCCGATTCAGTCCTCGCCGCCGGCGGGCAACACCGCTCCGGCTTCGCAGCCGACCACCCAGACACCCCCGCCGAAGCCCAATCGCTGACCGACTGCCGGCGTACGTGCTCCTGGAGGATGGCGCCTGCTTCGCCGGAACCGCGCCGCTCCCCTTCGAGCCCGCATGCGCTGAGGTCGTCTTCACCACGAATCTGAGCGGCTATCAGGAGGTGTTCACCGACCCCTCCTACCTCGGCCAGCTCGTGGTGATGACGGCACCGATGATCGGCAATTACGGCATCAACTCGGAGGACCTCGAGTCGGACCGTCCGCGCGTCGCCGGGGTCGTGGTGCGCGAGCTGTCCGACCACCCGTCGAACTGGCGCGCCACCGGTGGGCTGACGGAGTGGCTCGCCGCCGCTCGTATCCCCGTCGTCGCCGAAGTCGATACGCGCCAGCTGACGCGCCACATCCGCTCCAAGGGCGCGATGCGCGGCGTGCTCGCCACCGGTACCGCGCCGAGCGATGCCGTGCGCCAGCAGCTCGACCGCTCGCCGCGCATGGATGGACTCGACCTCGCGAGCGCCGCCACCGTCGCCCAGGAGTACGTGGCAGGCCCCGCCGACGCCACCCACCACGTCGTGGCGTTCGACTTCGGCATGAAACGCAACATCGTACGCCTGTTCGTGCAGAACGGTTGCCGCGTCACCGTCGTCCCCGCGGCGACGCCCGCGGCGCGGGTGCGCGAGCTCGACCCTGACGGCGTGTTTCTCTCCAATGGACCCGGAGACCCGGCGGCGGTCGGGTACGCCGTCGACACGATCCGTGAGCTGGCCGACGGGTCGCTCCCGATCTTCGGCATCTGCCTCGGTCACCAGCTGCTCGGACTGGCGTTTGGGGGGGACACCGTGAAACTCCCCTATGGCCACCGCGGCGGTAACCACCCG
The DNA here is from genome assembly GCA_035262265.1 of Gemmatimonadales bacterium. Lineage (GTDB taxonomy): Bacteria > Gemmatimonadota > Gemmatimonadetes > Gemmatimonadales > GWC2-71-9 > DASTHG01. The sequence continues at coordinate 2,293 of DATFTG010000142.1, forward strand.
GTTCGCGATCTCGCGACGGGGCAAGTGCTTATCACCTCGCAGAACCACGGATTCGCCGTCCAGGGGGACACGGGGGGCGTCCCGGGTGCGAAGGCACTTGAGGTCACCCACCTTAACCTCAATGACGGCACCGTCGAAGGGATCCGGCACCGGGAATCCCCCATTTTCGCCGTACAGTACCACCCCGAGGCGTCACCCGGCCCCCACGACGCCCAACAGCACTTCCGTGAGTTCCTCCAAGCTCTTGACAGTCAATAGCTAAGCGCCGTATGTTGGGCCCCCGGTTGTGGTATTCCCTGGGCCCTTCGGGGGGTACGGATGACGAAGGCCGACTTGGTCGAGAAGGTCACCGCACAAATCGCCCGCACCGCCGGTCCCCTGATTTCCAAGAAGGACTGCGCGCGGGTGGTGGACTCTTTTTTGGACGCGGTGAAAGCGGCCCTGGCCGAGCAGCATAACATTGAGATACGCGGGTTTGGCACGTTCAAGATCCGTCAGCGCAAGACGCGCATGGCGAGGAATCCGCGCACCGGTGACCCCGTAGAGGTCGCCGCGCGCCCTGTGCCGGTGTTCAAGCCCAGCAAGGAGTTGCGCGCGATGGTGGCGGACCACAACGCCAACGTGTCGTCCTAACTCACCGTTCTAGAGCAACTTGCCGCGGCCCCGCTCGGAAATCCGACGGGGCCGCGTTGCATTGGTGTGGGTATCATTCTGTTCCGCCGTCGCCACTCAACCCGAGGGTTTTCATGCGCTTGTCTCGATGGTCAGCCATCGCCGTCGTCCTGCTGTTGTTTTCGCGCAACGGCGTCGCGCAGGCGGTTCGCTACGAGGTCTCGATCAACTCAGCGGCGGGGCATCTCTACCACGTGAAGGCCGAGTTTCCGACGACCGGAACGGACACGCTGCTCGTCTCGTTGCCGGCATGGAGCCCCGGGAATTACGAGATCCAGAACTACGCGCGCCTGGTCCGTCACTTTGCGGTTCATGACCCCGCGGGCAAGGCGCTGTTCTGGGACCGGCTCGACAAGGACACGTGGCGCGCCGGCACGGCGAAGAACCCCTCGGTGACCGTCGAGTTCGATTACTACGCGGATACGATCGATCTCTCGCAAGCGCGCCTGGTCACCGACTTCGGCCAGTTTCTCGGCACGAACCTCTTTCTGTACCAGAACGGACATCTCGATCGTCCCGCCGAGGTGCGCTTCGCGCTTCCGGCCGGATGGGACGTGATGACGGCGCTGGCGCACGCGGGGGACGCCTACAAGGCTGCCAACTACGACGAGCTCGCCGACGCCGAGACGTTCGTCGGCCATTTCACCCGCGACTCGCTGTCGGTCGACGGCAAGTGGATCCGGATCGGTTTCTGGCCTGCGGAGGATTACACACCTGTCGCGGCGAAGAACCTCAAAGACGGGGTCGGGAGACAGGCGGCGACGCAGAACAAGCTGATGGGCGGAGCGCCCTACGACGTCTACACCGTCTTCTTCAACATCATTCACGAGCCGATCAATTACGGCGGCGGTTTGGAGCACGCGGCGTCGCAGTACGACATCCTCCCGACCGAGATGTATATCGACTCGGCGGGCGAGTTCGGTTCCTTCGTGCGCCCCCTGACGGCGCACGAGTTCTTCCACTTGTGGAACGTGAAGCGCATTCGGCCAGCGGAAATGTGGCCCTACGACTACCGCGCCGAGCAATACACGCCGTTGCTGTGGTGGTCAGAGGGAGTGACCGACTACTACGGTGATCTGACCGATCTGCGCTCGGGCCTGTGGACCGAGGACCAGTGGCTCGCCAACACGCAGTCGAACGTGGATCAGGTCGAGCAGATCCCGGAGCCGTGGAGCGAGGAAGACGGCAGCATCGCCACGTGGATCAATGAGATCTACGACAACAGCTCGCAGAGCTACTACCCCAAGGGCTCGCTGACGGGATTGCTGCTCGACATTTCGATTCGCAATGCCACCGACAACAGGCATTCGCTCGATGAGGTCACGCGCAACTTGTACTCGCGGTTCTACAAACAGGGAAAAGGATTCCGCACGACCGACCTGCTGGCCCTGCTGACCGAGTCGGGCATGCCGGACGGGAACGGGTTCTATCAGCACTACATCAATGGCCGCGACCCGCTCCCCTACGAGCAGGTCCTGCCGCTGGCCGGCATCGCGGCCCAGCGCAGCAGCCGGACCTCGGTGTTCCTGGGCGTCTCCTTCGGCGGCGTCGCTAATGTGCTCGGTGGAGTCCAGGAAGGCGGACCGGCGCAGCAAGCCGGGCTCCAGGCAGGGGACACGATCGTGTCGGTCGGCGATATTACAGTGCACCCCGACCAGGACTGGGGGCCAGCGTTCCGGTCCCAATACGCGGGAAAGACCGGCCCCGTGCCGGTGGTGCTGCGCCGCGACGGCAGGACGATGACGGTGAACGTGACGCCGACACAGCGCACCGTGAACGGGGTGCGGTTGTCGCGGATCGCGAATCCGACGCCCAGGGCCGCGAAGGTCTGGCACGGGATTGCGACGGGAACGGTGGACAAATAGCGCTGTCAGCTTACGACTATCGGCTGTTGGTTAGAATCAATGAGGTCTTCGGATCTGAGATATGGGTCAAGTTCGGGTGAAATTGTTCGCTCGGTACGCGGAGTTGGTGGGACAGGACGAGGTGCGGCTGTCTTTACCGCTCCCGGCGACGGTCGCGGACGTTGTGCGGCGGACACGGGATGAGATTCCTGGAGCCTCCGGCATTCCCGAGCGCCCCCTCGCCGCACTGAACCTGCGCCATGTAAAACTCGACGCGCCGGTCCAAGATGGAGATGAGGTGGCTTTCTTGCCGCCTCTGGCAGGTGGGTAACGTGGGTGGGCTAATCGCGGGGCGGTGCCCCGCGGCTAGCGGTGGTGGTGTGAGTAGAACCCCGGGGCGTCGCCCCGGGGTCAGCCGCGCGAGGTAGAGTACCGAGTGCTTACGAGAGACCCAATCTCCCCTGCCGCACTCTTGGCCGAGGTCGCCGCACCGGAGCTCGGCGGAACGTGCCTCTTTCTGGGGACGGTGCGCGACGGTCCGGACGACGGCGGCATCACGGGGATCGAATACTCCGCGTACGAGGCGATGGCGGTGGCTGAGCTGGAGCGCATCCTCGCGGAAACTCGGTCGCGCTGGCCCGAGGCGCGCGTCGCCGTGCGGCACCGGCTCGGTCTGGTCACTACCGAGGAAGCGAGCATCGGTATCGCGGCCGCCGCTCCACATCGTGAGGCGGCGTTTGCCGCATGCCGTTACGTGATCGAGCAGGTGAAAGAACGCTTGCCGATATGGAAGAAGGAGCTGCGCGCGGACGGATCGGTGCTGTGGGTCGATCCGCAGGGCCGGCCGGCGGTGGTCGGGCCGGCATGACGCACCCCGTGCGCGACCAGCTCGGCCGGCCGCTGGGCAGCCTGCGCGTCTCGGTCACCGACCGCTGCAACATGCGCTGCAGCTACTGCATGCCGGAAGCGGAATACGAGTGGCTGCCGCGCGCGCAGATTCTCACGTTCGAAGAGATCGCGCGGGTGGTGGGGGTGTTCGCGGGGCTCGGCGTCAGCAAGGTGCGGCTCACCGGCGGCGAGCCGCTGCTGCGGCACGACGTCGAGCAGCTGGTGCGGATGATCCACGCCGACGCCCGAATTACAGACCAGGCATTGACGACCAACGGCGTGCTGCTCGGCGCACACGCCGCCCGGCTCAAGGCGGCGGGACTGGGGCGCGTCACGGTGAGCCTCGACACGTTGCGCCCCGACCGGATGGAGCGATTCGCGCGCACCACGCGCCACGCCGACGTGCTGGCGGGGATCGGCGCCGCGCAGGGTGCCGGCTTCGAGCGGCTCAAGATCAATACGGTCGTGGTGCGCGGCTTCAACGACGACGAGCTCGCCGATCTGATCGAGTTTGCCCGGGCGCGCGATGCCGAGGTGCGGTTCATCGAGTACATGGACGTCGGCGGGGCGACCCGCTGGTCCATCGACCGGGTGGTGTCGCAGCGGGAGATGCTCGACCGGTTGGGGCACCACTACGGCGCGATCAGCGCCCTCACGGGCGACGACCCCCATGCACCGGCAGAACGGTTCGCGCTCCCCGATGGAACGACGTTCGGCGTCATCGCCTCGACGACCGCCCCGTTCTGCCGGGCCTGCGACCGCAGCCGCATCACCGCTGACGGGCAGTGGCTGTCGTGTCTCTACGCCGCAAGCGGCGTCGACCTGCGGGAGCCACTGCGTGGGGGAGCCTCGGACGAGGAGCTGGCGACCCTCATCCTGACCGGATGGGAGGCCCGCACCGACCGGGGGGCCGAAGAGCGACTCGCCCTGGCGCAGCGAGAGCCGCTCTATCAGGTCAGCGGCCTGCGCGCCGATCCGCATCGGGAAATGCATACCCGGGGCGGGTAGAACGCCCGTGACCCGGCGGGCGGTCGCCGGGTCGCTCCGGGGAAAAACCAACCAGTCGCAACGGAACCCATGCCACTGCTCCAGCTCCAGGACATCGCCAAACGCTTCGACGGCATCACCGCCGTCGACCAGGTTTCCTTCACGGTGGATCGGGGTCAGGTGGTGGGCTTTCTCGGCCCCAACGGCGCCGGAAAGTCCACCACCATGCGCATGATCACCCAGTTTCTCGATCCCGACGCCGGCACGATCCAGTTCGACGGTGTTCCAGTCGCGAACGACCCGCGTGGCGTCAAGCGCCGCATCGGCTATCTCCCTGAGAACAATCCGCTGTACAGCGACATGCTGGTGAGCGACTACCTCGACTTCATCGCCGAGCTGCGCCAGCTCTCCGGCGCCGAGAAGGCCCGCGCGATCGACGAGGCGGTGCAGGCGACCGGTCTCGACAGCGTCTTCTACCGACCGATCGGCGATCTTTCCAAGGGTTTCCGCCAGCGCACCGGCCTCGCTCAGGCGATCCTGCACCGTCCCGAGCTGCTGGTGCTCGATGAGCCGACCGAGGGGCTCGACCCCAATCAGCGGCTCGAGATCCGCCGCCTGATCGGCGATCTCGGCCGGGAGCGCACGGTGCTGCTCTCCACGCACGTGCTGTCCGAGGTGCGCCAGAGCTGCTCGCGGCTCCTCATCATCAACAAGGGGCGCATCGTCGCCGACGGGGCGGTCGACACGCTGGTGCAGCGGGCGGAGGGGGGACGCCAGGTGCGCGTTGAGGCCAAGGGCGACCGCGTGCTCGAGCAGCTCGCCGGCGTGTCCGGCGTGGCCCGAGTGCAGCCCGATGGGGGGACGGCGGGCGTGCGGGCGGTGCTCACGGTCTCCGGGGATGTCGACGTTCGGCCCGCGATCTTCGAGCTGGCGAAACGCGAGGGGTGGACCTTGTACGAGCTGTATCAGGAGCAGGGCAACCTCGAGGATCTGTTCCGCCAGCTGACCACCGAGCCGGCCGCGGCGGCCGCCGTATGAGCGCGATCCGGATCATCGCGCGGCGTGAGGTGAAGTCGCTGTTCGACCTCCCGACCGCCTACATCCTGCTCGTGATCTTCATCGGCGTAAACGACTTTCTTTATTTCCGGCAGGCGGAGGTGTACGGTCTGGCGACGCTGCGCCCGATGCTCGACCTGCTGCCGTGGCTGTTGCTGTTCTTCGTCCCCGCGGTCACGATGCGGGCGCTCGCGGAAGACGTCCGTGCCGGCACGCTCGAGGTCGTGCTGGCACAGCCGATCACCGAGCGCGAGCTGCTGCTCGGCAAGTATCTGGGGCAGGTGGCGTTCCTGTGGATCGCTCTGGCGCTCACGCTCGCCATCCCCCTCGGCCTGTGGATCGGCGCCCGCCTCGAGGTCGGTGTGCTCATCGCGCAGTACATCGGCGCGGCGTTCCTCGTCGCGGGATTTGCGGCGGTCGGCGTCTGGGCCTCGAGCGTCACGCGCAACCAAATCACGGCGTTCATCCTCGGCGTGGCGGTGATGTTCGTGCTGATCCTCGTGGGGCTCGACCCGTTGCTCGTCGGCTTACCCGCCAGCCTCAGCGCCATCGCCGCGGCGTTCGGCGTGCTGTCGCACTTCGAGCAGATCGCCCGCGGGGCCGTGGACCTGCGGGACGTCATCTACTTCCTCACTCTGGTCGCCGTCTTTCTGAGCCTCGCCTACTTCTCGCTGATGAACCGCAAGCTGGCCCCCGGCGGGCAGGAGCTGAAGCGCCTGCGGCTGGGGACGACGCTGCTCATCGGCGTGCTCGTGATGCTGAATCTCTTCGGGCGCTGGATCGGCGGCCGGCTCGACCTGTCGCCGGGACGGCAATTCACCCTGTCGCGCGCGACCAAGGACCTGCTCGCCCGTCTCCCCGACCTGGTCACGATCAAACTGTTCGCCTCGAGCGCGTTGCCGCCCGAAGTGGCGTTCGTCAACCGCGACCTCCACGACCTGCTGGGCGACTATCGCGCCGCGGCGCACGGCAAGGTGCGGCTCGTCGAAATCGATCCGACGGGCGACAGCTCGGCTGCGCGCGAGGCCGCCGCGCTCGGGATTCCGCCGGTCCAGTTCAACGTGCTGGGGCAATCGTCGCTGCAGGTGAAGGAAGGGTACCTCGGTCTCGCGGTCCAATACGCCAACGAGGCGCGCCAGATCCCGCTGGTGCGTCAGACCGACGATCTCGAATACCGGCTGACGTCGTTCATCCGCGACCTCACGCGCACGACGCGCCCGGCCGTCGGGTGGGTAGGAGCGCCGGTCAATCCCTATCAGCAGCAGGGGCCCGCGTACGGCACGCTGCGGTCGTCGCTCGACCACAGTTACACGGTGCGCGACATCGCCTTGACCACCGACTCCGCGATCGGCGCCGATGTCAAAGTCCTGGTGTTGACCAACGCTCCCGACACGATTCCGCCGGCCCAGCTCGAGCCGCTCCAGCGTTTCCTCGCCAACGGCGGCAGCGCCCTCGTGATGGCGAGCGGCATGCGCCATATGCCGCAACAACCGTTCGCGATGTCGCGCTCCGTGCCCTGGAACGCGCTGTTGCGGCCGTTCGGCGTCGCGGTCCAGTCCGACATCGTCTACGACCTCGCCTCCAACGCCGTCGTCGGCCTGCCCACGCAGTACGGCCAGGCCGTGCTGGCGTACCCGTTCTTCGTCCGGGCGGGATCGACGCGCGCCTCGGCCGTCAACGCCGAAGTCGCGAGCGTGTTTCTCCCGTGGCCCAGCTCGATCGACACGACGCACGCGACGAAGGGCAGCCTCACGCCGCTGCTCGTCACGACGCGGGCGGCCGGCGTGATGCAGGGCTCGGCGCTGCTGACGCCGCAACAGGATTTCGCCCGGACCAACCTCGCGACCCGTCTCCTGGCCGTCGCCGTGAGCTCCCCGCCCGCCGCTCCCGCCAACGCCCCGAAGGGCCGCCTGATCGTGATCGGCAACGACGAGTTCGCGACCGACAACTACTCCCAGAACCAGGCGGCCAACATCGTCTTCGTCGAAAACGCGATCGACTGGCTGGCGCAAGATGACGCGTTGATCGCGATTCGCTCCAAGGACCGCACGCCGCCGCCGCTCGTGTTCCCCAATGCGGCGGTCAAGGTGGCGGTGCGCTACGGCAACCTGATCGGGATCCCGCTCTGCATCGTGTTGTTCGGAGCGGCGCGCCTGATGCGCCGGCGCCGCCGCACCCGTCAGCCGTACCGGCCGCTCGCCGCAGGACCGGCAGGGGCGGCGGCATGAGCGCCAATCAGCTGCGGGGCATCGCCCTGGCATTGATGCTGCTGATTTGCGTGTGGTTGGGGGCACGCCTGCTGTCGCACAAGTCAGATGTGATTCGAGGCCGGTTGACGCTGCCTCCCGTGAAAGCCGCGCAGACCGATTCGATCGTCATCCGTCATGGGAGCGATACGCTGCGGCTGCTGCGCGCCGGCACGGCGTGGACGGTGAACGGCTACCGGGCGGGCAGCGAACCGGTGGGGCAGCTGTTCCTCGCGTTCCTCGACACCGCGGTCCCGGATCTCGCCGCCGTGAGCCCCGGCTCGTTCCAACGGATGGGGGTCGACTCGAGCAGCGGCTACTGGCTGCGCGTATGGAGCGGCGGGCAGCCGACGGTGAAACTGGTCATCGGCGCGATGGCCGCGCAGCCGTCGAGCGGGTACGTGCGCCGCGAGGGCTCCGATTCGATTCTGCTGTGGCGCGGCAACCTGGTGGATCTCGCGCGGCGCCAGGTCAATGACTGGCGTGACAAGACGATCGCCCGCGTCGCGTCCGACAGCGTCCTCGCCGTCAACGTCACCGCGCGCCGCTCCTACGGCCTGCGACGCAGCGGCACGGGCTGGCGCTTCGCCACGGGCGCTGCGGCAGACTCCGCGAAAGTCACCGCGATGCTGGCCTACTACCGGGAGTTCAACGCGAGCGGGTTCGGCACGGCGGCACAGGCCGACTCCGGCCGGAAGCCCGCCGCGCGCCGCACCCTCAGCCTCGTGGGAGCGGGCGGTGCAAAGCTGCTGGAGTTGTCGTTCGATTCGAGCAGCACCGGCGTCTGGGCCAGCCGCTCGGGCGACGACAACGTGTATCGCGTCGATGGCTGGCGTCTGAATTCGTTCGTTCCGCCGGATTCGGCTTTGCGTCCCGCAGCGGCCGCCAAAGCGACGACGCCGACGCATCGCTGAGCGCGTTGCCCGCGCGCGCCGTTCGCCCTTAGTTTCCGGCGTTCCCTCGCCGTCGGCCGGGGACTGGCTCTCACTCTCTCAAGCGCGAGCGCACCCTCATGTTCGAGAAGATCACGGTCGTGGGAGCGGGAAACGTCGGCGCCACTGCCGCGCAGCGGCTGGCCGAGAGGAGCCTGGCCCGCACCGTCGTGATGGTGGACGTGGTGGACGGGGTGCCGCAAGGGAAGGGACTCGATCAGTGGGAATCGGCCCCGATCGAGGGGTTCGATACGCGAGTCGTGGGTGCCAAGGACTATGGCCCGGCGGCGGGAAGTGAGCTGTTCATCGTCACCGCCGGGATCGCCCGCAAGCCGGGGATGAGCCGCGACGACCTGGTGCGCACCAACGCCGACATCGTG
>DATFTG010000143.1:0-3785 GCA_035262265.1 Gemmatimonadales bacterium
CGCAAATCCGGCTTGAAGCCGAGCTGCTCGTTCGCCTCGACCGTGTCGGCGCCGCGATCCTGCAGCTCGTACGCCTTGAGCTTGTTGAGCAGACCGATGCCGCGGCCTTCCTGGTCGAGATAGACCACCACGCCGCGCCCCTCGGCCGCGATCATGCGCATCGCACTCTGCAGCTGCCAGCCGCAGTCGCAACGCCCCGAGCCGAAGACGTCGCCGGTGAGACACTTCGAGTGCATGCGCACGAGCACGCTCTTCTGGTCCTTCACGTCGCCGTAGACAAGAGCGACGTGCTCGGCCGCGTCGACGTCGTTCCTGTAGCCGACAATCCGGAATTCACCGTACGGCGTCGGAATGCGCGACGACGCGACGGGATGCACGAGACGCTCGTGCGCCAGCCGGTAGGACACGAGCTGCGCGGTGGTAATGAAGGTGAGACGGTGCGCGGCCGCGAACTTCTCGAGCTGCGGGCGGCGTGCCATCGTACCGTCGTCGTTCAGGATCTCGCAGATCACTCCCGCCGGGTAGAGCCCGGCGAGCCGCGCCAGGTCGATGCTCGCCTCGGTCTGCCCGACGCGCTGCAGCACGCCGCCGGGCCGGGCGCGCAGCGGGAAGACGTGGCCGGGGCGGCGCAGATCCTGAGGAATGGTCGAGGGATCGATCGCTACACGGATCGTGGCGGCGCGGTCGGCGGCGGAAATGCCGGTCGCGACGCCGAAGCGGCTCGCGGCGTCGATGCTGACCGTGAACGCCGTCTCGTGCGCCTCGGTATTGTGCTCCGCCATCTGCGGCAGCCCGAGCGCCTGGCAGCGCTCCGGGAGCATCGGCAGGCAGATCAGCCCGCGCCCGTGCGTCGCCATGAAATTGACCATCTCGGAGGTGACCTTCTCGGCGGCGCCGACCAGGTCCCCCTCGTTCTCGCGCCCCTCGTCATCGGCGACGATGACGAGTTTCCCGGCGCGGATATCCGCGATCGCCTGCTCTATCGTTCCGAACGGCATAGCTGCCTCACGTATTTCCCGATCACGTCGCCTTCGACGTGCACGCGCGTCCCGGGCTCGATCGCTCCCAACGTCGTGTGCTCCCGCGTGTACGGGATCAGCGACACCTGCACCACGGCGCCACCGGGGAGATCGTCCACGGTGAGACTCACGCCATCCACCGTGATCGAGCCCTTCGGGATGCACACCTCCCGCACGTCGACCGGGACGTGCAGCCCGACCAGCACCGCATCGCCGCGCTGCCGCACGTACTCGACGGTGGCGATCCCGTCGACGTGCCCCTGCACCAGATGCCCGCCCAGCGGCTCGCCGGCACGCACGGCGCGCTCGAGGTTGACCTTGCGGCCCGCGGCGTATTCACCGAACAGCGTACGATCGAGCGTCGTGTCGACCGCCCGCACCGTGAATCCGCCGCGCTTCACCGTCTCGACGGTGAGACAGGCTCCGTTGATCGCAACGCTTTCGCCGCGCTTCACGTTCCGGAACGGGGCTTTGATCTCGAGCACCAGGCCGCCCGCACCATTCTTCCCTTTCGTACCCCCTCTTCCGGAGGGAGAGGGGGTCAGGGGGCGAGGACTGATCACTCCCACCGCACTCACGATCCCGGTAAACATAGCCGCCGATCCAAGACCAATAATGTATCGGGCCCGAGCGGGCGTCGCTCCACCGGCGTCCAGCGCGGTGCTTCTTCGAGCCCTGAATCGGCCACCCCGGGGAATGCCGGAACGCCGCCATCGCCGAGCCACACGGGCGATTGCAGCCAGTAGAGCCGGTCGACGAGACCTTCGGCGAGCAATCCCACGCCCAGCGCCCCACCGCCCTCGACGAGCACCGATTCGACGCCGGCGCCGCGCAGGTCCTTGAGCCCGTCGGCGATCGAGCGCGGCCGGAAGACTTTCACGCCTGCGGCCTCGAGTCCCTTCACGTTCTTGGCGGGTGCGCCCTCCGAGGCGACGACCCAGGTGGCTGGATCGCCCGCGGTGCGCACCAGGTTGGATGCGAGATTGAGCGTCGCGCGGCGATCGAACACGACGCGGACCGGCGCGCGGCGCGGCTGCAATCCGCCGCGCACCGTGAGCAGCGGATCGTCGCGCATCGCGGTCGTCCCGCCCACGGCGATCGCGTCGAACCCGGCGCGCAGCCAGTGCGCCCAGTCGCGCGCCTGCGCCCCCGAGATCCACTGCGACCGGCCGCCGGAGTCGGCGATGCGGCCGTCGATCGACGTCGCCAGCTTCAGCGCCACGAAGGGGCGCGACTTCTCCTCGCGCACGAACAGGAACGGCGCGTTCTGCGCCGCGGCGGCGTCGGCGAGCAGGCCGACCTCGACCTGGATTTTCGCGTTGCGCAGCTTCTCGACCCCGCCCTGCGCGATCGGATCGGGATCGCGCATCGCGATCACGACTCGCGCGATGCCGGCTTCGCGGATCGCGTCGGTGCACGGCGGCGTCTTGCCGTAATGGGTGCACGGCTCGAGCGTCACGACGAGAGTGCCGCCCTTCGCCTTCTCCGCCGCCGCCCGCAACGCCACCACCTCGGCGTGGGCGTCGCCGAACTCGGCGTGCCACCCATCGCCCACCACGAGTTTGTCCTTCAGCACGACCGCGCCCACCAGCGGGTTGGGTGACACGCGTCCCCACCCGCGCCGCGCCAGCTCTATGGCGCGTTGCATCGCGCTGCGTTCCAATGCTTCGTTAGCCAAGACTCACGGCCCTACCCCTCTCGCGCGTAGTCCTCACCCCTTGATCCCCTCTCCCTTCGGGAGAGGGGAAACTATAACTCACCTTTCGTGCCCCCTCTCGCGACGGGGAGAAGGAGACAGGGGTGAGGACAAACGGTTGGGGACAAGGCTCTGAAAATCTCCCGGTGGGATCAACCGGAGCAATCAAAATCCGAACCGCAACCCCAGCCCACCGAACAGATGCCCGGCTTTCGGATCGAAGTCCGCGAAATTCGTGGTGAACGTCTGGCTCGTGCCTCCCACGTACCCGGCTTCACCGACGATCTGTAGCCGCTCGAGCCGCACGTCGCTGTTGAGAAAAACGACGGCGCGCGTCGTGGCGACGTCGAACGGCCCGGTGTCCCACATGGCGACGCCGCCGATGCCGAAGCCGGTGTTCTGGCCCGACGCCCGGATATGCGAGTGGTAGTGATCGAGCCCGAGACCTACGCCGGCGTCCCAGAGACCGAGCCGCCACCCCGCCTGAATCCGCGCGTTCGTCGCCTGGAGGTTGGCGGAGAACTGATAGCGATTGGGCTGCGAGGTGTCGGGCGGATCGCCGTAGCGGATCTCCGGCATCCAGCGGCGCGCCACACTGATCGTCACGCTGGGGAGCGGCAGCGCGGGCTGCTGCAGTACCGTGAAACGGGCGCCGAGGCCGAGGCCGAGCGCGACGCTGCCGAGGTGCGGCGCGTTGGGGCCGACGGTAAGGCCGCTCACGAGACCGGTGGGCAGGAGCAGCGTCGACCCGAAGAGATCGAGCCGGCGCCACACCCCGACCCCGGCCTCGACGATCGGCGCCGGGATCAACCCGGAGTAGATCGACCGGATCGAGGCCGCGGTCGAGCTGTTGGCGTCAGGAATGGATGCGCCGACGGCGTTGACGCGCGTGGTGATGCTGAAGTGTCCGGTGCCGAGTGTCCCGCCGCCGAGCAGCGTTGCGCCCCCTGAGATCACGATTCCGGCGAGCGGTTGGAATGCGCGGGCGGCGTCGACCGCAACCTGACACCCCTGCGTTCCCGGACTCGGGATGACGGAAGTACACCGGGCATACTGCGCGGCGAGCGGCG
>DATFTG010000144.1:0-4760 GCA_035262265.1 Gemmatimonadales bacterium
GACCGCGCAGCGGGTGGAGCGCGCCGAGCTGCGTGCCGGGCTCGACACACTGTACGCCGGCGCGTTTCCGGTGGCCGCGCAGTATTTCACAGAATTGTCGGCGCGTGACAGCACCGATCCCGCCCCGCTGATCTTCCACGCCGGCGCCTTGATCTGGTGGGCGGCCGCCCAGGACTCAGACGACTTCGCCTCCGCCGCGATTGATTCGTTGCTGGGCCGCGCCATTACGCTGGCCCGCGCGTCGCCGCCGGGGGCCGACCACGACTTCTGGCTCGGCACGGCGATCGGTTATCGGGCACGGGAGCGCGAGCTGCACGGGCACGCCTGGAGCGCGGCAAAGGACGCCAAGGTGATGCGGGATGCCTACCGCAGGGTGCTCGCCGCCGATTCGTCCTGCACCGACTGCTGGCTGGGACTCGGCCTCTACAGTTATGGGTTGGCGCGCGCCAGCGCGATCGCGCGGTTCGTCGCCAAGCTCATCGGGCTGGGGAGCGGCAACGCCGCCGAAGGGATCGCGATGCTGCGGCGCGCCGCTACGGGCGGCGACCTGGCGCGCATCGAAGCGACGTGGGTGCTGGCGTCGGCGTTGCGCCGCGAAGCGGCGCGCGACGCCGGCCGGCGCGCCGAGCTGCGCGGCGATGCGGTGGCGCTGGTCGACGCGCTGGCCCGGCGCTTCCCCGCGAACCCCGTGTTTCAGCGCTTCCTGAGGGAGATGTCGGACTCGTCGCCATGACGGAGGCGGGCGCCGGCGCCCCGGGCGTTCTCACACGCGGCCCGCTGCGGCCCGTCATTCTCCGCCTCGCCCTCCCCGCCGTCGCGATGATGGGCTGCCACTTCACGTTCGGTTTGATCGACGCGGTATGGGTGGGACGGCTCATCGGACCCGCCGCGCTCGCCGCCGTCTCCACCGCCGGCTTTTACACGTGGATCCTCCTCAGCCTCGGGGAGATGGTGGAAGTCGGGCTGATCGCCGTGGCGGCACGGCGTCATGGCGCGGGCTCCCCGGAGCAGGCGGCGCGCGCCGCCGCGGCGGCGATCTGGTACGCACTCGGTGCCGGGGTCCTCGTCAGCGGCGCCGGCTTGGTCGTAACCGACCGGCTGTTCCATTTGATGACGGTCCCGGGGGACGTCGCCCGCCTGGGGCACGAGTATCTCACGACCTGGCTCGTCGGGGGACCCCTCGTCTTCGGGTTCTTCGCGATCGAGGCGACATTCCGGGCCTCCGGCGACACGCGGACACCGATGTGGCTGCTCGCGTCTTCGGTGGTGTTGTCGTTGACGCTCGATCCGCTGCTGATCGCCGGAGTGGGCCCGTTCCCGCGCCTCGGGGTTGAGGGGGCGGCGCTCGCGTCGGTGATGGTGCGGGGCGGCGGGTTTCTCGTCGGCGTGGTGCTCGCGTTCCGCCGCGGCTTGATTCGACTCGGCGCGCCCGATTGGCGGGCGGTCCCGACGATGCTCGGCGTCGGCGCGCCGCTGGCGCTCGCCGGCGTGCTGCTGTCGATCATCTATATGTGGCTCACGCGATTCACGGCGCGCTTTGGAACGGCGGCCCTGGCGGCGCTCGGCATCGGACACAAGGTCGAAGGCCTGGGATTCATCGCGATCTCAGGATTCGCCCTCTCGGCGGCGGCGCTGGTCGGACAGAACCTCGGCGCCCGTCAGGAGGCGCGCGCCCGTGCCGGCGTGCGGCTGACGACCCTCTATTGCCTCGTGGTGACGGTGCCGACGGCGCTGGCATTCGTGACCATTCCCGAGACGCTGGTGGCGTTGTTCACGACGGATCCCGGCGTGATCGCTGACGGCAGTCTCTATCTCCGCATCGTCGCTTTCGCGCAGATCGGGCAGACGTTCGAGCTGGTGCTCGAGGGGGCGCTGGTCGGGGCGGGCTACACCTTCTGGCCGATGCTCGTGGGGACGATCTGCACCGCGCTGCGCATTCCGCTCGCGGCGTGGTGGTCGGGCACGTTGGGGCTGTTCGGGATCTGGCTCGCGCTGTCGCTCACGGCCATCGCGCGCGGCGTCGCGAACACGGCCTTCTGGGTGTCTGGGGTTTGGCGAAGAAACGGCCTTGCGATGGAGAATGCAGAATGATGAATGCAGAATTGACAAGTGGCACCTCTGCATCATCATTTCGGGAGCATCGTTATTCTGCGTTCAGCATTCTGCATTCATCATTAGGCTCTCTGGAGGTAGCCCTGAGCTCTCCCACTGATCCATTCCGCGAGTTCGAGCACGAAGGGTGGGAGCGTGTCGCCCAGGCGTACGCCACGGCGTGGCCCGGGCTCACGGCGCAGTTCGGAGAGCGGCTGCTCGACGCCGCCGGAGTCGGCGAGGGGATGCGCGTGCTGGACGTCGCCTCCGGGCCGGGGGTGGTGACGCGGGCCGCGGCGCAGCGCGGGGCGCGGGCAATGGGTCTCGACTTCTCCAGGGCGATGATCGAGGTGGCACGGGCCGCCAACCCCGGGATCGAGTTTCGTGAGGGCGACGCCCAGGAGCTGCCATTCCCGGCCGCCACGTTCGACCGGGTGGTGATGAATTTCGGGGTGCTGCACCTCTCCGACCCCGATCGCGCGTTCGCCGAGGCGCGTCGCGTGTTGCGACCCGGCGGCCGGTATGGCTTCACGGTATGGGCGGCGCACGAGCGCAACCGCGGTATGGGGATCGTGGCGGCGGCGGTCGAGCGCTACGGCCAGCCGGCCGTGGGCATCCCGGCGGGTCCCGACCGGCTGCGCTTCGCGCAGGAAGCAGAATGCCGCCGCACCCTGTCCGCGGCCGGGTTCGACCCCACTACGTTTTCCTTCACCACACACGACGTGCGCTGGCTCGCTCCGACGGCCACGTACCTGCTCGATATCCAGCGGGACGCCGCTGTGCGCGCGGCAGCGGCGTTGCGGCAGCAGCCTCCCGAACGGCTGGCTCGTATCCGCGAGGAAGTCGAGCGGGAGGTTTCGGCGTTTCGGACCGACGGCGGATTTGCGGTGCCCATGTCCGCCCACATGGTGACCGCGGCCACTGCCGCGCGCTGAGCCGGCTCGTCTCCAACGCCCCTCGTGGGACATTGGAGATTGGACACTGGACATTCGACATTGAGCCATGCCGATCATCACCCTGCTCACCGATTTCGGAGATTCCGACTCCTACGTCGCCGAGGTGAAGGCGGCGTTGTTGTCCCGTGCCCCGACCGCTACGCTCGTGGACCTCAATCACCAGGTGTCGCCGGGGAACCTGCGGACGGGCCAGTACTTCCTGTCCCGGGCATGGCCGCGCTTCCCCTTGGGGACGGTGCACCTTGTGGTAGTCGATCCGGGAGTGGGAACGGCGCGCCGCGCGCTGGCGGCCGAAGCGGGCGGGCATGCGTTCGTGGCTCCCGACAACGGGCTGCTCTCGGTGCTGCCGCATGATGCACGCTTCGTCTCGCTGCCGGTGCTGCGGGACGCGGCTCCCACGTTTCACGCCCGGGATGTCTTCGCGCCGGCGGCGGCGCGGCTCGCCTCGGGGGCGCGCATCGACGACCTGGGCCTCGGCGTGACCGACCCAGTGCGCGATCCGTTTCCCGCTCCGCGCGTGGACGGCGGCACGCTGGTGGGGGCAGTCGTGCACGTCGACCGGTTCGGCAACCTGGTGTCGAACGTTCCGTGCGACCCGGTGGGTCGGACGTCGGTGATCACGGTGGCGGGGGAGGTCGTCGGCAACCTGCGGCGTACGTTTGCAGACGTCGCCAGGGGGAGTCTCGTGGCCTATTGCGGCAGCGCCGGCACCGTGGAGATCGCGGTGCGCGACGGTAGCGCCGCCGAGCAAGTGGGCGCCGGTGTGGGCGCGTTGGTGACGGCGCAGCTCGCCGGCCGCTGAGGCTGGCGCCGCCCCCGCGCACCGCTCATCGTACATCCCTCATGACGCCACAGCGCCGTTCCGACTCCCGCATGACGAGCGATCCGGTCGTCGCGGCGTTGCGCCGCCAGGCGATGATCGTCGAGCACCTGCACGACGGCGTCATCGTCACCGACCCCGACGGTCTGATCCTCGACTGGAATCCCGCCGCCCAGCGCATGTTCGGCTACACGCTGGACGAGGTCGCCGGGCGCAACGCGGAGCTGTTGAATCGTCCCGGCGAGGGGCCGGCGGTGACGCGGGCGATCCACGAGGCGATGGGCGGGGCGGGTCGCTGGACCGGGGAGCTGACGCTGGTCGCCAAGGACGGCGCGGAACGGGACGTGGAGACGGTCGTGATCGCGTTGCGTGACGGGCGTGGGCGCACCATCGGTCGCGTCGCCGTGAACCGCGACATCACCGAGCAGCGCCGCGCCGAGCGGGTGCAGAGCGCGGCGTTTCTCATTTCCGAGGCCGCCAACGCCACGGAGAATCTGCAGGATCTCTTCCGCGCGATTCACGACATCGTGGGCCGGTTGATGCCGGCGCGGAATTTCTACGTCGCGCTGTACGAACCGGCGACCGATATCGTGACGTATCCCTATCACGTAGACGAGCACGATGCGGTGCCGGCTCCGCACCGGCCGCGCCGCGGGCTCACCGAGCTGGTGTTGAAGCGCGGCGAGCGCGTCCTCGTCACTCCGGAGCGTCCCGGCCCGGAGGGCGACGGCACCGTCGAGCTGGTGGGGGCGCGCTCGCTCGACTGGCTCGGCGTCCCGCTCAAGATCGGGGACCGCACGATCGGCATGTTCGCGGTGCAGAGCTACTCGCGGCAGGTGCGCTACGGGGAGCACGAAGCGCAGATCCTGCAGCTCGTGGCGAGCCAGGTCTCG
>DATFTG010000145.1:0-22715 GCA_035262265.1 Gemmatimonadales bacterium
ACAGATTCTGGACGGCGGCGGTCCCCTCCGGCGCCGCTTCGAGCAAGTCGATCAGCTGCGCGAGTCGGCCCCGCGCCAGCATCGCGCTGCAGGCCCGATATACCGCCGGCCCTACGGCATCCGTTTCGAGGCTCATCTGGACGAGCCGTTCCACTTCCGGCTGGAACGACCGCTCTGCCGTATCGACGACCGCCGTCGAGCTCTGCGACATGCGCTGCAGGGCCTTGCCGTAGGATTCCGGGTTGGGATCATCCAGGTCCCAGCCGGTGAGCAGCCCCTTCACCTGGTCGCGCAACGCGCTATCGGCGAGTGTGCGCGCCTGCGGTTTCCCCTGCTCGGCGTGCGCCGCCAGCTTCGACAACATGCGCATCAGCGACCCGGACACGGAGTGCTGCGATGCCTCGGCCGCCGCCTTGACGATCTCGAGCACCGCGTCGACGGCCATCCCCATCGAGGCGTCCACGACGAACTTGCGGCGCTGCGCCCCGTCGCCACCCATCTCGATCAGTCGCCGCAGGGTCTCGGGCTTCATTTCTCCGATCAGCCGCGACGTGCGGCGGCGCAGCTCGACCGCCTCCGCACCCCCTGCCGCTTTGAGCTCTTCGGCGATCTGCAGCAGGTACCCGACGATCACCTGGTCGTACGCTTCACCCCGCGGATGATCGTCGATCGCCTTCGCGATTACGGCGGGTTTGGTGGGCGGGGGCTCCTCGTCCTTGATCTGGCCCGCGAGCGCGGCACGGGCGAGGCCGATCCACAGCTGCGCGCCGCGGACGCGCGCGTCCCGCAATTCCGCCTCTTCCGCCAGAGAGCGTCCTTCAGCCGCCACGTCGGGCGGCTGGTTGCTCTTCTCATCCAGCAGCTCGAGCCGTTCGTACGTCATGGAATGCAGCCGGACGTGTTGCCAGGCGGACAACTTCTCCGGATCGCCGAGCCCGAGCGGCTGCCCGGTGCGATCGGCTTCGACGGCGAGCGTGCGCAGCATGCTCAAGATCTCGCCGGTCTCGACGCCGCGGCTGAACGTGACGGCGCCGAGGTGGTGGCGGTGCAGCCTTCCCGCCAGCTCCGCCAGCACCGGATGGCGCGGGTCGGTCGCGACGCCTTCGATGACGAGCTGGTTC
Source organism: Gemmatimonadales bacterium (assembly GCA_035262265.1). Lineage (GTDB taxonomy): Bacteria > Gemmatimonadota > Gemmatimonadetes > Gemmatimonadales > GWC2-71-9 > DASTHG01. The sequence continues at coordinate 1,122 of DATFTG010000145.1, forward strand.
CGTGCCACCCCGAGCGAGAGCGACGCGCGATCCTGGAGCAGGGCCTCGGCGCGGCGCAGCACCCCCCGCGCAGCCGGTCCGAGCGAGGGGTGGTCTTCGGGATACATCGCATGCTTGTGCAGCGCGATCGACAACTCGATCAGGAATTCACTGAGCTCGCGCGACAGCGTCGCGCGCTCGTGGGGGGACGGACCAGTCGGAGCGAGGCCCGATCCGGGCGGACTTGTCACGCGATATGATAGTAGACTGCAAGGAGTTCCGAAACAGCGCGACAAAAAGGGCACTCCCTAACTGCTTGGGAGTGCCCCTTTTTGGTGCATCGTAACGGCTGGGTGAACCGATCAGTACATCCCGCCCATGCCGCCACCGCCACCCGGCATCGGTGGCGCTTTTTCCTTCTCCTTCTTCTCGACCACGACGCACTCGGTCGTGAGCAACAGACCAGCGATCGACGCGGCGTTCTGCAACGCCGTGCGCGTCACCTTGGTCGGATCGATGACACCGGCGACAACGAGATCTTCATACTCATCACCCTGCGCGTTGTAGCCGTAGTTCAGCTTCGCCGCTTCCTTCACCTTGCCGACGACGATCGCTCCTTCGGCACCGGCGTTCTGAACGATCATGCGGATCGGCTCTTCGAGCGAACGGCGCACGATGTCGATGCCGATCTTCTCATCGTCATCGCCGCCCTTCACCTTGTCCAGCGCCTTCTGGCACCACAAGAGCGCGACGCCGCCGCCCGGCACGATGCCTTCCTCGACCGCGGCGCGCGTGGCGTGCAACGCATCTTCCACGCGGGCCTTCTTCTCCTTCATCTCGGTCTCGGTGGCCGCGCCGACGTTGATCACGGCGACCCCGCCGGCCAGCTTCGCCAGCCGCTCCTGCAGCTTTTCCTTGTCATAGTCCGACGTCGACTTCTCGATCGCGGCCTTGATCTGGCCGATGCGGCCCTGGATGTCGGCCTGCTTGCCCTTGCCGCCGATGATCGTGGTGTTGTCTTTGTCGATCACGATGCGCTTTGCCTGACCGAGATCGCCCAGCACGGTGTTCTCGAGCTTGAAGCCCAGCTCCTCGGAGATCACCTTGCCGGCGGTGAGGATCGAGATGTCGGTGAGCATCTCCTTGCGGCGATCACCGAACCCGGGGGCCTTCACGCCGCAGACCTTCAGCGTGCCGCGCAGCTTGTTGACCACGAGCGTCGCGAGCGCCTCGCCCTCAATGTCCTCGGCGATGAGCAGCAACGGCTTGCCCGACTGCGCGACCTTCTCGAGCAGCGGCAGCAGATCCTTCATCGCGGAGATCTTCTTGTCGTGCACGAGGATATAGGCATCCTCGAGCACCGCTTCCATCTTTTCCGGATCGGTGATGAAGTAGGGCGACAGGTAGCCGCGATCGAACTGCATCCCGTCCACCGTCTCGAGCGTCGTTTCCAGCCCGCGCGCCTCTTCGACGGTGATCACGCCGTCCTTGCCAACCTTGTCCATCGCATCAGCGATCTTGTCGCCGATTTCCTTGTCGCCGTTGGCGCTGATCGTGCCGACCTGCGCGATCTCCTTCCGGCCCTTGGTGGGCACGGAGATCTTCTTCAGCTCTTCGACCACACCCTCGACCGCCTTGTCGATGCCGCGCTTCAAGGACATCGGATTGGCGCCCGCGGTGACCGACTTCAACCCTTCCCGGAAGATCGCCTGAGCGAGCACCGTGGCGGTCGTCGTGCCGTCGCCGGCGAGGTCGGAGGTCTTGGTCGCCACTTCCTTCACCATCTGGGCGCCCATGTTCTCGATCTCGTCCTCGAGCTCGACTTCCTTCGCGACGGTCACCCCGTCCTTCGTGACGGTCGGGTTACCGAATTTCTTGTCGATGACGACGTTGCGGCCCTTGGGACCGAGCGTGACCTTCACCGCCTCGGCCAGCTGATCGACGCCCCGCTTCAGGCGCGACCGGGCCTCCGTGTTGAACTCCAGATACTTGGCTGCCATTTCTACACTCCTCCCGGTCTTAGCTGAGCTTCGCGATGACGTCGGCTTCCTTGATCAGAATGATCTCTTCCCCTTCGAGCTCCACCTGCGTGCCGCTGTACTTCCCGTAGATGACCCGGTCCCCGACCTTCAACTCCATCGTGACCTTCTCGCCCTTCTCCGTCCGCCCCGGTCCGACGGCGATCACCTCGCCCTGGATCGGCTTTTCCTTCGCCGTGTCCGGGATGTAGAGCCCGCCCTTCATCTGCGCGGTCTCCTCCATCGGCCGGATGGCGACCCGGTCGGCGAGCGGGAAGACCTTCAACTTCGTCTTCGTCGCAGTTGGCATAGCGTCCGCCTCCACCAGAAGTAGAACCGTGTAAGTTGTTACAGAATATGAGCAGTAGCACTCTGCTGCGATGAGTGCCAAGATTTCGGACCGGGAATCTCTCTCCCCGCGACCCCCAAGTCAAGAGCCGGGTTCGACGAGCTAAAACCGCATCTGGAACTAGGGTTGGAACGGAGGCCCGCGCCCCATGCCGAGCGAGTCGAGCAGCACCGCGGCGCGCTGCGCCGGATCGGCCGGCAGCTGCGCGACGATGGCCGACGCCGCCCCGACGATCGCTCCCGTCCGCGTGTCGGCGAGGCGCACGTGCAGGACGGGCCCCAGAGAATCCCCCGGCTCGCGAAACAGAAAGTGAACCACCGCCGCCGTCGGACCGGACCCACCCTTCAACTGCGGCAGCACGACGAATCCGAGGCGGCGCATCGCGGCGCCGAGCTGGGCGCTCAGCGAATCGGTGCCGGGAACGTAAAACGCGTACCCGTGCAGCGAGGACGGCATGTGGTAGCGGGTGGCCGGCGCGCAGGCGACGGCCAGCAAGAGCGGAACGAGCGCCGGCCTCACTGCAGCAGGCGCCGCACGCCCACCCATTTGGGGATCCAGTAGGACCCTTCGGGATCGTTGGCGTCGAGGCGCGACAACTTCACACCGGTCGACGAGCTGTGGATGAATTTGCCTTCGCCCACGTACATCCCCACGTGCGTGACCGACCCGCCGCCACGGCCTGCGAATGCGAGGATGTCCCCCGGCAACAGCGAATCCACCACCATCGCGACCGCGTTCCCCGACAGCGCCTGATCCCGGCTCGTCCGCGGGAGACGAATGCCGTGACGCGCGTACGCATACTGAATCAGCCCCGAGCAGTCGAAGCCGTTTTCCGCGGTACCGCCCCACTGATACGGGCTGCCGAGCACGTCGAGCGCCGTCTCGACGACATCCATGCCCCGCCCGCTCAGGATCATCAGCGAAGGCTGGACGGCATCGGGTCGCGGGTGGTAGGTCGTCGCGGACGACGCGGGGGTCGCGGGGGCTGCAAACGGCGGCGCGGCGGTCGTCGCGCTCGATCGATGCAGCGAGCCTCCCAGCCCGATCGTGATTCCCACGGTCGTGCCGAAGCCCTGCCGCGGGGCTCCCGGCCGCCAGAAGCCGTGCGGGCCGCGGTCGATGACGCGATAGCGCTCTTCGAGTGCCAGACCGAAGACCCGGAGCGGCCGCCACTCGACCCCCATCCCCGCGGTCCACAGCGCCGCCAGCGCCTGGTGCGCCGTATCGGAATCCAGGCCGAGTGCCGCGCTGGCCATCCCGTACACGGAAATCGTCGTCCCGCCGCGCGGCGTCTCCAGCTCGTACCCGATGCCGAAGAAGCTGCGTGACGATCCGCGGCGCTCGCTCAGTGCCTGCAGGGCGACGCCGTGCCGCAGCACCGAGCCGAGCGGCCGGTCGAGCCGGGCTTCGTAGGTCGTCAAGTCGGAGCTCGCCCAGCTGCCGTACAACAGGCTGAGATCTCGCTGCTGCGCGGCCAGCGGCCCGGCTGCGCAGCAGCAGGCGACGAGCGCGAGCGTCGCGACGCGTTCAGTGATCCGCAACGTGCGGCAGCTCCAGAGATTCACGCGGCGCCATGTGATGCGCGAGCAGGTGCGGGGCGCGGCGCATGAACCGCACCCAGATCCACAACGTTCCGAATCCGCAGAGTGCCGCTGCCGCCAGCCCCGGTGCGATCAGCATGACCGGATTGCGGGACTCGAGCACGACGTGCGCGCCGATCCACATCCCGAAAAACGAAGCTCCCCAGGCCCAGAGCGGCGTGAGGAGCCAACCGACGACGACCAGTGCGTGCGCCAACCAGCGGGGCATCCCCGCGACGCTCACGCGCTATTGTTCCGCCTGAGAGACCAGAGCGCCAGCATGGTGAGCACCACCACGTACGCTCCGCCGATCAGCACCGGCCAGGCAACCGGAATGATCGTCAGCTTCGCGATCACGGCCAGCACCACCGCGCCCAGGGCCACCGGCGCGGCGATCTGCCCCAGCGAGGCCGAACCGCGTGCGTTCCGACCCGCGGTGAGCATCCCGCCCATCCACGCGACGAACGTGCCGAGCATCCACCAGATGGGGAGATACCACCACGTGCTCCCGCCTCCGATCGCGTCCCAGGTCCATGGGTACGCCTTGAACGGGCGCAGCAGCACGATGTCGAACGCCATGAACACCACCGTGCCCCACAGCCCGACCGCCGCGGCTCCAGCGACGCCTTCCGTACCCCGCGAGACCACCCATTGTCCCGGGAGGAGACTCACGAGCACGGCGGCGAGGAGCACGACCAGCGACTCGAGCACCGCCTGGGCGATGCCGGGAGCGAGCATCCGGGAAAGCGCCAGGAAGGCCACGACCGAGACACCGGTGACGAGCCCTACCTTGGTACCACTCATGAGGATATGACGGAAGTCGGAACGGTCGGTGGCCGGCACGGCGCTGGTAGTCATCGGGACTAATCTAGCTCTCCGCCCCTACCAGCCAAGACCCAGCGCCTGGGCCGCCAGGCGCAGGCCGACGAGCGTCAGGTCCGGCTGCACCGTCTCGATCTCCCCCGTGAGCGGCGCCACGAGCGGCGCCAAGCCGCCTGTGGCCACCACGTAGGGCGGCTCACCGCGCGTGGGCCACTCGGTGCGGATGCGGCGGATCAGCCCGTCGACGGCGTCCACCGTCCCCCAGATCACCCCGGAACGGATGCAGTCCTCGGTGCGGCGCCCGATCACCCGCTCGGGCGGCGTCAGCTCCGTCGCGGGAAGCTTGGCGGTGCGGCGCACCAGCTCGTCCGCAGCGGTGCGGATCCCCGGCATGATGACGCCGCCGATGAAGCGGCCGTCTTTCGTGATGCAGTCGAAGGTCGTCGCCGTTCCGAAGTCGACGACGATCGTGTCGCGCTCGAACAGCCGGCAGGCGGCGAGGGTGTTGACGATGCGGTCGGCGCCGACGGTGAGCGGCTCCGCGACGTCGAGGGTGATCGGCAGCTCCGACCGCCCGTCCACCTGGACCGGAGTCACGCCGGTGATCGCGGCGACGCCGGCGCAGACGTTCTGGGTGACCAGCGGGGCGACCGAGGCGACCACCACCGCCCGCACTCCCGACGGCGAGTGCCCCGCGTTGGTCAGGTACGTCGACAGGAGCGCGCCCCACTCGTCGGGCGTGCGCGCAGCGGTCGTCGTGAGCCGCCAATGCCCCAGCAGCTGTTCTCCCTGGAACAGCCCGACGGTGGTCTCGGTGTTGCCGATGTCGAGGGCGAAGAGCACTGCGCAAATATACTAGGCCGTCTCCACGTGGCCTTCGCGCACGACGGCGACGTCCCCTTCCCCTTCGACGAGCAAGGCGCCGTCGGGGCGCACGCCGCGGGCGTGGCCAGCCACCGGGCTGCGCAACGCACGATCGCGCAACCAATCGCGCGCCGCGAACGCGCGGCACTCCTGATCCGTGAGCTGCTCGGTTGCGGCACCGAGCCGGGTGAGCGGCGGCACGAGACGGTCGAGCACGTCGATCCGCCGCACTCCCGGGATCACCTCGGCCAGCGCGATCGCGAAGTCTCGCACCGCCGCGGGGATCTCGTTGGCGACGTTGACGCCGAGTCCCACGGCGAGCCATTGCGGCGTCTCGCCCTGCCAGCGGCCTTCGCACAACACGCCCGCCAGCTTGCGATCGTCCACGAGCACGTCGTTGGGCCATTTGAGGCGCGCGATCGGCCGGCCGGCCAGCTCGTCGACGACGTCGGCGAGGACGAGCCCCGCGCGTATCGACATGATGCCGAGCGGCGCCGCTCGCGGCCGCAGCAGCAGCGCCAGCCACAGCCCACCGGGCGGCGAGTGCCAGGTGCGCCCGTCGCGCCCGCGGCCGGCCGTCTGCTCGAGCGCGAGCACCACGGTGCCGGCAGGGGCGCCCTCGGCGCCGAGGGCGTGCGCCCGGTCGAGAGCCGATCCGAGCGACGCCACGAGCTCACACCGCGGGATCGCCCAGCGCCGGGCCAGCGCCGCCGCCGGGATCCCGTCGAGCGTCACTCCCGCCACAGGGCGTACACCGGCGTCAGTACTCCCGCCATAGCCTCAGTTCCGCGCGGCCTAACGAATGAACGATACGCTGTGCAGCGAGCGACAACCGGCCTGGAGCGATAGTTTGCAACGCCATGCACACGATTATCGCGGCGATCATCCTGGGGCTCGTCGAGGGCGCGACGGAGTTCCTGCCGGTCTCGTCCACTGGCCATCTGATTCTGGCAGGCCACGCGCTGGGCTTCGTCGGCCCGACCGCCGACGCATTCGAGATCATCATCCAGCTCGGTGCCATCTTGGCCGTTGTCTGGCTGTACCGCGCGATGCTGTGGAAGGTGACCCGCGAAGGGTTCACCGTCCCGGCGTCGCGCCAATTCATCGGCGCGCTGTTTGTCGCTTTTCTGCCGGCGGCGATCGTGGGGGTGCTCACGCACCACTGGATCACGGCGCACTTGTTCATCCCTCCGGTCGTGATCGCTACCATGATCCTCGGCGGCGTGGCCATTCTCGTCATCGAGCGGCTGCGCCCCGCGCCGCGCATCGAGACGGTGATGCAGATCGGCTACCGCACCGCGCTCTGGATCGGCATCGCGCAGCTCTTCTCTCTCATCCCGGGCGTGTCGCGTTCCGGGGCCACGATCATGGGGGCGCTGCTCGGAGGCGTCGGGCGACCGGCCGCGGCTGAGTTTTCGTTCTTGCTGGCGATCCCGGTCATGCTCGCCGCCACGGGCCTCGAGCTCTGGGAGAACCGACAGCTCCTGTCGGGATCGGACGCCGGAGTGTTCGCGACCGGGTTCGTCGTGGCGTTCCTGAGCGCGCTGGTGGTCGTACGCTGGCTGGTGCGGTTCGTGTCGCATCGCTCCTTCGACGTCTTCGCCTGGTACCGTATTGCGTTCGGTCTCGCCCTGTTGGTGCTGCTACTCATGGGCGTGCGCTGGATCGCGGCGTAGTGGCATGTGGTTCACACCACCCTCCCGAGGACGAGTGCGCCGAGACCGAATACCATGGCGACCTTGAGGAGCCCGCTCGCCGTCCCGAAGCGCTGCCGCCTGATGGCCAGCACGGCGATGGCGACCGAAAAAAGTGAAAGGCTGGCGACATCGAGGTAGACGCCGCCATATCCGGAGACGAGCGGGAGCACGACAGCCAGAGGAAGGAACACCACGCAGGCCCACACGGCGATCCTGGTCGCGCGTGTCTGTCCCACTTCGACCGGCAGGGTGCGACGTCCGGCGACGCGATCGCCTGCCTCGTCGCTCAGATCCTTCACGAGCTCGCGCGCCAGCTGCAGCCAGGCCGCGAGCACCCAGGGCACGATTCCCGTCGCGGGCCGACCCACCGCGAGCGATCCATAGAAGAGCGGCAACCCACCGACTACCGCCACCGCGACGTTCCCCGGTACGCCGTGCCGCTTGAGGAGCGGCGAATAGCCGAGCATTACGGCGAGGGCAAGCAGGGCCGCGAGCACCTGGTGCCCCGATACGAGCGCGGCGGACCCGATGCCGAGTACGATGCCGAGCCAGATCGCAAGATGCGCCGTCTCGGGGCGCAACCGTCCCGCCGCGAGGGGATGGATGGCGGGGGCGTTCACCCAGTCTGCGGCGACGTCCTGCAGGTCGTTCGCGGCATTGCCCGCCGCGCCGAGTCCCGCCCCGGACAGCGCCGCGAAGAAGAGCAGCTTGGGGAGCGCGACGGCGCCGAGCGCGATCCACCCCCCGGCGAGCACGCCGGCGGCGGCCAGCAGCAGATTGGGTGCACGGACGAGCCGCGCGAGATCAGTCACGCAACACGTCCTCGTAGAGGCGCTCGTACTGCGGCACGACTCGATCGGCCGAGAAGTCCGCGGCGCGGGTCACGGCGCCGCGCCGCATCTCCTCCAACCGCGCGGGATCGCGCAACACCTCGATCGCCCGTTCCGTCATCGTCGGGACGTCGCCGACGGCGGCGAGGAACCCCGATTCCCCGTCCGTGACGACTTCGGGAATACCGCCGGTGCGGCTCGCGATCACCGGCACGCCGCACGCCATCGCCTCGAGCGCCGCGAGCCCGAACGACTCCGTTTCCGAGGGCAACAGGAAGAGATCCCCGCCCCGCAGCACGTCGGCGACGTCGTCGACCCGGCCGGCGAATCGCACGTCGCGCTGCACCCCGAGCTTCGCCGCCTCGCGCTGGGCCGGGTCGCGATCGGGACCGTCGCCGACCATCACGAGCCGTGCCTTCATTGCCTTGCGCACGCCGGCGAACACTCGTACCACGTCGACCAGCCGCTTCACGGGCCGGAAGTTCGAGATGTGAATGAGGACGCGCGTGTCGGCCGGCGCCAGCGTGCAGCGGTCCGCCGGATCCCGCACCGGGAAGTACTCGGCCTTGTTGACGAAGTTGGGAATCACGAGAACTTCGCAGCCGTCGCAGCCGAAGGTGCGGTAGGTCTCCTCCCGCAGGAATGCGGAGACGGCGGTGACCCGATCGGAGTGCTCGATCGAGAACTTGGTGAGCGAGAAATACGAGGGGTCCTTGCCCACGAGGGTGATGTCGGTGCCGTGCAGCGTCGTCACCACCTTCAGGTCGCGCTCGTCGGCGAGCATCTGCTTCGCCAGCCAGGCGGTCGCGGCGTGCGGGATGGCATAGTGCACGTGCATCACCTGCAGCTCTTCGCGCTGGGCGACCTCGTGCTGCTTCACCGCCAATGCGAAGGCGTACTGCGACTGCTCGAACAGCGGATAATCGGCCGGCACCACCTCGTGGAACGTGACGTGCTCGGTGACGCCGCGCAGCCGGAACGGGCTGGCATAGGAGATGAAGTGCACGTCGTGCCCGCGCCGCGCGAGCTCGAGACCGAGCTCCGTCGCGACGGCCCCGGAGCCGCCGTAAGTCGGATAGAGGGTGATGCCAATACGCATCGGCGTTATCGGTTGTCGGTCGTCGGCATTGGGTCTTGCACGGTCTGCCATCTCACAACGATGGCCTCCGCCAAGTCCTCCGGGGGCTTCGTTGCGTCAAGAGTCCAAACAGCTTCTTCCGAACCGATAACCGATGACCGATGACGCAGTTGGTGTCGAAACCACGTCTCCTGCCGCTTGGCGTACTGCCGCGACGAGCGCACGATCGCATCGCGCAGCTCGTCCGTGTGGAGCTGGCCAGTGAGCATCGCCACGACCTCGCGGTACCCCACCCCGTCGAGGCCGGCAGCCGTAGGCGCTGTACCGCGTGCCAGCTCGGCCCGCACCTCCTCGACGAACCCGGCGGCGAGCATCGCGTCGGCGCGCTCGGCGATCCGGCGGCGCAGCAGCTCGCGCGGGATCGTCAGCACGATGTACCAGGGCCGCATCACGCCGGCGACGCGCGCCATCCGCTGCCACAGGGACAGCGGGCGTCCCGTCAGCAAGGCGACTTCGATGGCGCGCGTCGCCCGCTGGCGCCCGCCGCCCGAAAACCGCGGGTCGAGCCGCAACGCCCAGCGGGAGAGATCCGTTCCGGCGAGGGTAGCGGTCCACTCACGCACCTGGTCGCGCCGCTCGGGATCGAGTGGCGGCTCGTGAAACAAGCCGTCGGCGAGGGCGCGCACGTAGAACCCCGTCCCGCCCACGACGAGCGGCAAGCGGCCGGCGGCGCGGGCCGCGGTGAGCCACCCCGCCGCCTCGCGCGCGAAGCGTCCGGCGCTGAACCGCTCCCCCGGATCGACGAGATCGATCCCCTCGTGCGGCACCCGCGCGCGCTCGGCCGGTAGAGGCTTGGCGGTACCGATGTCGAGCCGGCGATAGACCTGGCGGGCGTCGGCCGAAATGATCGTCACCGGCAGGCGCTGGCTCAGCGCGAGGGCGACGGCGGTCTTGCCGACGGCGGTTGGGCCGACGAGTACCGGCGTAAGCGGGCGGATGGCCGATAGGCCAGGCGGTCGGGCGGTCGGGCGGTCTGATTCTTCGAGACCTCCGACCGGATACCGAATCGCATGACCGCCTGACCGCCCGTCCGCCGTATTTCTCATCTTCCAAATCTCCGCTCTAACTCCCCTTTGGGAAGCTGTACGATCGTGGGTCGCCCGTGCACGTCGTGTGCGGGTAGTGTGGCGGCGAGGAGCCGGCGCACCAGCTCCCGTGCTTCTTCGGGATCGAGGTGGTGCCCCGCCTTGATCGCCGCGCGGCAGGCGAACGTCGCTCCGAAGCGCTCGAGCCGGTTCGCCCAGCCGCCGAATCGTCCGCCCGCGAGGTCCGCCACCAACTCCTGCAGGCAGCGCGCCGCCTCGAAGCGCGGATGCGGATTGGGTGCCGTGTGGACCACGACCGTCCTCCCCGAGAACGGCTCCAGCTCGAATCCCACGCGCGCCAGCAGCTCGCGATGGGCGTCGATCGCCTCGAGCTCGGGACCGGTGAACTCGAGCGTCAGGGGCAGAAGCAATCGCTGAGCCGGGGCGCCGTCCCCCGACAGCTGCCGCATCACCTGCTCGTACAATACGCGCTCGTGCGCCGAATGCTGGTCCACGATGGCGACGGCGTCTTCGGTCTGAAACAGCAGGTAGGTGTCGAACACCTGCAGCAGCTCCGGACCGCGCGGGCGACCGCCCGCTGTTTCCGCGGCGAACAACTCCGTCGGGAGTCCCGCGGGGATGGTGCCTGTCCCCTCCCACGTGGCCGCCTCGAGCAGCGAGCCCCCTGCCGCGCTGCCGAGGGGGGCCGCAGCCTCGAGCGGCGCGAGCGCGCGCCGTACGCCCTCTTCGACGAGCTGCTCGATCTGAATGCGATCGCGAAATCGCACTTCGGCCTTCGCGGGATGCACGTTCACGTCTACAGCATCGCCGGGAAGGTCGAGGAACAAGAGCAGCGAGGGACGATCGCCGGGCGCGATGGCGGAGCGGTAGCCGGCCTCGGCCGCCCGCACGAGGAACGGATCCTTCACCGGCCGGCCGCGCACGAACACGTACGCCTTGCGTCCCGCCGGCCGCGCCTGGGAGGGGCGCTGGGCGAAGCCCTGCACCTCGGCGCCGCCCAGCCGGGTACCGAGCGGCAGCAGTGTGTCGGCGAGGTCGCGCCCCCACAGGGCGTGGATTCGCTCGATCAGCCGCTCGGCCGCCGGCGCATCCAGGAGCGAGCGGGTGTCGCTGGTGAGCGAAAAGGCGACGTCGGGACGCGACAGCGCCAGGACGGTGAGCACCTCGGAGACGGCCCGGGTTTCGGTCGCGGGCGCGCGCAGAAACTTGCGGCGCGCCGGCGTATTAAAGAACAGCCCGCGCACCGTGACGGTTGTCCCTTGCTGGCGCACCGCGGGGTCCGCCCCTTCGATCGTCCCTCCCGTCACCCGCAATCGGATGCCACCCGTTCCATCGGCGGTTTCCAGCTCGAACCGGGAAACGGAGGCGATCGCCGGGAGCGCTTCGCCGCGGAATCCGAACGACCCGACGCCGATGAGATCGGCGACCGAGCGGATCTTGCTGGTGGCGTGACGCTGCAGTGCGAGTCGCGCGTCGTCGGGCGACATGCCCAGGCCGTCGTCCGAGACCCGAATGAGCGCCCGGCCGCCGTCCTCGATCTCCACCCGAACAGTGTGCGCACCGGCGTCGAGCGCGTTCTCGACCAGCTCCTTCACCACCGACGCCGGACGCTCCACCACTTCCCCGGCCGCGATCTGATCGGCCACGCGGTCGGGAAGGACGGCGATCTTGGCAGCCGTCACAACCGCACAACCTGGCTCGCCAGCACCCACCCGTTGACGCCGTCACCGCGCCGAATCCGCAGCCACCGCCCTCCTGCAAACGTGTCGACCACCTCCGCCGCCGCGCCCGGCTCGAGTACGAGACTCGCGCTCGACGGACCATACGGCGCGGCGTGCACCGGCGTGCGTGGACTCGCGATCACCACGAGCTGCCGGTCGTCGTGGCGCTGCTCGAACGCGCCCAGCACCGCCGCGGTGAGTGCCAGCGTTCCGAACGACGCCCCGGCGATGCGTTGCGTTCCCCGGCTCACGAACAACACTCCCCAGCAGACGATCCAGAGCGCGGCGGCGACGATCCACCACTCCCCGGGAGTGAGATAGCCCACCTCGAGGAGACTCGCGCTCGCCGCATCTGGCGCGGGCAGCAGCGCACGCGCGCGCCGGATCGCGCCGTTGCGCGGGGCGAGACGCTCCGCCACCACCCACGCCGCGACCGCCTTCCCGTCCTCTCCGCTGCGATACAGCGTCGACCCGAGATCGTACCAATGGGCGGGATCGAGGGTGTCCTGCGCCGCCCGCTGGGCGAACGAATCCGCCGCCGCACTCAGCGCCCCAGCCTCGTAGAGCGCCTCGGCGCTGGTCCCCTGTGCGCGCAGGCCGCGCATGCCGCCGAGCACGACGAGCAGCACGACCCCGAGTCCGACGCTCAGCCGACGGCGCCGGCCGCGCGTGTCGTGAGCCAGCGACTTCAGCACCTGCCGCAGCTCGGCTACCAGCTCGCGCGGATCGCCGGAGGTGCGCGGTCCGTAACGGATGCCGCGCACCCGCTCACGCAGCCGGCCCACGTGCTCGGCGAGCGTGCGCTCGACGCCGGCGGCCCGCAGCGCGCGCGCGAGGCTCTCCCCGTCGCGACTGTACGCATCGGCGACGTGCGCCTGAACCAGAATGCCGAAGGCGCGCTCCAGCGCCGCCAGCTCGCCCGGTTCGTGCACCTCCGGCTCCGCCGCGCGAGGCGGCGGCGCGCGACGGCGCAGCCGCAGGTACAAGCCGACCGGAGGGATGAACAGGATCGCGATCCATCCGAGCGGCCACAGTCCGGCCTTCAGCGCGTCGCTCCAGTCGGACCCGCCGGGCGCGAGCAGCTCCGGCGTGGCCCGTGCCGCGCGCGGCTCCCTCCCCTGCGACGCCACGAATGAGCGCGCGGCGAGCGTGGCAACCTGATAACGCTTCACCGACGCGTCGTAGTAGGGGTATCGCACCTCCGGGAGCAGGAACACGCCGGCCGAGTCGGGCATGACGAGATAGCGGAAGGTCTTCGTTCCGCCGACGTGTCCTCCCGACGATGCGAGTCGCACGGTGGTCTCTTCGGGATACGCGCGGAACCCGCCGGGCCAGCGCAGCGCGGGGGGCGGCCACAGGGCCACGTTGCCGCCGCCCGACAACGTCGCGGCGACCTCGAGCGGCTCGCCGACGCGCCCTTCGGGTGGGTCGACACCGACGGAGAGCCGCAGGCTCTCGGCGACGACGCCCTGGTCGCCGGCGTCCCGTCCCTCCTCGGGAAGCGGCTGCACCGCCACCTTCACCGAATCGGTCGCGAGCGAGTAGCGCTCCTCGGAGCTGAAGAAGGAGAAGTTCACCGGCACCGCGTACTCTACCGACCCCGGCGGAATCGTGATCGTCCCCGCCGACAGCGGAAACAGAATCTGGTGCACGGCATACAGGTCCATCGGCTGGCCGCGCACCTGGCGCGACAACACGACGCCGCCCGGCGTGGCGGGGGGATAACTCCACACATTCTCGGGGGTGAGCAGCGTGAGCAGCGGCGCACGGCGCAGCCGCTCGCGCAACGACCGCGGGAACCAGGCGGCGAGCACGACGTCGAGCTGATGACCGACGATCGCCGGCGCCGCGGGTGCGACGATCGAGAGCGCCACCTGATCGCCGCGGCCCGGTGGCGGCGCGGCGGCGAGCAGCGCGCGCGCCACCGCGCTGAGCGCGCTCGCCGGGAACGACGCCGCGCTGTCGACGATGATCGTGAACGGCGCGGTCGTGGCCACGGCATCGCCGACGTGCACGCGCACCGAGCCGATCGTCAGGCGCCCCGGTCGCTCGGCGCGCAGCGTGAGAGCACGCAGCGCGGTGCGCGACGTTCCCGCCGCGCCTTCGAGCGCGACCTCCGCCGCGTCGCGCGTCCCCATCACCGAGAACCCCGAGAGGGGGGGCAGGTCGAAGCGCGGCGCGTCGACGCCCTGCGCGCGCACCTGGATCGTGAGGGTGACTTCCTCCCCCACGGGAACGCGGGTGCGGTCCACCGCCGCCGTGACCTCGAGCGCTTGGCCTTGCAGCACCGCGAGCAGCGCGCAGCAGATGTTGGTCACCAGTCCTTCACTCCCGTCTCGGTAGCGCGCCGGGCGCGCCCCATGCGCTCGCGCCGCGTCTTCAACTCCTCCTGACCGATGGAGCGCAGGATCTCGTCCGCCTGCGCCTCGGTCATCCCCTGCGGGGTGGGCGGGGGCGGCTTGCTCTGTTGTTGCTGGTTGGGGTTCTGGTTCTGCGGCTGGTTCTGATTCTGCCCGCCGCCGCCCTGGCGGCGCCGTTGCGCCAGCTCGAGGTTCCACTTGGCCGCGCCGTCGAGCGGCCGCAGCAGCAGCGCCTCCCGGTAGGCCCGCTCCGCTTCGCCGAGATGGGCGTCGCGGTGGATGCTGTCCATGTCGGCGGCGCGCAGGGCGAGCAGGCCTTCGTTGTACAGCGCGCGGAACCGGATACCGGGATCGAGCGAGGTCGCGGCGCGCGCCAGCGCGCTGCGTGCGGTCGAGAAGTCGCGCGCCGCCATCGCCGCGGTTCCGGCGTTGAACCAGGCGGTGTCGCCGTTCCGGGCGTTGACCTCCGCCAGGTAGTAATTGCTCGCCCGCACCGAATCGCCAAGGTCCCAGTACTGCTCGGCGAGACTGCGCTTGCGGGCGGGCACGGCGGTCCCCTGGGCGCCGGCTTCGCGGCCCGCGGCGAGACCGATCGTCAGCAGCACGCTCACGAGAGCCGCGGTGCGCCGCGATAACGCCTGCAGCAGCAGGATAACGAACGCCATGAGCAGCGGGATCCAGCCGCGCGGCATGCCCTGCTGGGTGTTCGTTTCGGTCGACGGGTTGCGCTTGTACGACGCGACGAGATCGCGCACGGCGCCTGCCTGATCGGGAAGATCGGCGGCCACGATCGTGCCCTGCCCCGCGTCGGCGGTCGCGCCCAGCACATCGTCCATGCGCCGCGTCTCGACCACCTGTCCGTCATCGTCGGACTGGTAGCCCTGGAGCGCACCCTGGTCGTCGCGCAGCGGAATGCGCACCGGATCGCGCCCCCCTTCCGAGACGAGGATCAGATGCACGCCCTGGTCGCGCAGCTGCCGGGCGACGCGCAGCACCGTCGACATCGAGTCGTGCGCCTCGCCGTCGGTGAAGACGACCAGCACGCGGTCGGCGGCGCCCGGCTCCGCGGCGAGCAGCTCGGCGCCCATGGCGAGCCCCGGGGCGAGCGAGGTGCCGCCCTCGGAAGCGACTTCGGGATCGAGCGCGTCGAGGTACAGCATCAGCGCCGAGCCGTCGACCGAGAGCGGCGACAGGATGTAGCTCGCCCCGGCGAAGGCCACGAGGCCGAGCCGGTCGCCGTCGAGATCCTGGGCGAGGCGCCGCGCTTCCCGCAGTCCGTGCGCGAGCCGGCTCGATCCCCCCGCGTCCTCCGCCAGCATCGAGCGGGAGATATCCATCGCGATGACGAGGTTGAGACCGCGCGTTTCGGTCTCGATCTGCTCGTTGCCCCAGCGCGGCCCCGCCAGCGCCACCACACCGAGAAACGCCGCCAGGGTGACGCCCGTCGGACCGAAGCGGCCGGCGCCGCGCGCCTGGCGTGCCGTGTCCGAGGACCACCGGGCCGCCCGCCGCAGACGCTCGCGCCGCGCCCAGGTCGCGCCGATCCACGCCAGGAACGCGATCACCGGGGCGAGCGCGAGGACGAGCGGCGCGTCGAACCCCATCAGGGCACCCGCACGGCGATCGTCGCCGACACCACCAGCTCGATCGCCAGCGCCAGGAGACCGAGTGCCAGCGGGACGCGGATCGCTTCGTCGAGACGCCGGTAGATCACCTGCTGCACCGTCGTCTTCTCGAGCCGATTGATTTCGGCGAAGATGTGGCGCAGCGACTCGCTGTCGGTCGCGCGGAAGTAGCGTCCTCCCGTCGAGGTGGCGACTTCCGTCAGCAGTCCCTCATCGATCTCGACGGGCAGCATCTGGTAGCGCAGCCCCTGTCCGCTCTGTCCCGTCGGCACCGGCGCTTCGCCCTGCGTCCCCACGCCGATCGTGTAAATCCGGATCCCGAACGCCCCCGCCGCACGGGCCGCCGTGCGGGGATCGACGGTGCCGCGGTTGTTCACGCCGTCGGTGAGCAGGATGATGACGCGGCTCTTCCCCGGCGCACGCCGCAGCCGGTTCGCCGCGGTCGCGATCCCCGTGCCGATCGCCGTGCCGTCCTCCAGCTCGCCGATGTGGAGGTCCTGCAGCGCCGCTTCGAGCACCGCGTGATCGTTGGTCACCGGCACCTGCGTCAGCGCCTGGCCCGCGAACGCGACGAGCCCGATGCGGTCGGAGGGCCGGTTGCGCACGAAATCGATCGCCGTCTGCTTCGCCACGTCGAGCCGATTCGCGGGGGTGAAGTCCTCCGCCAGCATGCTGCTCGAGAGGTCGACGGCGAGCACGATCGAAATCCCCTCGCGGCGCACCTCGGCGCGCGACGCCCCGACCCGCGGGCCGGCGCCGGCGATGATCCAGGCGACGAAGCAGGCGCTGCGCAGGATGACCGGGAGATGGACGATCCAGCGGCGCTGGGGTACGCCCGCGGCGGGCCTGGAGTCCGAGACCGGTGTGCCGGAGAGACGCCCGATCCGCCGCTGCCGCAGCAACAGCCACAGCGGCACGGCGAGGAGCAAGGGCAGAATCCAGGGCCGCGCGAAGCTCACGCCTTCTTCCCCACGGGCTTCGGCTCGGGTGGCTTGAGCTCCTGGGCCAGCAGGCGCGCCCGCTGGGCAAGCGTGGCGACGTCGACGGGGGCGCCGCTGCCGAACGCGACCGTGTCGAGCGCGCCCAGCACGATCTCCAGCTGCGCGAACTGCGGTGCCGGCCGGCGCTTCCTGGCGACGACGAGACACTCGGCCGTCGACAGGCCACCGTGGGCTTCCGGAATCACGCGGGCGATCACCGTGCGCAACATTCCGGCGGCGCGCGCGGCCACCGCTTTGGGCTCGCCGATCTGGAGCCAGCGCTCGTCCGAGATCGCGGCCGCGGCGCGCGGCGCGGGAGCAGCGTGCAGCGCGCGCGCGGGCCGGCGACGCCACCAGATCGCCGCGGCGAGCGACGATCCGGAGAGAAGCAGGGCAACGAAGAGTGGAAAGAACCCGCGCTGCTCGGCGCGAATCGGCGTCAGTGCGGGCTTCGGCTGCGGAGCGCGGACCGAATCGGGAATCACGCTGGCGACTGTGAACGCCGCGGTGCCGCCGGGAACCGAATCGGCTTCGCCGCGCGCGCCGAGTCGCCACACCGGCGGCACCGCCACGTGCAGGACCCCCGGCGCCCAGGCCACCACGGTGTAGCGCACCACCCAGTCGGATCCGCTGGCGACGACCCGGGCATCCTCGAGCGGCTCCACCTGCTCGCTCGCCTCGAGCCGGCCCGGGCGGACCCGCCAACCGGCGGGCAGGGTGAACGTGCGCTCGAGCCGGATCGTGTCACCGACCGTGGGGGACGCCGGGGTGACGGTCCACGCCGCCGCCTTCGCCGACGGCCGTTGCGTCCCCGGGGCCAGGACGAGGAGCAGCACGGCGAGTCGCATCGCGTCAGCGCTTGAGGCGACGCGCGCGCGCGTGGAACGCGCGCCGCAGCGCGACGCCGTAGGGAACGTCGGTCCGCAGCGCGACCCGGTCCACACCCGATTGTTGCAGCTTGCGGCCGCGCTCCGCCACGAGGCGCTCGGCCGCCGCGACGATCCGGGCCCGGCTCGCCGGGTGGCTGGTGTCGAGCAGCAGCCGCTGCCCCGTCTCGGTATCGCGCGCGTCCACCCAGCCGGCGTCGGGGAGGCGGACCTCGCGCGGATCGTCGATCGTCACCGCCACGATGTCGTTGTGCTCCGCCAGGCGGGCGAGCGGATCTTCCCACCCCTCGGCCCGGAAATCGGAGAGCACCACCACCACCGCGCGGTGGCGCAGCAGTTTCGTCGCGTAGCGCAGCGCCTCGGCGAGGTTGGTGCCGCGCCCGCGCGGTGCGAAGGCGAGCAGGTCGCGGATCACCCGCAGCGCGTGGTGCCGTCCTTTGGCGGGACGGATCACGTACTCCACCTTGTCGGCGAACATCAACGCGCCCACGCGGTCGCCGTGGCGTGCGGCTGCGAGAGCGAGCACGGCGGCGACTTCCACCGCCATCGCCGACTTGGAGACGGGGTGGCCGAAGTGCAGCGAGCCCGACTGATCGACGACCAGGAGCAGGGTCAGCTCGCGCTCCTCGGCGAAACTCTTCACATACGGGTGCGCGAACCGCGCCGAGACGTTCCAGTCGATGGCGCGGAAATCGTCGCCTTCCTGGTAGGCGCGGACTTCGGCGAACTCGATCCCCTGCCCGCGGAACACCGAGCGGTACTCGCCGGTGAACAGGGTGTTGACGAGGAAGTGGGTCCGGAATTCGATCTCCTGGACCTGCTTCAAGACCTCCGGCGGGACGCGGCGGCGGCGCGCCCGGGTGGGCGGCTGATCGCCGCGGCGGCGCTCCGCATACTGCTCCTTCTTCACGGCACGCGCACCGCCTCGAGGATCTTGGCGATCACGCGATCGGCATCCAGGTCCTCGGCCTCGGCCTCGAAGGTGAGCAGCACGCGGTGGCGCAGCACGTCATAGGCCATCGCCTGTACGTCTTCGGGCACGACGTAGTTGCGGCCCCGCAGGTAGGCGTGCGCTCGCGCCGCCTGCGCCAGATTGATCGAAGCGCGGGGACTCGCGCCGAAGGCGATGACCGGCTTCAGGTCGGCGAGCCCGATCGAGCCCGGCTCGCGCGTGCCGCGCACCACGTCGACGATGTAGTCGACCACTTTCTGATCCATGAACAGCTCGGCAATCGCGCTGCGCGCCGCGAGGATGTCGTTCGCTTCCGCGACGCGCGTCACTTCGATCGGCCGGCCCGACGCCATGCGCGCGACGATTTCCTTCTCGGCGTCGCGCGTCGGGTACCCCACCCGCACTTTCAGCATGAAGCGGTCGAGCTGCGCCTCGGGCAGCGGATAGGTGCCTTCCTGCTCGATCGGATTTTGCGTCGCGAGCACGAGGAACGGCTCACCCAGGAGGAAGGTCTCGCCGCCGATCGTCACCTGTTTTTCCTGCATCGCCTCGAGCAGCGCCGACTGCACCTTGGCCGGCGCGCGGTTGATCTCGTCGGCGAGCACGAGGTTGGCGAACAGCGGACCTTTGCGCGGATAGAACTCCTGCGTGCGCTGATCGAAGACCATCGTCCCGATCACGTCCGCGGGCAGCAGGTCGGGCGTGAATTGAATGCGCGAGTAGGCGATGCGCAGACACTCGGCCACGGTGCGCACCGCCAGAGTCTTGGCGAGTCCCGGCACGCCTTCCAGCAGGATGTGACCGCCGGTGAGCAACCCGATGAGGAGCCGCTCGACCATGATCTCCTGTCCGACGACCCGCTTCGCGACCTCCGTGGAGATCCCGGTCGCGAGCGGCAGCTTCTGCGTAGCAGTCGACGTGCGAGTGGTCATTGCAGCGCCGCCTCCGCCGCCCGCCGCACGGTCGGCTCTTTGTCGTGACTATAGAGTTCGAGCAACGCTCGCGCCTCCGTCGAATGGATGTGGCCGATACCTTCGATCGCCGCCGCCCGCAGATGCGCGGTGCGTCGCTTCAAAAAGCTGCCGGGTTCGGCGTATTTGGCGAGCACGCCGAGGGCCCCCGGAGCAGCCAGCCGTCCGATGGCGATCAGCATCCCCGCCAGTACCCCCTCGTCTTCCTCGTGCTCCAGCCGCCGCGCCAGTGCGTCCGACGCGGTGGGATCGCCGCACACGCCGATCACCCGCGCCGCCGCTGCTCGCACCGGGGCACTCAGATCGCGCAGCGCCGCCACCGCCGGCCGGGCGATCTCCCGGCCCCCGATTTCGGCGAGGGCGTAGAGCGCCGCTTCGCGCACGGCGTCGGTCTGGTGTTTCATCAACCCCGACAGCAGCGGCACCGCCTCGGGGCTGCCCGTGAGGCCCATGAAATGGGCGGCCGCCGCGACGATCGTGCCGTCGCCGTCCTCCAGCGCCTCTTCCAGCGGCTCCATCGCCCGGTCCGCCGCGGCGCGTATCGCCGCGCGATAGGGCTCGCGCAGCTCGGCCGGCGCCGCGAGATAGGCGCGCAGCGTCGGCCGCACCGACATCGCCGCGAGCGCTCCCACCGCGCCGACGAGAAACCCGCGCTCGACCGGGGCGATGCGCGCTTCGCCCAGACGGTAGACCATGCGGTCGACGAGCGACTTCTCGGCCAGCGCCTCCCCCGCGAGTCCGAGCTGCTCGACGGTCTGCTCGTCCTGGACGCGCGGCAGCGCCCGGTCCAGCCCCGCGATGAGCTCGGCGACGAGCGCGATGTCGCGCAGCTCGAGCACCGCCGGGACCAGCTCGCGCAGCCGCTCCGCGGCGGCCAGCAGACTCTCGGGGCTGTCCGCCGTGAGCAGCGAGCCGATCAGCCGGCGGCTCTCCACATCGGGCGGCAGCACGTCGGGACGGAACGCCGCGGTGGCGCGCCGCAGCTCTCCGCCACCGCCGCGCGGCCACTTCGGTCCCTCGACCGGCGGCACGATGCGTTCGGCCATCGGCGGGTTCAGCTGCGCCACGGAGAGGCGCGGCGCCGCCGTCGTGCGACGGGTCTGCTGCAGCGTGATCCGGCCGAGCGAGCTGTCGTCCAGGGTCGCCGTGCCGGTCGCGACGTTGTACAGCGCGATTACGTGCTCCGGCGTCACGCCGGGACTCACCTGAATCCCGCGCACGCCGCGCGCGAACAGCAGCGACGCCAGCTCGGAGAGCTGCGCATTGCGCGGCAGCACCTGCGCGCCGCGCCAGTGCATCCCCGAGGCCCCGACCTTCCATTCGACGGTGCCCATCGCCGCCATGGCGGGCAGCTGGGCGGCCACGGTGCGCAGTCCCTCCTGCACCGCCGGATGCGTGGGCGGATAATACCGCACCAGGCGGAACGTCGTCCCGATCGCACCCAGGCACCGCTCCAGTATCGCGAAGTCGGACATTCGCGCTCAGCGCTTGATGCGCTCGCCCAGGTCTTCGAAGCGGAACACCCAGGTCGCGAACGCGGCGGGATCCACGGCCGCATCGGGGTCGATCGCGGTCCAGTCGACGTCGCTCCCGGAATCGTGCGGCGCATCGCGCCGCCGCCGCTCGGCGCGCGCCACCATTTCACCGGCGCGGCGGATCCACGCCTCGAGCGACGCCGGGCGCAGGTCGATCCAGCCCCTGGCGGCCGCGGCCAGCGGATCCGCCGACTCGGGCGGCACGATCACCGTGGCGCCGCGGTAGATGCAGCCGCCGTC
>DATFTG010000146.1:0-18208 GCA_035262265.1 Gemmatimonadales bacterium
TGGTTCGCGCGAGCTCGGGCCCAGTTCGACGGCATCCGCGTTGCCGGCACCGCGCTGTCCCCGGCGAGCTTCGCAGTGAAGGACTTCCTCGCGGCGAACCAGGTACCGTATCAGTGGCTCGACCTGGAGAATGACACAACGGTGCGGGAACTCCTGTCGGGAGCGAGCGGCGGGTTGACCCGAGATCCCGTCGTGTTCTTCTCGGATGGCACCATGCTGGTGCAACCCACCACCCGTGAGCTGGCGGAGAAGGTCGGGATGCAGACCAGAGCCAAGCAGCCGTTCTATGACCTGATCGTTGTGGGCGGAGGGCCGGCGGGGCTCGCGGCCGCGGTGTACGGCGCGTCGGAAGGCCTGCGCACGATCCTCGTGGAGCGCAGCGCACCCGGCGGGCAGGCCGGCTCGAGCTCGAAGATCGAAAACTATCTGGGCTTTCCGAGCGGGATCCGGGGCGACGACCTGGCGCGGCGTGCCGCAGATCAGGCGAAGCGCTTCAAGGCCGAGATCCTTACGCCGCAGGAGGTGGTGCAGATCAGGCGCGACGATCCGTACCGGAAGGTGGTGCTCTCCGACGGCTCGGAGCTGGCCGGCTACGCGGTGCTGATCGCACCGGGTATGGAGGTGCGGCGGCTCGAGACCGAAGGGGTGAACGAGCTGCTCGGCGCCGGGGTGTACTACGGCGCCGCGCTCACCGAAGCCGCCACCTACCGCGGCCAGGACGTCTGCATCGTCGGCGGCGCCAACTCGGCGGGACAGGGGGCGATGTTCTTCTCGCGCCACGCGCGCAAGGTGACGCTGCTGGTGCGCGGCCCCGATCTCGGCGCCGCGATGTCGCGCTACCTCGTCGACCGCATCGTCGAGACTCCCAACGTCGAGGTGCTGGTGAACACCACCGTCGCCGGGGTGCGCGGCAACGGGCGGCTCGAGTCGGTCACCGTGCTGGATGGCGTCAGCGGCGCACGGCGCGAGCTCGCGGCCGCGGGGATGTTCATCTTCATCGGAACCGCGCCGCGCACGGCGCTCGTGGCGGACGTGGTCCAGCGGGACCCGCAAGGGTTCGTGCTGACCGGGCGCGACCTGATGTCCGACGGCAACCGTCCCGCCGGTTGGACGGCGGCGCGTGATCCGTTCCCCTTCGAGACGAGCGTCCCGGGCATCTTCTGCGCCGGCGACGCACGGTTCGGCTCCGGCAAGCGCGTCGCCTCGGCGGTGGGCGAAGGTTCGGCGACGGTCAGCATGATCCACCAGTACCTGCGGACGGTGTAGGATGAGCGACGTCCTCGCACGGCTCCAGGCGCATCAGACCGTCGGACAGGCGCCGCGCGAAGAGCTGGAATGGCTCATGGCGCACGGCGCCCTCGAGCACTACGAGCCGGGCCAAATGATCGCGAAGAAGGGAGAGCCGGTCGACGCCCTCTACATCCTGCTCTCGGGTCACGTGGCCCATCACATGGAGCAGGGCGGCCACTGGCGCAAGGTGCTCGATTGGCGCGCGGGTGATGTGGCGGGACAGCTGCCGTACTCGCGCATGGTCACCGCGCCGGGAAACTCCATCGTCGAAGAGCCCTCCGTCGCGTTCCGTCTGGGACGCGAGCACCTGGCGGAGCTGCCGGTGGCATGCCCCCATCT
Source organism: Gemmatimonadales bacterium (assembly GCA_035262265.1). GTDB lineage: Bacteria > Gemmatimonadota > Gemmatimonadetes > Gemmatimonadales > GWC2-71-9 > DASTHG01. Next base: position 1,630 of record DATFTG010000146.1, read on the forward strand.
CACCGGCGTCTTCGTACACGGCATGGTGGACCGGGCACGCGCCTTCAAGACCAACGACCTGCAGGTCGAGAAGATGGCCTCCCTCGGCAAGCTCGCCGCGGGACTGGCGCACGAGCTGAACAACCCCGCTTCCGCGGCGACGCGGAGCGCCCGGCTCATCACCGCGGCGGTGGACGAGCTCGACCGGGCCGCGCGCGCGCTCGGGGCGGTGGGGCTCGACGCGAAGGAGCAGGCGCTCGTCGACCGCGTTCGCACCCGTTGCTCCGACACGCCGACCCGGGTCCTCACGCCGCTCGAGCTCGCCGACCGGGAGGACGCGCTGGCGCGCTGGCTGGAGCAGCACGACGTCGACGAGGCATTCGCGACGCCGCTCGCCGAGACCGATGCGACCATCGAGCTGCTCGACGAGCTGGCGGCGGGGCTCGGGGGCGAGCGACTGGGTGCCACGCTGCGCTGGCTGGCCGCCGGGTGCACGCTGCGCGGGCTGTCGCGCGACATCGAGCGCGCCGCCTCGCGCGTGCACGCGCTGGTGAGTGCCGTGAAGGGGTTCACCTACATGGATCACGCCAGAGCCCCCGAGCCGGTGGACATCGGCAAAGGGCTGGCCGACACGCTCGCGCTGCTGGCGGCGAAGGCGCGCGGCAAAGCGGTCTCGCTCACCAACGAAGTGCAGCCCGACCTGCCGCGCGCCCGCGGCGTCGGCGGCGAGCTAAATCAGGTGTGGGCGAACCTGGTCGACAACGCGCTCGACGCGGTGCCGCAGGGCGGCCGCGTCGTCGTTTCGGCACGGGCCGAGGGCCCGCAGGTGGTCGTGCGCGTGACCGACAACGGGCCGGGCATCCCGGCCGACCTGAAGGGCAGGATCTTCGATCCCTTTTTCACGACCAAGCCGGTGGGCCAGGGAACGGGTCTCGGGCTCGACATCGTGCGCCGGCTGCTCGACCAGAACGACGCGACGATCGACGTGGATTCGGCGCCCGGGCGCACCGAGTTCCGCGTGGCTCTGCCGACATGAGCCTCGACACTCCACGACTCACGCTGCTGCCGAGCGACCCCACGCACCTGGTTGCGCTGATCGATACCCCGGAGCGGTTTCCCGCACTCGCCGGCTTTCCCGTCGCGCCTGGACTGTTCGACTTCTATCACTCCGGCGATGTCTCACCGGCATGGCTGGCCGCGTTGCGGTCCGGCACGGAGCCGGACCCGTGGCGATACGGATTCTTCGTCGTGCACCGCGGCGAGCGGCTGATCATCGGGAGCGCCGCCTACAAGGGTCCTCCCGATCCCAGCGGCATGGTCGAGATCGCGTACGGCATCGCGCCGGGCTACCAGGGACAGGGATACGCTACCGAAGCCGCACGGGCACTGCTCGACTACGCCTTCGGCAGCGGCCGGGTGCGCGTTGCCCGGGCGCACACGCTCCCCGAAACGAATGCCTCGACGCACGTCCTCAAGAAGTGCGGCTTCGCGTTCATCGGCACCGTGGTCGATCCCGAGGACGGCACGGTGTGGCGCTGGGAACGAGGGGCCTGAATCTATACCACCCGGTTGGCGGCGATGACCTCGCGGTAGAACGCGGCGCTCAATTTCGGCATGCGCTTCTGGGTTGTGTAGTCCACGTAGTGCAGACCGAAGCGGTTGGTGTAGCCGTCGGCCCACTCGAAGTTGTCCATCAGACTCCAGAGGAAGTATCCCTTCACCGGCACTCCGTCGGACACGGCGCGCTGCAGCTGGGTGAGATAGTTGCGCAGGAACATCACGCGATCGGTGTCGTAGACCTGCCCGTCGCCGGCCGGCACATCCGATGACGAGCAGCCGTTCTCGGTGACGTAGATCTCCTGCACGTTCCACAGCTTGGCCACGTGGTGGGGGCCCCAGTACAACACCTCGGGACCGACGAACAGCCACGGCGAAGCCATGTGGGGATACGACGCGGGATTGGGGACGACGGCGAAGCCCCGGGGCCCGGCATCGGCACGCACGAACATCGGCTGGTAGATGTTGGTCCCGACGAAGTCGAGCGGGCTCGAAATGATCTTCAGGTCTTCGGGGGTGAAGTGCGGCGCGTCGGCGCCGGTCGCCGCGAGATAGGCGTCGGTGTACTTCCCCTCCATGATCACCGTGAGGTACTGCGCGTTCACTTCACGGGTGGCGCGCTCGGCGGCGGCGATGTGGGTCGCGGACTCGATCACCGGCACGCCGACCACGATGTTCTCGGCCAATCCGACTTTCGTGCCGGGCTTTCCCTTGGCGCGGATCGCCTGCACGGCGAGACCGTGGCCCAGCACTCCATTGTGGCGCGCCTGGTTGAATTGGGCGGGCGGCAACTTCACTCCAGGTGCATGAATCCCGATGCGATATCCGAGCTCCATGAACGCACCGAATTCGTTGATCGTGAAAATGTGCCGCACCCGGTCGGTCAGCCGTTCGGCGACGTACCCGGCGTAGTCCCCGAACGCCTGGGCGGTGTCCCGGGACGCCCATCCACCGACGCTGGCCTGCAGCGCCTGGGGGAGGTCCCAGTGGTACAGCGTCGCGAACGGCTCGATGCCATTGGCGAGCAGCTCGTCCACGAGACGATTGTAGAAATCGAGCCCCTTCGGGTTGGCCGCTCCCGACCCCTGCGGAAACACGCGCGGCCAGGCGATCGAGAAGCGATAGGCCTTCACGCCCAGCCCCTTCATCAGCTGCACGTCTTCCTTGTACCGATGGTAGTGGTCGTCGGCCACGTCGCCCGTCGCGTTGTTCACCACCTTCCCGGGAGTATGCGAGAAGGTGTCCCACACCGACGGCCCGCGGCCGTCTTCCGCTACGGCGCCTTCGACCTGGTACGACGCCGTCGCCGTGCCCCAGAGAAAGCCGGCCGGGAACGCCCGCGCCTCCGGTGGCTGGTGCGCGGGCTCCGGACGCGGCGGCGAATCGAGCGGGTGCGCGGCGGCGGTGGAGGTCGCAGTGGCGCCCAACGCGGCTGCGCCGGCGAGCTTTGCAAACTGGCGTCGGGTGATCTGGCCGGACATGCGTGCGGACTCTCGCGGGAAAGGTGCCGGAGGAGATAGCACGAATTTCCGCCACTGGACACTGCGGTGACAGCGGGTCTAATGTCTCTCATGCCCGACAAACGACTCGCGGCTCTGCCCGCGCTGCTCCTGGCCCTCGTGGCCGGGCCAGCCTCCGCACAAAGCGCCCTGCAGCTTCGCTGGCAGCTCGACAAGGACGTCTTCCGAGGCGACTCGAGCGGCTCCAGCGCCGTCTTTACCCTCACCAACCGCGGCGCCAAACCGCTCGCGGCGAGCGGCTGGGCGATCTACTTCAGTGCCCTGCACGGCGCGCAGCCCGGCTCCGTCGGAGGCGGGTTCACGATCGAGGATGTGACGGGGGACTTGCACCGGCTCGTCCCCGGATCCGGCTTCGCCGGCCTCGGACCCGGCGCCAGCATCCGCATCCCCTACGTCACCTGGGGTTTTCTCCTCAATCAGAGCTTCGTCCCCAAGGGACCCTACCTCGTCTTCGACAGTACGGCGGGGAAGGGACAGGTGATCGCCGATTTCGCCGCCGCGCCGTTCGACCGGCCGCCGCAGGGGGACGGACAAGACCCCCGCGTGATCTCCCCGCAGCGCCAGTTCGCCCTCGACTCCGCGACTCGCGACATCCCGACGAGCGAGCTGCCGCCGATATTCCCGACTCCACTGCAAGTGACGCTCGGAGCGGGAACGCTGCGACTCACGGCCCTGCCGCAGGTGCGCGCGGCGGCCGGACTCGAGAACGAAGCGGGCTTCGCCGCCGACTACCTGCGCCCGTACTTCAAAGCGGGACGCAGGGGCACGACCACGCTGCAACTCTCCGTGGCAGCCGTCGCGGGCCAGTCGTCGCCCGAAGCGTATGAACTGCTCGTCGACTCGACGGGGATCCGGATCGTCGGCGTCTCCTCCGCCGGCGTGTTCTACGGCCTGCAGTCGCTGCGCAGCCTGCTCCCGGCGCCGAGCTCGCGTGGTGACCTCGTGCTGCCGACGATCCACGTCGTCGACGCCCCGCGCTTCGGCTACCGCGGGTTCATGCTCGACGTGGCGCGCAACTTCCAGCCGAAATCGTCGGTGCTGCGCGTCCTCGACCTGCTGGCGCGCTACAAGCTCAACGTCTTCCATATGCACCTCACCGACGACGAAGCGTGGCGGGTCGAGATCCCGAGCATCCCCGAGTTGACCGCCTTCGGCGCGCGGCGCGGCCATACCCTCGACTTCAGCCATTTCATGCCGCCCGCCTACGGCTCCGGCCCCGACACCGGGCGCGCGTTCGGGACCGGCTTCTTCTCGCGGGCCGACTACATCGAGATCCTCCGCTATGCCGCGGCGCGGCACATCGAGGTGATCCCCGAGATCGAGATGCCGGGCCACGCCCGCGCCGCGGTCAAGGCGATGCAGGCGCGCACGCGGGCGACGGGCGATCGGCAGTACCTGTTGAGCGATTCCGCCGATACGTCGAAATACACGACGCCCCAGGAGTACCACGACAACATCATGAACCCGGCGCTCGAATCGACGTACCGATTCATCACCACGGTCGTGGGCGATCTCGTCGCGATGCACAAGGATGCCGGTGCGCCGCTGCGGCACATCCACATGGGAGGCGACGAGGTCCCGACCGGAGTCTGGCAGGGCTCGCCCGCCGTGCAGGCGTACCTGCAGGCAAATGGCCTCACCAGTGTCGACGACCTGTGGTACGTCTTTTACGGTCGGGTGGAGCAGATCCTCAAGACCCACGGCCTCGAGCCGTCGGGATGGGAAGAGATCGCAGTACGGAGAACACGTCGCGACACCCAGCCGGTGAACATCCCGAACCCCGACTTCGCGACGCGCGGCTGGCGCGCCTACGTCTGGAACAACGTTCCGGGCTGGGGCGGGGAGGACCTCGCCTACCGCCTGGCGAACGGCGGCTACGACGTCGTACTGTGTCCCGTCACCAACCTCTACTTCGATCTCGCCTGGAATCAGAATCCGGAAGAGACGGGGCTCGACTGGGGCGGCTACGTCGATGTGCGCAAGCCGTTCCTGTACATCCCCTACGATTACTATCGCAATACCCGAGTCGATCGCAGCGGCAATCCGCTCGATTCCACCGTCTTCATCGGCAAGGACCGGCTCACCGACTACGGCAAGTCGCATGTGCTCGGAATTCAGGGCGATTTGTGGTCGGAGACGCTGAGCAGCCCGGATCGACTCGAGTACATGATGGTCCCGAAGCTGCTGGGACTGGCCGAGCGGGCGTGGGCGCCCGATCCCGACTGGGTGCGGGAGCGCGATGCGGCGCGCGCCGCCGCGCTGTTCGCCGACGCGTGGTCACGCTTCGTGAACGTGGTGGGCAAGCGCGAGCTGCCGAGGCTCGATCGTGAGGTGGCGGGAATCAGCTATCGCATTCCCACGCCCGGTCTCGCGGCGCAGGGCGGGGCGGTGCGCGCCACCGTCGAGCTCCCCGGCTTCACGCTGCGCTACACTACGGACGGCAGTGAGCCCACTGCGAAGAGCGCCGTGGTCAGTGGCCCGATTCCGCTGAAGGGGACGATTCGCGTCGCCGCGTTCACCACGACCGGCCGCAAAGGCCACAGCGCCGTCATCGCGGCCCCATGACGACCAACGCATTCGTCCTCGCGCTCGCCTGCGGCGCGGCCGTGGCGCAGGCCCAGCAGCTGCCGCGCAGCACTCCCGAGCGCCAGGGGATTTCGTCCGCCGCCATTCTCGCGTTCGTGAATCGCGCCGACTCGGAAATCGACGCGATGCACAGCTTCATGCTGGTGCGGCACGGTCGTGTCGTCGCCGAGGGGTGGTGGAGCCCCTACGATTCGGCGACGCCGCACATGCTGTACTCGCTCAGCAAGAGTTTCACGTCGACCGCGGTGGGATTGGCGATCGCCGAGGGGAAGCTCAGTCTCGACGACCAGGTGATGAAGTTCTTCCCCGACGAGGCGCCGGCCAGCCCATCCACCAACCTGCAGTCGATGCGGGTGCGCGACCTGCTGCGCATGGCCACCGGACACGACCGGGAGATGCCCCCCTGGCGCTGGAACGGCAACCCCGACTCCGCCCCGCCGCCGACCCAGACGTGGACGAAGACGTTCCTCGCACAACCCGTCCCGTTCAAACCGGGGACGCACTTTCTGTACAACTCTCCCGCCACCTACATGCTGTCGGCGATCGTCCAGAAGGTCACCGGCCAGACGGTGGTCGACTATCTGCGGCCGCGGTTGTTCCAACCGCTGGGCATCGACCACCCGGTGTGGGGGGCGAGCCCGCAGGGGGTGAGCCTCGGCGCGTTCGGGTTGTTGATTCGGACGGAGGACATCGCCCGCTTCGGGCAGCTGTATCTCCGGAAAGGGATGTGGAATGGGAGGCAGCTGGTGCCCGCGGCGTGGGTGACGGCAGCGACGTCGCTCGAAGTGGCGAACGGCTCCTCGCCGGAGAGCGACTGGGACCAGGGATACGGCTATCAGTTCTGGCGGTCGCGCCACAACTCGTTCCGCGGGGACGGGGCCTTCGGACAGTATTGCCTGGTGCTGCCCGACGTCGATGCGGTCGTCGTGATCACGAGCGGGGTGCGCAACATGCAGTCGGTGATGAACCTGGTGTGGGACGTGCTGCTGCCGGCGATGGGACCGCGTCCCCTCGCTGAGAACAGCACCGCCCATGGGCGCCTCGTGGCGCGGCTCGCAAGCCTGCAGCTGCACCCGCCGCGCGGCGCGGCGTCGAGCCCGCTCGCCACCCGTACTTCAGGGAGGTGGTACACGGTGTCCGACAGTGGAGCCGGACCACGCGCCGTTTCACTCGACTTCTCCGCGCCGGCACCCGCGCTCATCGTTCGCACGGCGACCGGTGAGCAGCGCACGCCGTTCGGGATCGGCGCGTGGAAGACGGCTCGTAGCGGTTTCACCGATGGCATTGCGGAGTTCCTGAGCGTGCCGGAGCATCCCCTGGTGGCCGCGAGCGGGGCGTGGACAGAGGACAGCGTCTTCACCCTGAAACTGGCCCTCACCGAGACACCTTACGGCGAAACGTTGACGTTCCGGTTCGGCGGCGATCGCGTGGTGGTGAACCGTGAGTACACCGTGTCGTTCGGCGCAACGACCCGGCCGCAGCTGGTGGGGCAGGGCGGGCCGGCCCGGTGAGGCGACTTGGGTGGATCGCCCTGCTGGCCCTCACCTGCAGCGGTAGTGGCCCGGGGAATCCCAGAACCGGTGGAGGTGGAGGGGGTGGAGGTAGCGGGACTCCCATTCTCGTCTGGCAGGATGAGTTCGACGGCTCGGCGGGAGCCACGTTCGATCATGCGAAATGGACCGCCGATACCGGCGGCAACGGGTGGGGGAATCAGGAGCGGGAGTACTATACGACGGATACGCAGAATGTGGCGCTGGACGGCAACGGCCACCTCGTCATCACGGCGCGCGTCGATTCCGGCCACAGCTGCTGGTACGGCCCCTGCCGGTACACGTCGGCGCGGCTCAAGACGCAGGGGCTGTTCGCGCAAGCCTACGGCCGGTTCGAGGCCCGCATCAAGATTCCCCGCGGCCAGGGAATGTGGCCGGCCTGGTGGATGTTGGGATCGAACATCACGACCGTCGGCTGGCCGCAGTGCGGTGAGATCGACATCATGGAGAACATCGGCCGCGAGCCGGCGAGGGTGCACGGCACGGCGCACGGTCCGGGTTACTCGGGCGGCAACGGCATCGGCGCCGCCTACATCCTGCCGCAGGGTGCGTTCGCGGACGACTATCACATCTACACAGTTGCCTGGGACCCGGATTGGATCGATTGGTCGGTCGATGGGCATGTGTATCAACACTTGACGCGTGCGAATCTGCCGACTGGAACGCTGTGGGTGTTCGGTCAGCCGTTTTTCCTGTTGCTCAACGTCGCCGTGGGGGGGAGCTGGCCCGGCGATCCCGACGGGACCACGACGTTTCCGCAGCAGATGGTGGTGGACTATGTCCGCGTCTACGACAAGCCCTAGAGGGGGGACCATGGAACGACGCACGTTCATTCAGACGATGGGTGCGGCGGCGGCGGCGCGCTTCGTGCCCCCGCTGCGGCTGCACGCGCGCGCGCATCTGGAGCGCGTGGGGTTGGAGCTGTATTCGGTCCGCCACGAGATGATGAAGGACCCGGACAAGACCCTGGCCGCCGTGCGGGCGGCGGGGTACAGCGACGTCGAGCTGCTGTGGTCGTTCCAGAACTTCGGCCGCACCACAGACCAGGTGATCGCGGCACTCCAGCAGAACGGACTGCGCGCCCCGTCCTGCCATATGTCGCCGGAGGACATCCTCATCGGGTGGGAACGCCGGCTCGAGGTGGCGAAGAAGATCGGCCACCAATACCTCATCGTGCCGAGCTTTTCTGGCGAGACGTCCCAGACGCTGGACGATTGGCGCGAGTGGGCCGACCACTTCAACGCGGCGGGCGCCACGGCGCGCAAGGCCGGCATCTGGCTGGCGTTCCACAACGAGCCCGATCACATGAAGCTGATCGACGGCAAGGTGCCGTACGACGTGTTCGTCGAGCGACTCGATCCCAACGCGGTGCGCCTGCAGCTCGACGTCGGCAACATGGTCATGGGCGGCGGCGACCCGATGCAGTACCTGGCGCGCTGGAAGGACCGCTACTGGAGTTTCCACCTCAAGGACGTCGTTCCCGACAAGTCGAGCGATACGGACCTGGGGAAGGGGACCTTCGACTTCAAGAAGTTCCTTGCCGCGGTGCCGGACGTGAACCAGAAGCCGTGTTACGTCGAGCAGGAGGGGCCGGCGGACGAGCTGGTCGCCGCCCGCAACAACTACACCTTCCTGCACGGGCTCGAATTCTGAGGCTGACGCTCGCGCAAGCGGTCGATGTATTGCGGCGCACCCCGGCCACCCTCCACTCGCTGCTCGACGGGGTGGAGGATGGCTGGGCCCGCGGCACCGAAGGTCCCGACACCTTCAGCCCGTTCGACGTCGTCGGCCATCTTATTGACGGGGAAGAAACCGACTGGATTCCCCGGGCGCGCATCATCCTGGCGCAGGGTCCCAATCGTCGCTTCGAGCCGTACGATCGTTTCCGCCACAAGTCGCGCAACGCCGGGCGCACCCTGGAATCGCTGCTCGCCGAATTCGCGCAGCTGCGCTCGACGAACGTCGACCTTGTGCGATCGTGGAAGCTCACCGACCAGCAGCTGGCGCTCGAGGGCGAGCATCCGAGTCTTGGCGCCGTCACGCTACGCCAGCTCCTCGCCACCTGGGTAGTGCACGACCTCGGACACCTGGCGCAGGTGTCCCGGGTGATGGCGAAGCAGTATCGCGCGGAGGTTGGTCCCTGGGTGCAGTACCTGCCCGTGCTCACCGACCACGAGACGCCGCGGTCCTAGAACAGCGTCATCGGTACGCCGGTTATCGGTAGAAACCGATACAACCGATTGCCGAAGACCGACAACGCCGTTTCAGCTGTGCCGCGCCAGCCGCAGCTCGAGGTTGCGCCGGACGTCCCGCCACTCCCCACGCAACACGCTGTACATCACCGAGTCTCGCACCGTGCCGTCGCGGCGAGCTGCGTGATGGCGCAGCACGCCATCCTTCCTGGCGCCGAGCGCCTCGATGGCGCGCTGGGAAGCGAAGTTGAAGTTGTCCGTGCGCAGTCCCACGACCTGGCAGCCGAGGGTCTCGAAGGCGTGCCCCAGCAAGAGCAGCTTGCAGGTCGTGTTCACGTGAGTGCGCTGCCAGCTCTTCGCATACCAGGTGTAGCCGATTTCCACGCGGTCGATCTCGGCCACGATGTCGTGATAGCGCGTACTGCCGACGATCGTGCCTCCCGCGAGCTCGCGCACCGCCCACGGCAGCATGCGACCGTCGCGCTGGCCGGTGAGGGCCGCGTCGATGTAGGCTTCGACGCGCGCCGGCTCGGGCACCGCCGTGTACCACAGCTCCCACAGCAGCCCGTCGGACGCCGCGGTCCGCAACGCATCGGCATGAGCCGGGCTCAACGGCTCGAGCCGGACGCCATGGCCCTCGAGCTGAATCGGCTGTACGGTGATCATGGGTGAGGGAAGTTACTACGAGGAGGTCGTCCGCATGCATCGCGTGCGTCAGGAAGCGCTGCCGTTCGTCGGCCTTTCCCACAACTTCGTCGGCGCCGACAACGGCGATGTGCACATGTCGGCATTTCTGCTCCGGGCCCAACCGGGGCAGGGTCCGGGACCACACCGGCATCCCTACGACGAAGTGCAGTTCGTCCGGGAAGGTCGAGGGCGTTACGTGGTCAATGGAGAGGAATTCGAGGCGACCGCCGGGGACATCCTCGTGATCAAGGCGGGGGAGATCCACAGTTTCAAATGCATCGGCGACGGGCCGCTCGTTGAAGTGGACATCCACCTGAGCCCGCGGTTTATTCAGGAGAACCTCTCCTGACATGGAACCACCCCGCACGGCACTCCCCAACGCTCGCGCGATGCGCGTGATCCACCTCGCGCTCACGTTGGGACTCACCGGTTGCGGCGTGGTGTTCTTCATCGTCCACCGCACCGAGGAGGTGCCCGCGCTCGTGCCGGCGTCCATCGGCACCGCGCTCACCGTGGCGGCGATCGGCGCGATCATCGTGGCGGTGACGGTCGTCCGACGACGGGTGCCGCCCCAGGCGCCGGACCAGACGCCGGATATGTACTGGGGCGGCGAGACGGTGCGCCTGATGGCGCTGGTCCTGTGGGCGGCGGTCGAGAGCGGGGGCCTGCTGGCGGCGGTCGGCTACCTCCTGACGGGAGCTGCGGCCCCGGCAATCGCGTTCGCGATCGCCGTCGCCACCCTGGCGACGCTCGGCCCGCGTCGGTTCGAGCAGGGTGATTCGTAAACCTGAAATACCCTACGGCATATAGCCGATGAGCTGGACTCCGGCCGAACGGGCGACGTCGATCGCGTGAATGACGTCGAGATAGGACCGCTCGCCGGATGCGTGCACGAACAGGATCTGTCGCGTTCGGCGCCCATACAGCGCGTGGAGTCGCGCCTCGAGACCAGGCTCCGTCACGCGCGTACCGTTGACGCGATACCCGCCGCCGGCAGGAAGATCGAGGACGATCCGCGTCTCCCGCGTGGTCGGCCCGGGCTGCGGCGCCGGGACGTTGAGAACGAACACTGCTCGCAGCTGCACGAGGATCATCGCGATGATCATCAAGACCAGCAGCACATCGATCATCGGAGTCACGTTGATGCCGCCGGCCACGCCATCGCCCTGGCCGATCTGCATGGTCGCTCCTTCGATCGGGACGCTCGAAGGTGGGATCGGGAGATGATTCCGGCCGGGCGGGAGCGTTTCAGTCTGGTGAACCTCACATGACACGATTCACCGTGGAACCTGCGGAGCAGGGAAGCTCCCGCCTGCCGCCGCCACAAACAAACGACCACCCGGGCACAACACCCGGGTGGCGTTCATTCGGACCGGCCGGCTCAGCTCAGCTTTGTGAGCAGTCGGTCCAGCGCGGCGTAGCTCTCGTTGAGCCCGTCTTCCATGCCCGACTTCAGCATGCCGTCGCGCTCTTCCTTGGTGTGAAACAAGGACGTATTCACCACCTTGGTGCGGTCCTCGTTCAGGTCCTCGAAGACGGCCGTGTCGACGGCCACGTGGCCCGGCATCCCGTCCCATTCGAAGGTCTGCACCAGGCGCTCCTGCGGCCGAATCTCGCGGTACCGTCCCTCGAACCCCTGTGCGCCCTTGGGAGAATGTTCCACGTAGCGCCAATGCCCGCCGGGCGCCACTTCCATGCGCTCGATGACGAGCTTGTTGCCGCGGCCCCACCACTGGGCCACGAGGGAGGGATCGGTGAAAGCACGCCACACCCGCTTCCGTGGAGCATCGAATATCCGCTCGATGCGAATCTCCCGCTCGGAGGGCGTACTCACCTGAGCGGCGGTCAGGGTCGATTTCATGTTGAGCCTCCTTCGGTGCGCTCGAAAGACTTTTCGAGGCGGTTAAACGTTGCAGGTGGACTTGGTACCCCCCGAGTCTCGGATTGGATGGCTACTCTTGAGCTCGACATCCATGTTGCGACGCATCCTGTTTCTTCTTGCGATCGTCCTGCTCCTCGCGCTGTCCTGGGCGGGGATCAGCGGCGGCGTGTCGCAACTCTCCAGCGTGCGGACCGCCGGTCAAACGGTGCAGACCGCGTTTCAGTTTGCATACGGCGTGTGCGCCCTGCTCGGCATCACGACGACCTTCTGGTGGCGGCGTTGGAATCAGCTGCTGCTCGCGAGCTGGACGATCGCGCTGGCGTTCGCGGGCGGGTTGGGAGCCTACTCCTGGGGCGGGACCTCCGCCCTGATCGGCGTGGTGTCGGGACTCGCGGCGGGCCTCATCGGCGCGGGCGTCGCCTGGCTGCTGCGCTTCGGCGCTGTCGCGTGGATCGGCAATCAGGACTCCTGATGCTCGCCTTGTCGACACTCAGAGTCCGCCGCAGCTTACCAGCATGATCACTCCCGCTCGCGTTCCCCTCGTTTCCATCGCTCTGCTGGTCGCAGGCACCCAAGGCGCGGCGCAGATCACGGCGACCGACTACGGGGCGCGGCGCGACTCGCTGGCCGCACGAATCGATAACGGCATCGTCGTCGCATTCGGCGGCCGCACGCCCGTGTCCGACTTCGGACCGTTCTTCCAGGTGCCGGGATTCCACTATCTCACGGGCTACGACTACGCCGACGCGACACTGGTGCTGGTGGTGCGGGGCGGGCACGGCCGGGCGACGCTGTTCGTCACACGCAGCACACCGCGCCGCTCGCTCTACTACGGCATCGAGCCGGACTCGCTGGCGTTGGCATCGAATCTCGGGCTGTTGTCTCGCTCCAGTGAGGCGCTGATCCCCGTACTCGACTCCCTCGCCGGCAGCGGCTTGCCGTTCTACGCGCTGCGCGACGTCGAGGACGCCGACTTCGCGGGACTGGATTCGCTCACGCGCGGCGGGCAGACGATGCGCGACCTGGCGCAGCGGCACGCGGGGCTCGTGGTGCAGGACGTCGATACAGTGGTCGACCGGTTGCGGGCGACGAAATCGCCCGCCGAACAGGCGCTGCTGAGACGCGCGGCGGAGATCAGCGTCGCCGGACACAAGGCCGCGATGCAGCTGATCGCCCCGGGGCTGCACGAATACGATCTCCAGGCGGTGCTCGAATACACTTTCCGGCGCCAGGGCGCGGAGCGGCCGGCGTATGGCTCGATCGTGGGCACCGGCGCGAACGGCACCCAGCTGCACTACATGAAGGACCGCGAGCTGCTCAAAGCGGGGGACCTGGTCGTGATCGACGCGGCGGCCGAATACGGCGGGTATGCCGCGGACGTGACGCGTACCCTGCCGGTGAGCGGGACGTTCACCGCCGATCAGCGCGCCCTGTATCAGATCGTGCGCGATGCCCAGGCCGCCGCCGAGCGCAACTCCGGTCCGGGAAAATCGGTGCAGGCGGCGCAGGATTCCTCGGTCGACGTGCGGGCGAAAGGCCTCGCGCGACTCGGCCTGATCGAGTCTCCGGACGCTCAGTTCGATCCGCCCTGGCCGGCGAACTGCGTCGAGCGGCCGCGCAGCTGCCGCCAGGTGATGTTGTTCGCCATCCACGGCATCAGCCACGGCCTCGGACTCGCCGTGCATGACCCGATGCTGGGCTATTACGACGCGCGGGTGTTCCGGCCGGGAGATGTGTTCACCATCGAGCCGGGGATCTACGTCAACACGCGCCTGCTCGACATCCTCCCCGACACACCGCGCAACCGGGCGTTCGCCGCGAAGGTGCGGGCCGCAGTACTGCGCTACCAGAACACCGGGACCCGCATCGAGGACGACTACATCGTCACGCCGACGGGGCTCGACTGGATCACCCCGGCGCCGCGCGACATCGCGGACGTCGAAGCGGCGATCGCCCACCGCTCGCCGGTGCCGTAACGGCGCCGGTTTCGCGTCCGCCGCATGTCCGACCTCAGCATCCGCATCAAGAAAAAGACCGACGGCTCGGCCGCTTTGAGCTGCACTCGCAGCGACGGCACCGTCACCTGGCAGCAGCAGAACGGGCTGCAGGGACGATTCTTCCCGCTGCACGACCTCACGCACTACGCCGTGGAAACCGTGCTCGACCTGCGCGGGTTCTTCAGCCTCGTCGCTGAGGGATGGGACTTCGGCGACTTCGGCAAGCCCTGGCCGCGGGGACCGCTGCCGGCCGAAGCGCATGTGGTGGAGCAGGTGGTCGGCTTCTTCGACACCGAGCGGGCATCGGGTCGCGAGTGGGCCGCCACGGATCTGCGGCTCACGTCGCCGTACGTGTTCGGTGACGACGACCTGCGTCGGGTCCGCGACGCGCGGCGCGACCTGTTTGCGCGCTGGGCCGCGCTCCCCGCCGGCGACACCCTCGCGCTGCACTTCACGGCCGTGCGGAAAACGGCCTGATGCCCGAACCCATCGTCTCGACGTCATCCGAGCGATTCGCCGCCGCCGGAGCGTCACTCGTGATTCGGGAATGGCGCGGCAGCGGCCCGGCGACGCTGCACGTGCATCACGCCGATGATGAGGCGTGGCATGTGCTGGAGGGGAGCCTGCATTTCCGTTTCGCCGACCGGGAGCTCGACGTGGCGGCAGGCGGGAGCGTGTTCGTTCCGGCCGGAGTCCCGCACACCTATCACGCGCAGGACGCCCGCTATCTCATCGTGCTGACGCCGCGCCTCGATGCCCTGATTGCCGAGCTGCAGTCGACCCCCGACCGCGCCGCGCATCCCGCGCTGTATCGCAAGTACGAGTCGACGCTGCTGGAATGACCCGCTCCCCGAAGACGGGTGTTCCCGATCTGCGACCTACGTTGCTCAGTGCCTGGCGTACCACCGACCGCGTCACGACGGATCTCGTCCGTCAGGTACCCCTCGCCTTGTGGCGCGCCAGGGTACCCGGGGAGCCGCAGCGCACGGTGCGCGCGATCGCCGCACATCTCCACAACGCGCGTCGCGGCTGGATCCGAACGCTGGGAGCACCGCACGGTGTGGCCGTTCCGGACCGCGTCGATCCTCACCGCGTGTCGCGACGCGAGCTGACCGCCGCGCTCCGGACGAGCGGGCGAGGGATCGCTGCACTACTCGAGCTCGGGCTGGTAGCCGGCGGAGCCGTGCCGCCAACGCGCGCCTACGTGTGGCGCAACCTGCCGCTCGACGTGGGGCACATCCTCGCCTACTTCGTGGCCCACGAAGCGCATCACCGCGGCCAGATCGTGTTGATCGCCCGGCAGCTGGGGCAACGCCTGCCGCGCGCGGCGGTCGACGGCCTGTGGCAGTGGTCGCGCATCGTGAAACGGAGGGCGTGATGGCGACTCCCCTCATCGAGCTCGCGCGACTCGACGCCGCCGAGCGTGACGCGCTGGCGCGTGCGATCGCCGGCCAGACGACGCTCGAGCAGGCGCTCGACTGGGCCCGCACGCTGACTCCCCCGCGCGGAGTGGAATCGGTATTGACGCAGGACGAATACACCCACGACGTGCTGATCGCCTATGGCACCCGCTGGCTGGTCTATGACACCAGCTGACTCGGCGCCGTGACGGCGGTCGCCGTCTGGGATCACCGGCCCACCGATCGCGAGCTGCTCGACGCGCGGCTGGCGCGCGGATGGAAACCCACGCCGAGCGGCCTGCAGGGGGGCGACAAGGTGTTGGGGTACGCGGCGTGCGTGTTCGACGGCTCCGACCACCCGCACCATCATTCGTAATGGCCTCGTTCTGGCTCGCCCTGCGCAGCCTGTTCTGGACCGTCGCGCTTCCGGGGATGGTCGCCGGATACGTGCCGTGGCGCTACGTCGGACTCAGTCACGCTTCCTTCAGATGGCGAGATCCCGTCCAACTGGTCGGCGCCCTGTGCATCACCGTCGGCGCCGCCGTGCTCGCGGTGTGCATCTGGGAGTTCGCGCGCAGCGGGCGAGGGACGCTGTCCCCGGCCGATCCGCCGAAACAGCTGGTGGTACGGGGATTGTACCGCTATGTCCGCAACCCGATGTACGTCGGCGTCACCACGATGCTTCTTGGCGAGCTGCTGGTCGCGCGCACCACGACGTTCGCCCTGTACTGCGCCGGCTGGCTCGTCGCCGTGAATCTCTTCATCATCGGCTACGAGGAGCCGACGTTGCGCAACCAGTTCGGGACATCCTACGAGGCGTACACGAAGTCGGTGGGCCGCTGGATCCCGCGCCTTCCGCGCCGCGACTCGCCAGGCCAGCTTAAATGAGATGATCGACACCCCACGGCTGCGCTGACGATGGCGTACGACGAAAAGTTTGCCGACCGGATCCGGCAGGCCCTCGGGCGTCGCAAGGGGCTCGTTGCCAAGCAGATGTTCGGCGGCATCGCGTTTCTGCTCAATGGCAACATGTGCGTCGGGATTCACAAGGACGAGCTGATCGTGCGGCTCGATCCCGATGCAACCGACGCCGCTTTGGCCAAGCCGCACACGCGCGTCTTCAACCTGACCGGACGCCCGATGAAAGGGTGGATTCTCGTGGGGCCCAAGGGGATCGCGACCGGCCCCCAGCTGAAGAAGTGGATCGCGATCGCCGCAGCCTACGCCGG
>DATFTG010000147.1:0-8212 GCA_035262265.1 Gemmatimonadales bacterium
GGCCGACGGCGCAACGAAGACGGCGCGGCCCACCGCGAGCCCCCACTCCATCGCGAGCGTGGTCACCGACGCGCCGATTGAATGCGCCACGACTCCGTACACGGGACCGTTCGCTTCGACGACGGCGCGGAGCGTGCGAGCCATCTGCGGCATCGAGCTCATGCGCCCGCCAGAGTCGCCGTGCGCGAGGGCGTCGAACGCGACGACTCGGAAGCCGTCATCGACCAGCGGCTGCACCCAGGCCGACAGCCTGCCGCCGCGCGATCCCCAGCCGTGCACCAGATAGACTGCTGGTCCTTCGCCCCACGACCACCCCACGATCCGCTGACCCTCGACTTCGACCTGGAACGGCTTTCCGTGATCCAGGATGGCTCGCATCGTCGGTGTCAGGCGCGAGCCGTGTGGTGTGAAGAAGAGCCGCTCGGCCAGCCGTGCTGCGGCCTGCGGCGACAACCACTGCACCCCGAGAAACAACCAACGCACCAGGCTCATGGACTAGAAATGCACCGGTCGGCGTGATATTTCAAAGGCCGCCGTGCCCAACCCCCTCGATCCGATCCTCAAGCCCCGGTCCGTCGCCGTCATCGGCGCGTCCCGGCTTGCCGACACGATCGGGCACGAGATCCTCGCCAACATCGTGCAATACGGATTTACCGGCATACTAGACGCAGCTATTCCCTCTCTGCCGTCTGTTTTACTGTCCCGCTGTGTTTTTGAAACCAGCTCATCATGTACAGCTGCGTGCGCATGAAATTGGTCGGCTTCGACCCGGTGCCGTGGTACTCCCCGTTGAACCGCAGCATCACCGTCTCGATGCCCCGGTACTTCAAGGCGGAGAAGTACTCCTCCGTCTGCGGAATCGGCGTTCGCAGATCGAGCTCGCCCGTCATCAACAGCGTCGGCGTGGTCACGTTGCCGACGTACATCAGCGACGACTGCTTGAGCCACTGATCGGGCTTCTCCCAGAACGGCGCGTCGAAGAAGTTGTACGTGAAGAATGGAATGTCGGTCTCCCCCGCCATGCTGATCCAGTCGATCACGGGGCAGCGCACCGCCGCCGCGGCGAAGCGGTGCGTGTGGCCGATGACCCAGGACGAGAGCACGCCGCCGCCCGAGCAACCCGAGACGTACATCCGCGTCGTATCCACCATGCCGCGTCCGATGACGGTGTCGACGCCGGCCATGAGATCGTCATAGTCGACGCTGGGATAGGCGTGGAAAATGGCATTGCCGAACGCTGAGCCGTATCCGGTCGAGCCGCGCGGATTCACGTACAGCACGACATAGCCGTCGGCGGCGAAGTTCTGGAACATGTAGCTGAAGCCGACGTTGTAGTTGCCGTGCGGCCCGCCATGAATCTCGAGAATCAACGGGTATTTCCGGGCGCGGTCGAACGACGGCGGCTTCACGATCCACGCCTGCACCCGCGCGCCGCCGCTCGAGGCGTAATTGATCTCTTCCACCTGGGCCAGCTTCATGCGGCCGAGAATGTCGGCGTTGACGCTCGTCAGACGGGCCACCGGGTCCGGCTTGCGCAGGTTGTAGCGCACGATGTCGGCCGGATGCGTCGGGTCGCTGCGCGTACCGACGGCGTTGAGGCTGCGGTCGAGCGACGTGAGGGTGAGCATCTGCGCCCCGCTGGTGACGCTGCGCGGCGCCCCGCTGAGTCCGGCGAACCAGATGTTGCGCGATCCGTGATCGTCGGCGGCGAAGTACACGCCGCTGCCGTCAGGAGCCCAGCGCGGACCCGCGGGGTCGCGGTCCAGGTCTGCGGTGATCTTCCGCATCGCGCTGCCGTCCACCCCCATCACCCAGAGATCGGCCGCGTGGTAGCTGGCGTTCGTCGAATCGTACCCGGCCATCGCGATCGACTTGCCGTCGGGTGACACGATCGGGCTCGTCCACACGCCGGGCCGCGTCGTCAGCGGCCGCACCGCCCCGGTCGCGACGTCGACCAGATAAATCGCCGAGTTGCGATAATTGTGATCGGCCGCGGGGTCCTTGTAGCCGTCCACCACCACCGACTTTCCATCGGGCGTCCAGTCGTAGCCCACGGCATTCGTGAGGCCGTCGAAGCGCGCTCCCACGTTCCATTCGCCGCTCGTGAGCTGGCGCGCCGTGCCGCCGTCGGCCGACACGAGAAAGAGGTGGAGGTAGCCGTCTTCCATGAAGCCGCGCCGGTCCTGCCGGTAGTGCATCCGGTCCACCACGCGTGGCGCGGCCGTCCAGTTGGCACCGGTGGGCGGCTTGGGCATGCTGATGTCCCACGGCGTGGCGTGACGCACCAGCATCGCGAACGACAACCACTTTCCGTCGGGAGACCAGCGCAGGTCGCTCGGCATTTCGACGAGGTGTGACACCTGCGACGTCGCCCCTTCGGCGTCCATCCAGCGCACGAACACCTGCGTTCCCTTCGGCTCGCCATCGGCGAGATACGCGATGCGCGACCCATCGGGCGACCAGCGGGCGTTCGAGCCTTTGGTGAGGAAGCGATTCTTCGAGCCGTCGGCGCCCATGATCCACAACGCCTGCTCCCACTTGTCCTCGAGGCGATTCACCCACGAGCGCGTGTAGATGATCTGCGATCCGTCGGGCGACAGCTGCGGATCGGCGGCCTGCTCGAAATCGAGATAGTGGTCGACCGTCAACAACGTGTCCGACGCGGTTTCCTGCGCCCGGGCGAGTCGGGGAACGGCTGTGCACGCCAGGGCGATGAGGAACGGCAGGTGACGGCTGAGCATGTTCTCCACCTTGGAGGGCTGACAGCTGAAAGCTGGTAGTCGATAGCGCTTTTAGTCCAGATGCACGTTGACGAGCGGAAGCACCCGCAACAGGCCGCGATTGTTGCGCGCGTTGTTGATGAGACCGAGCTGCACGCCGTGCAGCCGTTTCGCGTAGTTGTAGACGCCGATAGCGAGCCCGAACTGGTCCCCCTTCATGCGGTTGTATCCGGCGATCGACACCCCACGCATGTCCCAGGTGCGCGTCCGGATAGCCGAAACCGCGAGACCCTGGATCAGCGGCGCCTCTACGTGGACTCCGCCGATGGCGAGGCCGCGGATTCGCGTGCCCCCCACCACGGCGAGGCCGGCGATCGCGACGCCGCCCATCGGTCCATCCGAGACGATGGCGAGTCCGGCGGCATTGAGACCGGTGCTCGGCCCGCTGGAAACTATCGCGAGCCCGCTCATGGTGATGCCGCGGATCGAGTGGTCGGCGACGACCGCCAGTCCACCGACCGTGATGCCGCCCAGGTCTCCATTCGTCACCGCGGCGAGCCCGCCCGCAGACACGCCGTACAACGACCCATTGGCGACGAGGGCGAGACCCCCGATGTTGGCTCCGCGCATGCGCCGGTTTGCGACCGCCGCCAATCCCCCGAGGTTGATGCCATCCATGTCGCGATTCGCTACGAGGCCCAATCCGGCGATGTTCACGCCCCGCATGTTGCCGTTGGCGACGGTGCCCAACCCGGAGAGGTTGATGCCGCTCATGTCGCCGTTCGAGACCACTCCGAGGCTGGCGACCGTAATGCCTCGAAACTCCCGGTCGGCCACCGCACCCACCCCGCCGATCGTCACCCCGGTGAAACGTCCCCCCACCGGCCCGGCGACCCCGAGCGCCAGGCCATTCATCTCCATCCCCTCG
This sequence comes from Gemmatimonadales bacterium, assembly GCA_035262265.1. GTDB lineage: Bacteria > Gemmatimonadota > Gemmatimonadetes > Gemmatimonadales > GWC2-71-9 > DASTHG01. Next base: position 3,649 of record DATFTG010000147.1, read on the forward strand.
TTGTTCTTGGCATTCCAGATGGTGATGGCAACGCCGTTGACCTGCTCGACCTGATTGTCCTGGAAGTTGATCCGCAGACCGGTCCAGCGGCGCGAGTTGCCGATCGAGAGTCCGACCCCTCCGACGCCGAGGTTCAGCGCGTGGTAGCCGGGGGGACGGCGCGGTTCTTGATGGGTGGAATCCTGGGCGGCGAGGGACGCCCCCCGGACGAGGGGCAGTGCGAGCGCGAGGGCGGCGGGCGCGACACGAACCATCCAGGAGTTCCGTAGAGTAGAAGGACGTCCCTACGGATGCTCCCGGGCGCAAGTTCCACATCCGTGGCGCCTTGAGCGGCGTACGTTACATTGCCTCGACATGAACCGACTACAACAGCTGATCACCAAATTCCGCCTCTGGTTCGACACGAGCGCCATGCCTGTCCGGCTCAGTCCGGGGGTGCACCACGTCGATTGGGTGCGCGTCCTGCCCTTCGTCGCCATGCACCTCGCCTGCCTCGGTGTGATCTGGGTCGGGGCCAGCTGGACGGCGGTCGGCGTGGCCGCTGCGCTCTACGTGCTGCGGATGTTCGCGATTACCGGGTTTTACCACCGCTACTTCTCCCACCGGACCTACGATGTCTCACGCCCGGTGCAATTCCTGATCGCCGTGGCCGGGGCGACCTGCGTGCAGCGGGGGCCGCTGTGGTGGGCGGCGCATCACCGCAAGCACCACCGCCATGCCGATACGGAAGTCGACGTGCACAGTCCCCGCATTCACGGATTCTGGTGGAGCCACATGGGGTGGATCACTTCCCCCGAGAACTTCCCCACCGACGTGAAGCAGGTGCCCGACCTCGCCCGTTACCCCGAGCTGCGCTTCCTCGACCGCTTCGACATCGTCGTCCCGTTGTCGCTGGCGATTGCGCTGTTCGTCCTTGGGGGCGCGCAGTGGCTGGTGTGGGGTTTCTTCATCAGCACCGTGGTGCTGTTTCACTGCAGCTGCTTCATCAACTCGCTGGCCCATCAGCTGGGCCGCCGGCGCTACCCCACCCCGGACGACAGCAAAAACAGCCTGCTGCTCTCGCTCATCACCTTCGGCGAGGGGTGGCACAACAACCACCACTGGTATCCCGGCGCGACGCGGCAGGGGTTCTACTGGTGGGAGGTGGACTTCACTTTCTACGGGCTCTGGCTCCTGTCCAGACTCGGCATCATCAGAAACCTCCATCCGGTGCCGGCCAGGGTGCGGGAGCGCTCGTAGTCTTGCGCATCGCCATCGTCGGCGGAGGCATCGCCGGCCTCGTCGCCGCTCACCTGCTGCACCCCGATCACGACATCACCCTGTTCGAGGCGAACGACTCCCCCGGCGGTCACACCCACACGGCGTCCGTCACCACCGCGTCGGGCCGCTGGCCGGTCGACACCGGGTTCATCGTCTACAACGAGCGCAATTACCCGTCGTTCACGACGCTGCTCGCGCGGCTCGGCGTGGCGACGCAGCCCACGTCGATGAGCTTCAGCGTACGCTCCGACGCGAGTGAATTCGAATACAACGGCTCGTCGCTCAACCAGCTGTTCGGCCAGCGCTCCAACCTGCTGCGGCCGTCGTTCTACCGGATGGCCGCCGACATCCTGCGCTTCGGTCGGCACGCCCCCCTGGCGGTGCAGGACGGAGCGGCCCATGCCACCCTGGGTGAGTATGCGCGCGCCGCCGGCTACTCGGACCGGTTTCTGGTTCACTATCTCGTGCCGATGGCCTCGGCGCTCTGGTCGCAGCCGCAGCGGCAGGTGCTCGAGATGCCGCTCGCGTTTCTCGTGCGGTTCCTCGACAACCACGGCATGCTGCGCGTCACCGGCCGGCCCGAGTGGCGCGTCGTACGGGGAGGTTCCGAGCGGTACGTCGATGCCCTCACACGGCCGTTCGCGTCGCGAATTCGTCTGGGGTGTCCGGTGCGGCGCGTGCGCCGGCTGTCGCACGGCGTGACCGTCGATGGGGAGCCATTCGATGAAGTGGTGCTGGCGTGCCACGCCGACGAGGCACTCGCCCTGCTCGAGGACGCGACGGCCGCGGAGCGCGAGATCCTCTCGGCGATCCCCTATCAGGCGAACGACGTCGTGCTGCACACCGACGTGTCGCTCCTGCCGCGGCGGCGCCGGCTGTGGGCGGCCTGGAACTATCACCTCGATCGCGATCCCGCGGCCCCGGCGGCGGTCACATACAACATGAACATCCTGCAGTCTCTCCCGTCACCGGAGACGTTCTGCGTGACCTTGAATCGCAGCGGCGCGGTAGCCCCCGATCGCGTCGTCGAGCGCTTCACTTACCACCATCCGGTGTTCACCACCGCCGCAGTGCAGGCCCAGGCGCGGCATGCCGAGATCAGCGGTCGGCAGCATACGCATTACTGCGGGGCGTACTGGGGCAACGGGTTCCACGAAGACGGAGTGGCCAGTGGTTACCGTGTGGCCCGGGCGATGGGAGTGCGGGCGTGAACAGCGCGATGTACTCGGGCGTGGTCCAGCACCGCCGCTTGCGGCCGGTGCCGCACCGCTTCCGCTTCCGGTTGTTCATGATGTATCTCGACCTCGACGAGCTGCCCCAGGTACTCGACGGGCGATGGCTCTGGTCGGCGCGGCGCTTCGCCCCTGCACGCTTCCAGCGCGCCGATTACCACGGCGATCCGGCGGTGCCGCTCGCCGAGGCGGTGCGCCGCACTGTCGCCGAGCGGACGGGCACGCGACCCACCGGGCCGATCCGGCTGCTCACGCACCTGCGGTATTACGGATACTGTTTCAATCCCGTGAGTTTCTACTACTGCTTCGATCGCGCGGGGTCCACCGTCGAGACGATCCTGACGGAGATCACCAACACCCCGTGGGGCGAGCGCCACAGTTACGTGCTGCCGCGCGCGCCGCACATGAACGGGGTGATGCGGTTCCGGTTCGCGAAGAACTTCCACGTGTCTCCGTTCATGCCGATGGACCAGCGCTACGACTGGCGGTTCTCGCCGCCGGGGCGCCGGCTCGCCGTCCACATGGAAAACTACGACACCGCGGGGATGATTTTCGACGCGACGATGTCGCTGCGCCGCCGCGAGCTGTCGGGAGCCACGCTCACGCGCGCGCTCCTCGCCTACCCCTGGATGACCGTCAGCGTGATCACCGCCATCCATTGGAACGCCTTCAAGCTGTGGCTCAAAGGCAATCCCGTTTTCGCGCATCCGGAGCGACGCTCCCCATGACTCCCGTCGATCGCCTCGCCCGTCGGCTGCTGCACGCGCGGTTCGCCCGGCTCACCGAGGGTCGACTCACCATTGCCGAAGGTGCCGGGCGCGTGTCGTTCGGGCCCGGCAACGCCGGAGCGCCAGACGCGGCACTTACCGTACGAGATCCGCGCTTCTATTGGGGCGTGCTGCTCGGCGGGCATCTCGGCGCGGTCGAGACGTATCTCGACGGCTGGTGGGAGACGTCCGATCTCACTGCAGTGGTCCGGCTGATGGTGCAGAACCGCGCCGTGCTGGACAGCTTCGAAGGCGGGCTGGCGCGGCTGGCGCAGCCGATCCGGCGGGCCTGGCACGCGATGCGTCACAACACGCGGGCGGGAAGCCGCCGCAACATCGCTGCGCACTACGACCTGGGAAACGAATTCTTCGCCGCCTTCCTCGACGATACCCTCACCTACTCCTGCGGCATCTTCGAGCGACCCGACATGAGCCTGCGCGAGGCGTCGATCGCCAAGTACGACCGCCTGTGCCGGAAGCTGTCGCTCGCGCCGGAAGACCACGTGATGGAGATCGGCACGGGATGGGGCGGGTTCGCGCTGCACGCGGCCACGACTTACGGCTGCCATGTGACGACCACCACGATTTCCCGCGAGCAGCACCGCCTCGCTTCGGAGCGCGTCAAGAGCGCCGGGCTGGAGAATCGCATCACCGTGCTGCTGCGGGACTATCGCGACCTCGAAGGCCGGTTCGACAAGCTGGTTTCGATCGAGATGATCGAGGCCGTCGGCCATCGCTTCTACCGCGGATTCTTCCGGAAATGCACGGATCTGCTGAAGCCGGGCGGGCAGATGGCGCTGCAGGCGATCACGATCGACCCGCAGCACTACCACCAGGCGCGCCGCGAGGTCGATTTCATCAAGCGCTACATCTTCCCCGGCGCCAACATTCCGTCCGTCCCGGTGCTGCGGCACGCCGCAGAACAGCGCGCCGGACTGTCGCTGCTGCACCTCGAAGACATCACGCCCCATTACGCCGAGACGCTGAAGCGGTGGCGTGAGAACTTTCTGGCCCGCTGGGACCGGCTGCGCGCCCTCGGGTTCTCCGAGGAATTCCGGCGTCTCTGGGAATTCTATTTCTGCTACTGCGAAGGCGGCTTCCGGGAGCGGTTCCTGGGAGACGTCCAGATGGTGTTCGCGCGCAGCGCGCCGGCGTGATCCGGCTCTTACTGCTCGGCTGGGCGGCGCTCGCCGCCCTCATGGCCGTCCTCTGGCTGCGCCAGCTCCGTACCCGGAACGCGACGTCGGTCGATGCCGCGTGGTCGGTGGGGATGGGGATCCTCGCGGTGACGTTCGCGCTGCTGGC
>DATFTG010000148.1:0-11050 GCA_035262265.1 Gemmatimonadales bacterium
CTCAACGCCTTCGAGCTGATGAAGGCGATGATCGCCGAGGGGGTCGCCGCCGTCCACTACGAGGACCAGCTCTCCTCCGTCAAGAAGTGCGGCCATCTCGGCGGCAAGGTGCTCGTGCCGACGAGCGAGTTCATATCGAAGCTCGTGTCGGCGCGGCTCGCGGCCGACGTTTGCGGCGTGGACACGCTGCTGATCGCCCGCACCGACGCCAACAGCGCCACGCTGCTCACGAGCGACGTAGACGAGTACGACCGCGCCTTCTGCACCGGCGAGCGGACGTTCGAGGGGTTCTACTGCGTGCGGGACGGGGTCGACGCGGCGATTCACCGCGCGGTGGCCTACGCTCCCTACTGCGACCTGTTGTGGTTCGAGACGGCGAAGCCCGACCTCGCCGAGGCGCAGCGGTTCGCCGAGCAGCTCCACAGCCGCTTCCCCGGGAAACTGCTGGCGTACAACTGCTCCCCCTCATTCAACTGGCGCAAGCACCTGAATGAGGCACAGTGCGCCTCGTTTCAGAAAGACCTGGGTGCGCTGGGCTACAAGTTCCAGTTCGTCACCCTCTCCGGCTTCCACGCCCTCAACATGGCCACCTACGATCTGGCCCGGGCGTATAAGGAGCGCGGTATGGCCGCGTATGCTGACTTACAGACACAGGAGTTCACCGCGCAAGCCGCTGGCTATGAGGCAGTTAAGCATCAGGAGTTCGTGGGGGTGGGGTATTTTGACGACGTCACGCAGGTCATCGCGGGCGGCCGCTCATCTACGACGGCGTTGGCTAACTCCACTGAGCAGGCCCAGTTCCACGAAAAAAACACGACGGAAGGGCAATTGGCCCGATAATTGCTTGAGCACCGGGCAGCGGACGTAGGGGAGGGATCTCGCCGGCAAAGGCGGCGTCACCAGGCGCCGCGCCGGCCGCCGGGTACTGTGCACGGACCCGGCACCTCCCCCGGACTTCAAGGCGGTGGGACATACGAGGCGGCGGGGTGGCGTCATGACGGACCGGGAAAGCGCCTTCCCCGTTTGCCTCGATTCGCAACGCGAAAGACATAGAGGCAGCGCCGCAGCGCGCGACGCCTCATTTCGACGTGACGCGCCGGGGACTGTAAATCCCTGGCGCGTCGCGTTTTTGCCTCACCGTGACCCAGTCCCTCCCCGCCTGTGTGCCGTGCGCCACAGACTGGCACTGAGTTTGCGATAAGATTTGCCGGAGGTTAGCCGATCGTTCATGACCGCCGTCGAAATTGGAGCACTGGAGATGAGCGCCAAACACGCGGATGGCGTCTTGCGTACTGCCGAGCTGCTGCAGGAAGCGCGGCAGCACGAGCGCGCCGGTCGGATCCGCGAGGCAATCGATTGCTGCATGGCGGCAGTCGCCGAGGCAGCCTGGTGCGGCGCGTGGGCGGCGCAGGCGGTCGGCTTACGTCGCCTCGGCGTGCTGCATCACCAGCGCAACGAGCTCGCCGCCGCGCGCGAAACCTGCCGCACCTCGGTCGAAGTGGCGCTGCGCGCCGGTGAGCCGACGATCGCCGTCGAAGCGCTGCTGGCCCTCGGCAACTTCGAAGCGACTCACGGACACATCGAAGCGGCGCGGGACTGCTACCGCGAAGCGCTCGAGGCGTTGGGGGATGACCGCTCGCCGACGCGTGGACGCATCGAATACCAGATGGAACAGCTCAACAAGCAGACGCAGGCCGCCTGAACAGCTATCAGCCGTCAGCCATCCGCTTCAAATCAACGATCCCTCTCGACAACTGACGCTTTAGCTGAAAGCTGACGGCTGAAAAGCTGACAGCTGAGCGCTGTTAGAGTCGATCCGGTGGTGCCACGGCGCTCGGAACCGCCATTTGCTCCGGCTCAGGAGTAAAGTCCTCTCCCGGATTGATGAATCGATCGCGCTCGAACCGGTATTGCTTGTCGTACAGCTGCCGGTAGCGACCGCCGCGCGCCAACAGCTCCGCGTGCGTACCGCGCTCGACGATTGCGCCGTTTTCCATCACGAGGATCTGGTCCGCGCTCTGGATCGTGGAGAGCCGGTGCGCGATGACGAACGTGGTGCGGCCGCGCCGCAGCGAGCGCAGCCCGTCCTGGATGAAGCCTTCGCTTTCGGAGTCGAGACTCGACGTCGCTTCGTCGAGGATCAGGATCCGCGGATCGGCCACGATGGCCCGCGCGATCGCGACGCGCTGCCGCTCGCCCCCGGAGAGCTTCACGCCGCGCTCCCCCACTACGGTGTCGAGTCCCAGCTCGAAGCGGGACACGAACTGGTCGCAGTGCGCAATCTTCGCCGCCGCCTCGACCTCGGCGCGGGTCGCGTGGGGACGAGCGAAGCGGATGTTCTCGGCGATCGTGCCGTCGAACAGGAAGTTGTCCTGCAGCACCACGCCGAGCTGCGTGCGGAAGTCGCGCAGCGGCACGGTGGCGAGGTCGCGCCCGTCGATCAGGACCTTGCCCGACTCCGGCCGATGGAACGTCATCACCAGTCCGATGACGGTGCTCTTCCCCGCCCCTGACGAGCCGACCAGCGCCGTGGTCGAGCCCGCCGGGGCATGGAACGAGACGTGCTTCACGACGTCGACACCGGGCTTGTAGGCGAACGTGACGTCCTGGAATTCGATGTCGCCCCGGACGACGCCCAGCTTCGCACGATGCTCGTCCCCGGCATCCTCCGTGACCTGCGCGCGCAGGTCGAGGATGCGGTCGATCCCGGCGAACGCCTCAGTGATCTGCGTTCCGATCGACGCGATCTGTATCACCGGCATCGCCAGCATGCCGGTGAACAGCAGGTACATCACGAGGCCGCCGAGCGTCATCGAACCGTTGAGCACGGCGCCGCCTCCGACGAGAATCATGATCACGCCGATCGCGCCGATCACGACGCCGGAGAATGCTCCCACCCCGGAAATCCCGGTCATCGTCGCCGCAACGTTGCGAAACAGCTTGTTCACGCCCTTGGTGAAGACGAGCTGCTCGCCGCGCTCGGCGTGATAGGCCTTCACGATCCGGATGCCGCCCAGCGTTTCGGCCAGGCGCCCCGTGACATCGGCGTTGATCTTGGAGCGCTCCCGGAACAGGGGGCGCAGCTTGGTGAAGGCGTATGCCATCCCGCCTCCGAACGCCCCCAGGGCCAGGATCGAAAACGCCGTCAACCGCCAATTCAGGTAGACCAGGATCCCCAGGGCGATGACGGCGGTGATCAACCCGCCGAGCAGCTGGACGAGGCCCGTCCCCACGAGGTTGCGGATGCCTTCGGCGTCGTTCATGACCCGCGAGATCAGGACCCCGGTCTTCGTCGAGTCGTAGAAGCTCGTGGGCAGTCGCAGGACATACTCCTGAACATTGCGACGCATGTCGGTGATCGCCCGCTGAGCAGCAACGCCGAGGATCTGCGACAGCGCGAACGACGTGACCGCCTGCACCAGGGTGGCGGCCGCGACGGCCAGCGCGATCCAGACCAGCAGATCGGGCTGCTTCTGGCCGATCACCCGGTCGATGACCATCTTGGACGAGGAGGGCAGCACCAGACCCGTCAGCCGATTGACGACCAGCAGCCCGAGCCCCAGACTCAGCCGCCGGCGATGCGCCCATACCAGCTCCCGGGCCTCTTTCCAGGCCGCCGCGCTGATGCCGCGTTTTTGCTTTTTCTCTTCAGCCATACCGGATGTTAGCTTAGGGGCGGACCGTCCGTCCACACCGTGAACGCCCGAGGGGCCGTGAAACGTTCCACCGTGGTGACGCTCGCCGTGATCAGTGCGATCGCCGGGCTGGCCATTTACAGCACGACCTCGCAAGCCAGCCACCGCTGCCAGGTCTGCGTCACCTACCACGGGCGCAACAACTGCGCTACCGCGGCGGGCACGACCGAGCAGGATGCCCGGGAAGGCGCGCAGACGACGGCGTGCGGGCCGCTGGCTTCCGGAATGGATGAGTCGATCGCCTGTGGCCGGGTCCAGCCTGATTCCGTCCAGTGCCGTATCCGCTGACGGTCATGTCGGGGCCCGCATGACCGGCTTTCTGCTGCCACGGGCGTCCCTGCCGGCTCGCGTCACCCTGACGGCCGGCAAGCCCCGGATGGGGACGATTTTCGTCGGGGCGCGGGTACCCCAGCACGACGGCCCGGAGACGCCCCTGGAGATGCTCAACCGGCCCGAGACCTACTTCCCGTTCCGCCCCAACGACGGCGAGATTCTCCTCGTGGCCAAGGGACAGACGGTGGCACTGACGATCGACCAGGGACCGATCATCGACCCGGACCGGCTATCGGCCGCCAAGCAGGTCGAGCTGGAGCTGGTGTTCGCCAACGGGTCCACCATGTTCGGGCGGGCGGCGGTCGAGCTGCCGGAGCAGCATTCCCGGGCGCTCGACTATCTCAACGCCACCAGCGCTCCGTTTTTCGAGCTATCCACCGACGAGAGTATCCACTACGTGAACCGCGCGCATGTGCTGTTCGCGCGGCCGCGGGACTGACCCGTGGCGACGCGCCTCGATCCCTTCGTCGACGTCCTGCTGCGCGAGCAGGGGGACCAGCTGTACCTGCTGCCGGACGAGCCGGTGACCATCGTGAAGGGCGGCAAGCCCCGCAAGGTGAGCAAGCAGCCGCTCACCGACGCGCACATATACGCGCTCCTGACCGAAGTGGCGCCGTCCGACGCCGCCGACAAGATCGACAAGCGCGCCGAGACGGAGTTCGACTACGTCGCCGACCGCGGGCTCGTCAAAGTGCGCATCGTGCCGGAAACGGGGCGCCTGACCGCCGTTATCTCCCCCGCGCGGCGCGCCACCGCGGACCCCGAGCCCGAGCCGCCTCCAACCCCGAGTGTCACGGCGCCAGCCGGCCAGCCGCGCCCCGCGGCAGGTGCGGCGGCGCAGCGCTCCGCCGGGGTCAAATCCGTGGGACCGCCGCCCAGGCCCCCGCGCCCGTCCGCCATCGCCGCCGCGCCCCTGCTCGAGGCACCGGAGCCGCCCGCCGCCGTCGAGCCCGTCGCGCGCAGCAGCGGGTTGCCGGCCGAGTTCGCCGAGGATCAGTATCAGGCGGCCGAAAAGCGGCTCGGCGTGCTGCTCAAGGAGCTGGTGCAGAGCGCCTCTTCCGACCTGCACCTGCGCGTCGGTGAGCCGCCGGTGTTCCGTACCCACGGGGAAATCACGCGCCAGAAGGGCACGGCGCTCACCGCCGACCAGCTGGCGCTGACGCTGCTCGCGATCATGCCGGAGCGCAATCGCGGCGAGTGGAAGGAGACGGGCGACTCGGATTTCGCGTACGAGATCGAGGGGTTGGCGCGGTTCCGCGTCAATGCCGCGCGCGACCGCAAGGGTCCCGTAGCGGTGTTCCGCGTCATTCCGGCGAAGGTCGTGACCGTCGAGGAGATGGGGCTCGGCAAGGAGATCACGCAGCTCGCCTTCCTCAACAAGGGGCTGGTGCTCGTCTCCGGACCCACGGGATCGGGGAAATCGACGACGCTGTGCGCCCTGATCGACCTCATCAACCGCGAGCGGACCGACCACATCGTCACGATCGAAGACCCGATCGAGTTCGTGCACGAGAACAAGCGCTGCCTCATCACGCAGCGCCAGGTGCACCTGCACACCGAGAGCTTCAAGACGGCGCTGCGGGCGGCGTTGCGGGAGGATCCCGACATCGTGCTCGTCGGGGAGATGCGCGACCTCGAGACGATCGCGATCGCGATCGAGACCGCGGAAACGGGCCACCTCGTGTTCGGCACCCTGCACACGACGACCGCCGCCTCGACCGTCGACCGCATCATCGACCAGTTCCCCGCCGACCGGCAGGCGCAGATCCGCGTGATGCTGTCGGAGTCGCTCAAGGGCGTCATCAGCCAGACGCTGTGCAAGAAGATCGGCGGCGGCCGCGTCGCCGCGCGCGAAGTCCTGCTGGCGACCCCGGCGGTTTCCAATCTGATCCGCGAGGGCAAGACGTTTCAGATTCCCTCGATCATCCAAACGAGCCGCAAGATCGGGATGATCACGCTGAACGACTGCCTGCTCGAGCTGGTGGAGAAGAAACAGATCACGCCCGACGAGGCCTACCTCAAGGCGATCGAGAAGACGATGATGCTGCAGGCGCTGAAGACGCGGGGCCATGCCGTCACCATGGCCACCGCGGGGAGTCAGTGAATTACGGGATGATGTTGAACGACGTGCTCGTGACGGTGCTGAGACCGGACGAGGAGGCGCTCAGCACGTAGCCATTCGCGGCGTTGTTGATCGTGAGATCGGAGAAGTTCGCCACCCCGGATACCAGCACCACCGTCGTCGTTCCCGAGAGAGTCGCGAAGCCCGGGTTGGTGCTCAGGGCCAGCGTGACTCCACCCGAAAACGTCGTGATGACGTTCCCCAGAGTGTCTTCCACGGCCACCTGCACCGCAGGCGTGATGAAGGCGCCAGCGTGAGCGGTCGATGGCTCGGCGACAAATGCCAGCCGTTGCGCGCCACCTCCACCGCTACCTATGCCGACGATGTGCTGGAGCTGGGAATTGGGACATCCCACAGTCGCCAGTGCGCCGACGCCGATCAAAGCCCAGGTCCCGAATCGCATGCGTCTCCCTTCCCGATTGTGGTCCGGAGCCCTACCTTGGGACGTCCCAATTAGTTAGACGATTGCAGGGGCTTGTCAATGGTGACCAGGCTGGCTTCAGCCGCCCGGGCGGCAGACGTTCCCATTGCGAACTACATCGGCGGCGCCTGGGTCCGATCCGGCTCCGCCGATTCGCTCCCACTCACCAATCCCGCCACCGGAGAGACGCTCGGCCGGGTGCCCCTCTCCGGGGCCCGCGAAGTCGACGCCGCCGTCCAGGCGGCGCTGGCAGCGTTCCCCAAGTGGCGCAGCACGCCACCCGTGGTGCGCGCGCGCTCTCTCTTCGCCTTCAAGGCGCTGCTCGAAGCGCATTTCGACGAGCTGGCCGGGATCGTGACGCAGGAGAATGGAAAGACGCTGGACGAAGCCCGCGGATCGGTGCGGCGCGGTATCGAAAACGTCGAGCACGCCTGCGGCATCCCCACCCTGATGATGGGCGCGACACTCGAAGATGTCGCCGCCGGCATCGATTGCGAATTCGTGCGCCAGCCGATGGGGGTCTTTGCGGGCGTAACGCCCTTCAATTTCCCGGCGATGGTGCCGCTGTGGTTCTGGCCGTACGCGATCGCGTGCGGCAACACCTTCATCATCAAGCCGTCGGAGCAGGTGCCGCTGTCGCAGCAGCGCATGGTCGAGCTGGCCCACGAGGCGGGTATCCCGGCGGGCGTCTTGAACCTGGTGCACGGCGGCAAGGATGCCGTCAACGCGCTGCTCGAGCATCCCGACATCGTGGGGATCTCCTTCGTCGGGTCGTCGCCGGTGGCGCGGCACGTCTACGCCACCGCCGCGCGGCACGGCAAGCGGGTGCAGGCGCTCGGCGGCGCCAAGAATCACGTCATCGTCATGCCCGACGCCGACCTCGACCGCACGACGCAGATCGTCACCGAGTCGCTGTTCGGGTGCGCCGGCCAGCGCTGTCTCGCCGGCAGCGTCGTCGTCGCGGCGGGCGCGGCGTATGGGCCGTTCAAGGACCGCCTGCTCGGCGCAGCGAAGGGATTGAAGCTGGGCTACGGACTGGACGACGGCGTCACGCTCGGACCCGTCGTCTCGGCGCGGCAGAAAGAGCGCGTCACGGGCTTCATCGACGCGGGAGTGAAGGACGGCGCCGACCTGTTGCTCGACGGCCGGACGGCGCGCGTCGCCGAGTATCCCAGGGGACAATTCCTGGGACCGACGATCTTCGACGGCGTCACGCCCGTGATGACGATCGGCAAGGAAGAGATCTTCGGTCCCGTCGCCTCGATCACCCGGGCCGCCGATCTCGATGAAGCGCTGTCGCTGGTGCACGCGAGCCCGTTCGCCAACGCTACGTCGATCTTCACGTCCAGCGGCAAGACGGCGCGCGAGTTCCGCTATCGCTGCGGCGTCTCGATGATCGGCGTCAACATCGGGGTCGCGGCCCCGATGGCGTTTTTCCCGTTCGGGGGCACGAAGGGGTCGTTCTACGGCGATCTCAAAGCCCATGGGCAGGACTCAGTGCAATTCTTCACCGACAAGAAAGTCGTCATTTCGAGGTGGTTCTGATGGCGCGCACGGTCGTGGGCGGGCTGATCCAGATGTCGAATCCGGTGAACGACGCGAACGCTCCGGTCGGCAAAGTGCGGGACGCGATGCTCGAAAAGCATCTCCCCTTCATCGAGGAGGCCGGCAAGCGCGGTACGCAGATCCTCTGCCTGCAGGAAGTGTTCAACGGTCCGTACTTCTGCCCCTCCCAGGACGCCAAGTGGTGCGACATCGCCGAGCCCATTCCCGGTCCGACGATCGAGCGCATGCAGGGGATCGCCAAGCGGCACGACATGGCGATGATCGTGCCGATCTACGAGCGCGAAATGGCGGGCGTTTACTACAACACCGCGGCCGTGATCGACGCCGACGGGACCTACCTCGGCAAATACCGCAAGAATCACATCCCCCACACCGCGGGCTTCTGGGAGAAGTACTTCTTCAAGCCGGGGAACCTCGGCTATCCGGTGTTCAAGACGCGCTACGCCACGATCGGCGTCTACATCTGCTACGACCGCCACTTCCCCGAAGGCGCGCGGCTGCTCGGCCTGCACGGCGCCGAGATCGTCTTCAACCCTTCGGCGACGGTGAAGGGGTTGTCGCAGTACCTCTGGAAGCTGGAGCAGCCGGCGCACGCAGTCGCCAACGGCTACTTCATGGGCTGCTCCAACCGCGTCGGCACCGAGGCGCCGTGGAACATCGGGCAGTTCTACGGCTCGAGCTACTTCGTCGACCCGCGCGGCAACTTCCTCGCTCAGGCGAGCGAGGACAAGGACGAGCTGGTGACCGCCGAGATGAATCTCGACATGATCGAGGAGGTGCGGCGCACCTGGCAGTTCTTCCGCGACCGGCGGCCCGAGACGTACGAGGACATGGTGAGGCAGGTGCCGTAATGCCGCTGCTGGTCAAGGGCGGCCGAGTCGTCACTGCCACCGACGACTACGCCGCCGACGTCTACTGCGCCGGCGAGACGATCACCCGCATCGAGCCGTCGATCGACCCCCAGAGCCTGCCGCCGGGCACCGAGGTCATCGAGGCCGCGGGCAAATACGTGATGCCCGGGTTCATCGATCCCCACGTGCACATCTACCTGCCGTTCATGGGGACGTTCGCCGCCGATGATTACGACTCGGCGAGCCGGGCGGCGCTGGCAGGCGGCACGACGACGCTGATCGAGATGATCTGCCCCGGCCCCACCGACGAGCCCTACGACGCCTTCGAGCTGTGGCGCGACAAGGCGAAGCCGCTCGCGGCGCTCGATTACACCTTTCACATGTCGGTGGTGCGCTTCGATGCCAGGGTGCACGACCAGTTCCGCAAGATCGTCGCAGCCGGAGTGGCGTCGTTCAAGGTGTTCCTCGCCTATAAGGGAGCGCTGAACCTCTCCGACGAAGAACTCTTCGCGGCGATGAAGCTGGCGCGCGAGCTGGGCGTGATCGTCACCGCCCACTGCGAGAACGCCGACGCCATCGACGCCCTGCAGAAAGCGCTGCTCGGCGCGGGCAAGACCGGACCCGAATGGCACGGGCCGTCGCGCCCGCCGGTGGTGGAAGCCGACGGCGTTCATCACCTCTGTACGTTTGCCCAGCTGCTCGGCACCCATGTGTATACGGTGCACACGTCGTGCGACGAAGCCGTACGGGCTGCGTTGGCGGCGCGGTACCGGGGCGTGAACGTCTGGATCGAATCGGTGATCCCGCATTTCGTGCTCGACGAGACTTACGCCGAGCGGCCCGGCTTCGAGGGAGCCAAGTACGTGATGTCGCCGCCGCTGCGGGCCAAGAGCAATCACGCGGTGCTGTGGAACGGGGTAAAGTCGCGCGCCATCAGCACGATCGGGACCGATCACGCGCCATTCCGCTTCAAGGATCAGAAGCAGATGGGCCGCGAGGCGTTCACCAAGATCCCGAACGGGATCGCCAGCCTGCAGGAGCGCGTCGACCTCGTCCACAGCCACGGCGTGTGCGCCGAGCGGATCTCGCTGCGCACCATGGTGGACGCCTGCAGCACGCAGGCGGCGCAGATCTTCGGCCTCTATCCCCGGAAAGGCACGATCCAGGTCGGGAGCGACGCCGATCTCGTCGTCTACGATCCGGCGTTCCGCGGCACTTTCTCACAGGCGACGAGTCATTCCAAAGTCGACTACAACGCTTATGAGGGATGGGAGCGCGTCGGTCGGGCGAGCGTCGTCACGGTGCGCGGCGCGGTGCAGGCGCGCGACGGCAAGTTCGTCGGGACGATCGGGCGGGGACGGTTTCTGCAGCGGGAGCCCACTCACTAGATGCGCATCGGTTTTCGGCTATCGGCTGAGGCACAATGACTGAGATCGCGACGCGGGACGCGACTCTCAGCAATCCCGATCTGGCGCCGGTGGGGCCCGAGCGGCGCACGTGGAACTGGTGGCATATTGCCGCGCTGTGGATCGGCATGGCGATCTGCATCCCCACCTACACGCTGGCGTCGAGCCTCGTCGATCGTGGCTGGACGTGGCAGGCGGCGGTCGGCGCCGTCGTACTCGGCAACCTGGTCGTGCTGATCCCGATTGCGCTCAATTCGCATGCGGGGACGCGTTACGGCGTCCCCTTCCCCGTGCTCGCGCGTGCGTCGTTCGGGGTGCTCGGCGCGAACATCCCCGCGCTGCTGCGCGGGCTCGTCGCCTGCGGATGGTTCGGCATCCAGACATGGATCGGCGGCTGGGCGATCTTCAAGCTGCTCGAAGTGCTGTGGCCGGGAATCGCAACGCTGCCGGAGTTCCTGCCCCGGTTCGTCGGCCTCGGAACGGGCGAGTTCCTCTGCTTCATGTTGTTCTGGGCAATGAACGTCTGGATCGTGCTGCGGGGCATGGACTCGATCAAGTTCCTCGAGACGTGGGGCAGCCCGTTCCTGCTGGTGGTCGGCGTGGCGCTGTTCGTGTGGGCGTTTGTCCGAGCCGGTGGAATCGGGCCGATGCTGGAA
>DATFTG010000149.1:0-11684 GCA_035262265.1 Gemmatimonadales bacterium
ACTCCAGCCCCAGTTGCTTCAGCTTGTAGAACAGCGATCGCAGGCTGATGCCCAGCCGGGACGCCGCGTCACGTCGGTTGCCGCCACAAGCCTCCAACGCCTGACGGATGGCGTCCCGCTCCGCCGCTGCGACGGCGGCGCTCAAGGTCATCTCTTGTGGCGTCAGGCCAGCCGGCCGCGGACGCGGCGTCGCGGTGAAGTCTTCGGGACCGAGCGTCGTCTTCCCCGACAGAACCGCTGCCCGCTCCACCGCATTTTCGAGCTCGCGGACGTTGCCGGGCCATGGCTGTGCCGCGAGCCACTCGAGTGCGGCGGGGGAGAGCGTCAGCGGGGACCCGAACCGCGCCGCGAGCCGTGCGGCGAACAGCAGCGCCAGCGGCGCCACATCCTCCGCCCGCTCGCGCAGCGGCGGGAGGTGGATCGTCACGACGTGGACGCGATAAAACAGGTCTTCGCGAAACCGCCCCGCTTTCACTTCTGCGGCGAGGTCGCGGGCTGTCGCGGCCAACACGCGCACGTCGATCTTGCGGTTGCGCTGGTCCCCCACGCGGCGGATCTCACCCTCCTGCAGCGCCCGCAGCAGCTTCGCCTGCAGGCCGAGCGGCAGCTCGCCGATTTCGTCGAGCAGCAGCGTGCCGCCCGAGGCCTGCTCGAACAGGCCCGGCTTGTCGGCCGATGCGCCGGTGAAGGCGCCCCGTACGTGACCGAACAGCTCCGATTCGAGCAGGTTTTCAGGGATGGCGGCGCAGTTGACGCCGATGAACGCCGCTTGGGCTCTGGGGCTGGCGCGGTGAATCGCCTGGGCGATGACCTCCTTGCCGGTGCCGCTCTCCCCCGTCACCAGGACGGTGGTCGCGTGCTCCGCGACGCGCGCCACGATGTCGAGGGCGGCGCGCATCGCCGCGCTCTGGGCGACGAGGGCGCGACGGTCGGGGCTCGAGTCGAGCTGCGCCTGCAGTCCGGCGACGGTGCGCCGCAGCTTCTCGCGCTCCTCCGCCTTGCGCAGCGCCAGGACGACCTCATCGGGGCGGAAAGGCTTGGGGACATAGTCGTACGCCCCCTCGTGCATCGCCTGCAGTGCCGCGTCTTCCCCGCCGTAGGCGCTCATCATGATCACGAGCGCGGTGCCGCCACGCCCGCGGTAGCCGCGCAGAAAGTCGAGACCCGACATCGCCGGCATACGGACGTCGCACAGAATGAGGTCGAACGGCTCGGTGGTGGCGCGCTCGAGCGCCCGGCGCCCGTCGGCCTCGGCCGCGACCTCGTAGCCCGCGTCGCCGAGCAGGAGGGCCAGCGACTGGCGCAGCCCGGGCTCGTCGTCGACGATAAGAACGCGACTCATGGTAAATGCAGAATGATGAATGAAGAATGCAGAATGGTCACATGACGCTGCCTTGAGTACAATTTTGCATCCGCAATTCTGCATTCAACATTCTGCATTCTGCATTCGCAGTCATGGAGTCACCATTCTGCATTCTGCATTCGCAGTCATGAAGTCGCCGCCGGCAGAAAGATCTTGAACGCCGCTCCCCCTTCACGCGCCTGCTCCAACCACACCACGCCGCCCATTTCGAACACCACCCGGGCCACGATCGCGAGCCCGAGACCAGTCCCACGGCCCGGGTCCTTGGTCGTGTAAAACGGCTCGAACACCTTGTCCCGGTCGGCGGCGGGGATCCCGGACCCCGAGTCGGCGACGAAGATCAACACCCCCGGCGTGCCCGGCTCCAGCTCGATCCGCGAGGGCTGCCGGCTCGGCGTGCGCGGGAAGAAGGCGTCACTCGTGTCTCCCGCGCGGCGCGGGATGACCCGCTCCGGCGCGTAGCCCCAGGGCCGCGCCCCCAGCAACAGGATGCCGTGCGGCGCCGCGTCCACGCCGTTGAGGAGCAGGTTGACCACCGCCTGCTCCAGCTCGTGCGCACGCCCCAGGACGCGCGGCAACGCAGTGGGGACGTCGATCTCGGCGCGCGTCGTGTGCAGCGCGCCCTGTGCCCGCAGCAGGTCCAACGCAGCCGTCAGGACGACGGCGACGTCCACCGGTTGCAGCGCTTCCTCGCGGGGTCGAGCGTAATCGAGCAGGCTGCGGACGATCTTGTCGATACGGTCGAGCTCGCGCCGCAGCGCCGCGACCACTTCCGTCTCGGCCCCGCGCCGCCGCAGCACTTCGAGGTAGGTCGAGGCTCCGCCGAGCGGATTGCCGACCTCGTGCGCGATGCCGGCGGCGAGACGCCCGACGGTGGCGAGCTTCTCCGCCCGCACCAGCTGGCTCTGTGCGTCCAGCAGGTGATCGGTCATGCGATTGAAGCGTTCGCCCAGGCGGGTGAAGTCGGCGGTTTCAGCCTCGGGGGCGCGCGCATCGAGGTTACCGTGGATCACCGCGTCCGCGGCCCGGTGCAGCTCGGCCAGCGGCTTCAGGACGAGCCGGGTGACGAGATAGTGGCCGAACGCGATGAAGATGACGACGTCTCCGGCCACGATCGCCAGCACGAGCGGAAACTCCGCCCCTGGCGCGAAGGTGGACGCGAGGATACTCGTGGCGACGCCGAGGATCAGAGCCGTCGCCGCGAGAAAGGCGAGCTGCACCAGCAGCACAGCCCGCAGGGACGGTTTCACGGTCACGTCAGAATATGGGAACGCCGGAGAAAAAAAGAACGGCGGGGATGTCCCCGCCGTTCTCCGTTCTCCACTAAGCCCGGAGGCTTAGTTGCACTTCGGCTCGCCTTCCTTGCTGGCGGGAGCGACCGACGTGCTGCCGATGTAGATCGCGCACGTATGCAGCGGGCTCGCCAGGTTGGTGTTCGTGATCGTCGCGTTCCAGCCGTCGCCGGTCACCGTGATGGTCCCCAGCACGTTGCCGGTCGTCACGGCGAAGTTCGTGCCCAGGTTGCTCGTGTACTTCACCGAATCGGCGAAGTAGGCCTCTTCGGCCGTCACGAGGTTACGCAGATCGGTCTTCATCGACGCGATGTACGCCTTCTGCTTGGTGTTGGCGAACTTCGGAATCGCGATCGCGGCCAGAATGCCGATGATCACGACCACGATCAACAGCTCAATGAGCGTAAAACCCTTCCGGTTCATCTACGTCTCCCTGTCAAAAGAAAAGGTGGGGCGCTTTGAATTCCGTGCTTCAAGCTGGCAAAGCCTGTGCCGAACTTCAGCTCGCATTCAACTCATTCTGTGCCAATCGGTTAGCGAATTGTAGTCGGTCCCCCACAAGTGCTCCAGTCGCGCTTTTTGCAAGGCCGGGGAATGAAACGCGCGAAAAGCAGAACGGCGGGGATGACCCCGCCGTTCTGGGTTTTCCGCTAGACCCGGAGGCTTAGTTGCACTTCGGCCCAAATGCGCAATCGTGAAGGTGCCTTCAGGGACGAGACCCGAGACGCGCCGAGTACCACGCGGCCTCATAGGGGAACCACCGCAGTGCCGTGTCCACCACCGCCCCCGCGCGCGCTCTCTCCCCACGCTGCAGGGCAAGCAGAAACTCGACTCGCATCGCGACGCGCTCGCGCGGAAGCACCCGACGGACTCGCTCGAGCAGCGACGCCGCCGCAGTCGTGTCGCCGCGTCCCATGAGAAAGAAAGCGTAGCCGGCATTGAAGTGGGGGTCGCCGGTGAAAAGCGATTCGGCGCGCGCGTAGCGGATCCTGGCCCCTGCGGTATCGCCCGCGCCCGAGAGAACGGCGCCGGCAGACTGTTGGCCGCGATACGACTCGGGATGCTCGCTCAGCAGGGTCAACAGAAACCAGCGGTTGTCGGTCCACGCCGGCAGCCGCACCAGCGTCCGCGCCGCGAGCAGGGCGAGCACCGTTCCCGCCACGATGCCGGCGCGCGCGCGCGGCCACCGCTCGAGGCTCCACCCGAGCACCGCTGCGAACCCGATCGCGGGGATGAGCACCGGGAGGTAGAGATCGCGCTCCGCAAGAACGATTCCGGACGGGAACACCAGATTCGAGGTAGGGAGGGCGGCGATGGCAGCGGCTCCGGCGGCGAAGCTGAGGGCCGGAGCCCGGCGGCGCGCGGCGAGCGCCAGCCAGACGACTCCAACCACGACGCACACACCGGCGAGCGCCGCGAACGAGACCCCGGTGCGGTAGGGGATGACCTGCGGTCCGTAATCGGCCGACAACGTGACCGGGTAGAACAGCAGCACCGCCGCCCGCCACAGCGCCGGCAGCGCCATCGCTAACCGGGCGCCGACACCGGCACCGATGAACGGGGGCGCGACGTCGGCAGCCGCGTTGTGGCCGATGCGCAGCCACACGAGGAAGTAGCCGAGCGTCACCGCCGCGAGCGCCGCGTAGAATGGTCGCGGATAGGGTGGCTCTTCCGCCGGCCGCAGCCAGTCGTCGAGCGCGATCAGGGGGAGGGCCACGACGCCCCGCTCCTTGCTGAACATCGCGAACAGCGCGCACAGGATCGCGGCTGCCCAGAGACGGCGCCGCGCGCAGAGCAGCGCGCCCAACATCCCGAGCGCGGCGAGCACTTCGCTGCGCGAGACGAGATTGGCGACCCCTTCGACGTGAACGGGATGAACGGCGAACAGCAGCCCCGCGGCGGCCGCTCCCGCCGGCGGCAGCCAGCGCAACGCGACGAGAAGCACGAGCAACGAAGCGAATCCGTGCCACACCGCGTTCTCGACATGCATCCAGGCGGCGCTGCCGCCCGTGAGGCTCCAGTCCAGCGCGAAGCTGAGGACCGTGATCGGCCGGTACAGCCCCGCTTCCGCCGGCGGCGGCCAGTACGGCTGTCCGAATGCCGCGAGCGCCGCGCCGGGAGCGTGAGCGACCGGATTCAGGACGATGATGGCGCGATCGTCCTGGACGTAGTCGTAGCGGACGGTCGGGAGGTACAAGGCCGTTCCCGCGGCCCAGACGGCGGCGTACAGACCGAGCTGCGCCCGCGTCACCGGTCGATCTTCCCCGACGCCCCACCGAGCCGCCGCATGCGGACGAGGATCGATTCGGCGACCGCCGTATCGCCGCGCGCCAGCGCAGTACCCGCCTCGTACTGGTAGTAATAGAGGCAGCGATAGCAGAGCTGCTCCATGCGGTCGAGCAGCGAGTCGGCGAGCTGCGGCTGCCCCACGGCGAACGCGGCGTCGGCCCCCTGCAAGAATACCGGCGGCACGCGGTCGAAGATGGCCGTTGCCTCCCGGAAGGCACCGAGCGCCTTCGCCGGTTGGTGTTCGGCGAGGTAGATCCCGATCATCCGCGCCGGCCCGCTGAACGACCGCGGCGAATCTTCCAACACGCTCAACGCGACCGTCCGGGAATTCCGCCACACCGGCGCCCGAGTCCACGTGCGGACTCCTCCGAGCACCGCCAGCGCGGCAAGCGCTACCACATACTGGCGAGGCGGGATCTGCCGCAGCCATGCTCCCACGGCGAGCGCCAGCCCGACACTCGGCAGGTACAGCGTCCGCTCAGCGACGAGAACACCGGTGGGGAAGAACAGGTTGGCGACGGGGAGGAACGCGATGGCGATCCACCCCAGCCCGAACGCCTCGACCCGCCGGCCGCGCCGCCAGGCCAGCACCAGGAGCCCCGCCCACAGCGCGACGCACAACACGCCGAGCAGGAAGCGGCTGTCGAGCGGCGAAGTCACGAGCGTCCGCTCGGCGGGCGAATAGTCCACCCGCAGCACCGCCGGGAAGACCAGCAGCCGGGCGATGTCGGTGAGCGCGGCGACGGTCGTGAGACGCACCGACAGGGGGCTCGCCCCGATGAACACCGCCGCCAGGTGCTCCATCCGGGCGTAGGGATGCAGGATCGACCAGCGGATTCCCAGATAGACGACCGCGACGACGCCCCATCCGACGGCGTAGGCGATCATGCGACGCCGCTCGGGGCGACCGATCCCGAGCATCCATCCCCACACGACGAGGGCCGGGACCGTGGCTGCCGTCTCCTTGCAGAGCAGCCCCAGGGCGAGGGCGGCGAGGCTCCACCACAGCCGATCGCGCTCGAGGGCCGCGTACACGGCAAGCACCGTGAACAGGGCCGCCATCACCTCGGCGCGTCCGACGATGTTGGCCACCGCTTCGACGTGCAACGGATGCACGGCGAACAGCACGCCGCCGAGCAGCGCTGCGCGATCCGAATCGGTCAGACGGAGCAGCAACGCCGCGATGGCGACGCTGACCCCGCCGTGCCACAAGAGATTGACGGCGTGGAACCACACCAGCGACTCGGTATGCCAGTCGACCGCGTACGAAACGATCGGCAGCGGGCGATACATGGCGGCGCCGAGCCACGGCGGCCAATAGGGCTGGCCGAACGCCTGCCACAGCTCCGCCCAGCGGTGCACCCAGGGGTTGGTCTGAATGATCGAAACGTCGTCCAGCGCGAAGGCGTTCCGCAGCGCGGGCAGGTAGACGACGATCGCGACGCCCGCCACGATGCCGAACAGCTGGCGGCGGTTCAGGGGGATCACGGCGCCGTCCTCCGTCGTGCGGCGTGCGCCGCAATCGAGTCGGCCGAGGCCGAATCGCCGCGCAAGCGCGCGGCGCCGACCTGGTTGGCGTAGCTCGCGGGGCATTGCGGGCAGATCATGTCGGCGATAGCGAGCAGCGAATCAGCCAGTGCCGGCCGGTGCAGCGTGAACGCCGCGTCCGCGGCGGCGAGATAGACGCGTTGATCGCGCTGGTACAACTCAGTTGCGTGCAGGAAATACTGCAGCGCCTTGTCGGTCTGGCGGTCCCACAAGAGCTGCCAGCCGGCGAGGTCGTACGCGTGATACGAGCGCGGCGCGTCCGTAAGCAGGGCATTGGTCGCGCTCAGGTTGTCCTTCCAAGCCGGGACGCGCAGCCAGGTGCGGGCCCCACCCAGGATGAACAGCGCAGCGGCAGCGAGCGCCAGCAGGCGCCCCTTGAGATGACGAAGCACACCACCTACGGCGAGCGACAGCCCGACCGACGGCAGGTAAAGTGTCCGCTCGGCGATGAGCACACCAATCGGAAACAGCAGACTGGCGACGGGAGAATACGCGATGGCGATCCACCCCAGCCCATACGCCTCGAGCGCGCGGCGGCGCTTCCAGGCGAGCAGCAGCAGCGCTCCCCACAGGGCGACGACCAGCACTCCCACGAGGAACCGCGCATCCACAACCGACGTCACCGCCGTGCGCTCGGCCGGCGAATAATCGGCCCGCAGGTGCAGCGGGAAGAGCAGCAGGCGGGCGACGTCGCCCAACGCAGCCACGGCGGTGAGCCGCACCGTGAGCGGCGACGCGCCGTTGAACACCGGCGCCACGGCGACGATCCCCGCGCCGTACGACCGGAAGACGACGTAACGCAGCGCGAAGTAGGCGATCGCGACGATCGCCCACGTCGCCGCGAACCAGGCGAGACGGCGCCGCGCCGGCAACGGCTTCACTCCCAGGAGCCACGCGAACCCGATCAGTGCCGGCGTGACGATCGCGTTCTCCTTGCTCAACAGCCCGCATCCGAACGCGACCGCGCTGAGCACCGGCCGCTCGTATTCGAGCGCCGCGAACACGGCGAGGAGCGCGAATGCTGCCGCCATTAACTCGTTGCGCCCCACTATGTTAGCGACCGCCTCCACGTGCACCGGATGCACCGCGAATACCACTCCGGCGACCACCGCCGCCGCGTCACCCGCCCAGCGACGCGCGAGGTGGGCGACGAGCAGCGTGGCTGCGATGTGCCACGCGACGTTGACGAGATGGAACCAGGCGACCGAACCGACCATCCAATCGAGCGCGTAGGTCGCCACGGCCAGGGGGCGATAGACGGTGGTGTTGAGGTTCCCCGCCCAATACGATGCGCCGAACGCGCGCCACAAGCCGGACGGCGCGCGCACCAGCGGATTGAGCACGACGATGTAGATGTCGTCCAGCGCGAAGCGATTCCACAGCGACGGGAGATAGGCGACGAACGCGCTCGCTGCGACGGCGAGATAGAGGCGCCGCGGAGTCACCGCCGCACCTGAAACAGCGCCTTGCCACCGGGCCAGACGTGCACGGCGGTGAGCCAGCCCGGATACGCGCCGAGCAGCGCGTTCAGCTCCTGATCCGATCCGCCGCCGAATCCCGTGAGCAGTACGTGGGTCACGCCCATGCGCTCGAGATACGCGCGCTGCACCGCCGGCGTCGGCTGCACCCACTGGCCGTCGCGGTAACCGTAGACGTAGAACGGCACGGTGTGGTGCCGCGTGTAGAGCCACACCAGCGCCTCACCGTCGGAGGCGAGCACGGCGTCGGCCGGCAGCGCCGTCAATGTCGGGAGCATCTCGTGGAACGCTCCATTGGCCTGCACGTAGGCGTTGCGCCATCCCCGGTGCGCGAGGCCGGTCGATTCCTGTATCAGGTAGCCGATGACGATGGCGGCCGCCAACAGTCCCACCGGGATATGCAGCCGCCGGTCCTGCTGGTAGAGCCGTACGGCACCCGCGGTCCAGATGAGGACGATCCATGGCAGCACCGCCCACTCGAAGCGATCGGGGTCGAACGGCCAGACGGCGAGAATGGCGAAGTATCCGACGAGCGTGAAACCGATGGCCGACCGGCGCCACACGAGCCACCATCCGTACACGCCGACGAGCAGTGCCGCGATGCCGAAGACGAGGTACAGCGGCCGCGATCCCACCCAGGCGAGGGTGATCGTGCCGACGGGCCGCGCCAGGTCGGGAATACTCCTGGTCCAGGCGCTGAGCCCGCTTTGCTTCACTACCTCCGCGTAGCTGCCGTAATTGATCGCCATCGCGGGGTCGATGCCGCGAGCGTGCGCCGCCGTCCACCACCCCCACCCGATCGCGGCGACGGCGACCGGCAGCGCCGCGAGCGCCGCGTGCCGCAGCGGAACCTTGCGCACCAGCAGCAGGAACCCTGCCACACCGGCGCCCGCGGCGACGCCGATCGAGCGCGTGAGCAGGGCCAGAGCGGCGGCGCTGCCCGCGATGAGCGCACCCCGCAGTGGGGACCCCGCATCGATCGGGGCATCGGCGACGACGACGGCGAGGGCGAGCCACAATCCGAAGAGGGGCTCGGCGTAGAGGGCTGTCTGCAGCACGAGACACGGGATCGCGAGCGCGGCCGCCGTGACCACCGCGGGCGCGAGCCAGCGCGGCGCACCGGCCCCGAGGAGCTCGCTCCGCGCCGCATGCCACGCGATGAGCGCCGCCGTGATCGCGGCAATGATGACGTTGAGGACCTTGCAGGCGAATCCCGCGACATCCACCGACAGCGTGCCGAACAGCGGCGCCAGGACGAGCGGATAGACCGGCGGGTAATGCACGACCGCCGGCGTGCCGGGGAGGTGTGGGTGGACGTACCCCTGCCCGTGCGCGAGGGCGATCGCCGCGCCGGCGTACAGCCCGTCGTCGTACGACACGCCGATCAACGCTCGGTTGAGCGCGAGCGCTCTTCCTGCGAGAACGAGCGAGCCGACGATCAGCGCGGATCGCGCGGCGCTGGTCACCGCTGGCGCCAGTCCCCGCCCGGCGGCGCCACGTTGTAGCGCACGATGTGCCACAGCGCCGCCAGCCCGTCGCGCCAGGTGATCTTCTTCCCCTCGGCATAGGTGCGGCCGCTGTAGGTGATCGGCAGCTCCCAGATCCGCGCCCCCGCCTGGGAAAGCCGCGCGGTGATTTCCACCTCGAAGCCGAAGCGGTCGGAGGTCAGCGGCAGCCGCTGCAGCAGGTCGCGCCGCACCAGCTTGTAGCACGTCTCCATGTCGGTGAGGTTCAGGTTGGTGAACATGTTGGAGACGAGCGTGAGCAGCCGGTTGCCCACCGAGTGCCAGAAGAACAGCACGCGATGCGGTCCGCCCTGAAAGCGCGAGCCGTACACCGCGTCGGCGCGGCCGGAGCGGATCGGCTCGAGCAGGCGCGGCAGGTCGGTCGGGTCGTACTCGAGGTCGGCGTCCTGCACGACGACGACGTCGCCCGTCGCCGCCGCGATCCCCGAGCGCAGCGCCGCCCCTTTGCCGCGGTTCTCCGGATGGTGGATGACGCGCTGCAGCACACCCTGCGAGGCGAGCCGGTCGAGCACCGCCCCGGTCCCGTCCCTGGACGCGTCGTTGACGGCGATCACTTCGAGACGCAGCGGCAGCTCGTGGAGCCGGCTCACGATCTGCTCCACGGTGCCCTCTTCGTTGTACGCGGGCACGATCACCGAGAGGGTGAGATCGCTCATGCCGGACGCTCCCCCACCGCGATCAGCGACTGCCCCAGCCGCCAGGGAAGGAAGCGCTCGAGCCGGAACAGCGGCACCAGGGCGTCATACCAGCGCAGCGACCCCGTGGGGATCAGCTCGCGCCGCAACACCCGCCCCGTGAACCACCACCCCGGGATCCCGGCCATGTTGAAGTATTCGAGGTGCCGCATGCGAAAGCCCGCGACCGCGTATTTGCGCCGCAGCTCCGCCCGGGTGTAACGGCGAAAGTGTCCCAGCGCCCTGTCGAGGGTGCCGTAGATCGCCGGGAGCGACGGCACCAGCAACACGAGGCGGCCCCCCGGCTGCAGCAGCTGAAACATCGTGGCGAGCGACAGCTCGTCGTCGCGGACGTGTTCCAGCACGTTGAGGCAGATGATAGTATCGAGCCGCTCGGCCTGGAGATCGCCCTCGGTCGCCGGGAGGCGGAGCGTCTCGACGCGGATGTGGGGGTGTCCGGCAAACCGCGCCCGCAGCCGTTCCAGGTAGCCGGCATTGGTATCGGACAACACCACGCGCTCGCGGTCGGCTAGAAACGCCGACATCGTGCCGACGCCCGCCCCGATCTCGAGCACGCGCCGGCCGACCCACGGCAGCACCCGCTCGATCAGCCAGGCGTTGTAACGGGGAGCGGCGGCGGCCAGCCGCTCCAGCGTTTCGATCCCGACCGGATCGTCTTCAGCCCGCGACTGGAGCATCGCCCTCGTACCGGCTCAGCTTGCGGTACAGGGTGGAGGGATCGATGCCGAGCACCTCGGCGGCGCGGCTCTTGTTGCCGCCTTCCGACTGCAGCACCCACGTGATGTAGGCGCGCTCGATCGTCTCGAGCGTAGGATTGGGATGGGGGCGCTCGGCCACCAGCGGCTCGGCGCGCCGCTCGGTGAGCTTGGCCGGCATCGCCGAGAGCGGAATCACGTCCCCCTTGGTGAGAACGACCGCGCGCTCCAGAGCATTCTCCAGCTCGCGCACGTTGCCGGGCCAGTCGTAGGCGAGCACCGCATCCATCGCCTCCGCGGCGAGCCGCTTGGGGGAGGCTCCCTCCTCCTTGCCGATGCGGTCCAGGAAGGCTTCGACGAAGATCTTGATGTCGTCGCGGCGCTCCCGCAGCGGCGGCAGGTGCAGGGCGATCACGTTGAGGCGGTAGTACAGGTCGGTGCGGAAGCGCCCCCGCTTGATTTCGTCGTCCAGATCCCGGTTGGTCGCCGCGACAACGCGCACGTCCACCGGAATCGCCTCCGTGCCGCCCACGGGAATCGCTTCACGCTCCTGCAGCACCCGCAGCAGCTTCACCTGCGTGGCGGGCGACATTTCGCCGATCTCGTCGAGAAAGAACGTGCCGCCCCGCGCCGCGGCGAACAACCCCTGCTTGTCGCGCACCGCACCGGTGAACGACCCCTTCACGTGGCCGAACAGCTCCGATTCGAGCAGGCTTTCCGGCAGGGCGCCGCAGTTGAGCGACAGAAACGGCCCTTCGTTGCGCGCCGATATGTCGTGGATGTAGCGGGCGATCACTT
>DATFTG010000150.1:0-15518 GCA_035262265.1 Gemmatimonadales bacterium
GAACGCCGTGTGCGGCGTGATCGAGCCCTGCTTCGCCAGCACCATGCCGCGCTCGATCTGCGTCTTCTCCACCCCGCGCAGCAACAGCCCGACGTTGTCCCCGGCCTGCCCCTCATCGAGCAGCTTGCGGAACATCTCGACCCCCGTGACCACCGCCTTCTTGTCCGTCCCGAAGCCCACCATCTCCACCTCGTCCTGCACCTTCACCTTGCCGCGCTCGATCCGGCCCGTGGCCACCGTCCCCCGCCCGGTGATCGAGAACACGTCTTCCACCGGCATCAGGAACGGCTTGTCCACTTCGCGCTGCGGCACCGGCACGTAGCTGTCCAGCGCCGCCAACAGCTCCTCGATCTTCGGAACCCACTTCGCGTCGCCTTCGATCGCCTTCAGCGCCGAGCCGCGGATCACCGGGATCTGGTCGCCCGGGAACTCATACGAGGAGAGCAGCTCCCGCACCTCCAGCTCCACCAGGTCCAGGAGCTCCGGATCATCCACCACGTCGCACTTGTTCAAAAACACCACGATGTAGGGCACGTTCACCTGCCGCGCCAGCAGGATGTGCTCCCGCGTCTGTGGCATCGGCCCATCGACGGCGCTCACCACCAGAATCGCCCCATCCATCTGGGCCGCGCCCGTGATCATGTTCTTCACGTAGTCGGCGTGCCCCGGGCAGTCGACGTGGGCGTAGTGCCGATTGGGCGTCGAGTACTCCACGTGGCTCGTCGCGATCGTGAGGATCTTCGTCGGATCGCGGCGGCCCTGGCTCTCGGACGCCTTCGCCACCTGGTCGTAGCTGACGTAGGTCGTGCCCCACCCCTTGTCCGCCGCCACTTTGGTCAGCGCCGCGGTCAGGGTCGTCTTGCCGTGGTCCACGTGGCCGATCGTGCCGACGTTGACGTGCGGCTTGTTGCGCTCGAATTTCGCCTTAGCCATTAGAGATCGTCCTCGATATTCAGTTTCCGGTCGTCGGTCTTTACCGATCACCGACGACAGACAACGCCTCATCCATAACAGTCATCAGTTCCCAGAGCTCGCGACCGGGATTGAACCGGTGACCTCGTCCTTACCAAGGACGCGCTCTACCGACTGAGCTACGCGAGCCTCCTCATCGGGATCCTTCGGGCCCTGCGGACCCTCAGGACAAGGAGCGGGCGACGGGGCTCGAACCCGTGACCCTCAGCTTGGAAGGCTGATGCTCTACCAACTGAGCTACGCCCGCGCGCTCCCCGCGCGCCCCAGTGGTGGGGGAAGGATTCGAACCTTCGTAGGCCGAAGCCGGCAGATTTACAGTCTGCTCCCTTTGACCGCTCGGGCACCCCACCAGGTCCCCTGCCGACTCGCCTCGGCTCGGCGTTTCTTTCCCCTACTGACGACGCACCCCGCGTGAGCCCCGCGGGGTGGATTGTGCGCGCAGCGCGAAACGAGTTGCGATCTCCACGTCCAGCTTCGTGAGCTGACGAAGGGACTCGAACCCTTAACCTGCTGATTACAAATCAGCTGCTCTACCAGTTGAGCTACGTCAGCTGGCGGTCCCCAAACTTTCCAGACTCGTAGCTTAACCGCAGCAGGCCCCTGAGGCAAGGGAAGGACTGGGAAGGAGTTATCGGCCCTTCGGACGCATCAGATCCTGAAACCGCAGATCGTCCTGCAAGCTGGACGCCGGCGTGCACGTCGTCTATGGTCTGGTGAAGCTCAGGACCCATTGCAAGACGGCGCTCCTCGTGCGCCGCGAAGGGGAGGTCGTGCGGCGCTACGAGTTGTCGGACCCGACGGCCTGGGAGCTCGGCCCCGATGGCCGCTATTCCCGGCGCGGGTCTCTGGCAGCCACTCTCGCCACCGGAGGCGCGTAACCGTGCGTTCTCGACTCACTACGTGGTGTCTCGCCGCCTTCGCCGCAATCCCGGGCAGTGGGCACGCTCAGGCGTCCGGCACGACGACGTATCGAGCCGATTGGGCCGACGTCGCCGCGGTCACCGTCTCCGGCGTGACGGCGCTGCTCCCCGGCCTGTTGAAGTTGCCACACGGGGCCCCGTCGTGCGCGCCATGTGACACGACGGGGCTCCCCGCAATCGACCGCTGGGCCGTCAGTCAGCACTCGTCGTTCGCGCAGACCGGGAGCAACGTGATGCTGGTCGGGGTCGGCGGCCTGTCGGCCTACCTGACCACGCATGACCTCGCTGCCCGAGAAGCGCGCGGCAATCTCGCGGTGCTGGCGAACTCGATCACCTGGACTTCGGCAACGACCCAGTGGCTCAAGGTCCTGGTGCGCCGCAAGCGACCTGTCCTGTACACGAGCGGCGCCGTCGCCGCGGCGGCGAACCCCGACAACCAGCGATCGTTCCCGTCGGGGCACACCTCCGTCGCCTTCTCCATCGCGTCCGCCTATCTCGTGATGGGCCGGCGCG
This sequence comes from Gemmatimonadales bacterium, assembly GCA_035262265.1. Taxonomy (GTDB): domain Bacteria; phylum Gemmatimonadota; class Gemmatimonadetes; order Gemmatimonadales; family GWC2-71-9; genus DASTHG01. The sequence continues at coordinate 2,406 of DATFTG010000150.1, forward strand.
AGCATCTGCCGCACTACACACGCAACTCGATCCTCCTCTTCGCCGGAGCGGCAAGCGTCGGTGCGCTCCGCGTGCGCGGCGGCAGCCACTTCCCGACCGACGTCCTCGGGGGCGCCGTCCTGGGAACCGGCGTTGGCTGGCTGGTAGCCGTAGTGCATCCCCACAACCCGTGACGCGTCACGACCGGTGCTGGGGGCCCCCGGCGCTCGCCGTGACCAGCCTGTTGCTCGCCCCCGGGCGCCTCCCGGCGCAACGCTGCGACGAGCCGCACTGCCGCTGGAGCGTGAAGACCGACACCACGCTCGTGCGCACGCGCGCGACACCGGACGATCGTTGCGCGCCGCGCTCGGATCGCGAACGCAACGTCTACATCGAGCGCGGCTGGATTCGCCGTAAGGAGATGAAGAAGGACGATGGCGACTGGCTCGACAAACAGGGAGACCTCGACGCACCGCTCGAGGTGCGCATCGTCGGGGCTGCGTTCTATGACGGACAGCATCGGCGCACGACGCGGAAGCGCGACCTCACCGATGGCGGTCACGGACGGTGCAATTCGTCGCCGCGCGCTCTATGGGAGGTGTATCCCGTGTACGCGGTGCTGCGGCCCTGACTCCGCTCCAGAGGCGCCTTTCCCCCTTCGAGTACTTCTGCTTCGGCTTCGGCAGCATGGTGGGAGTCGGGTGGCTCGTCGTCATGGGAGACTGGCTCGGCCGCGGTGGTCCCGGCGGCGCCGCGCTCGCCTTTGCGGCCGGCGGCCTCTGCCTCCTCCCCATCGCCCGCGTCTACGGAGCCCTGGTTCACGAGCTTCCCGATGCCGCCGGGGAGGTCGCCTATACCGATGGGGTGTTCCCGCCGGTTCTGAGCTTCGGGGCCGGTTGGGTCATGGTGCTCGCGTACGCCATCGTCTGCCCCTGGGAAGCGGTTGCGATCGGCAATCTCCTCGCCCGCCTCTTCCCCGGCATCAACCATGGCGCCCTCTACGAGGTGGCGGGGAGGACGATCTACGCGCCTCGATTGGCCGTCGGTCTCTGTGTGACAGCCCTGATCGGCTACATCAACTACCGCGGGATCCGCTCGAGCGGACGCCTGCAGACGGCGACCACGGTCGGACTCCTCGTTTGCGTCGCCGTCTTCGTCACACTGGGATTGCTGCGGGGAGACCCTGCCGGGTTGCCGCCCTTATTCTCGCGCCCCGGTTCGAGCGGCGCGCTCGTTTCGACTCTGCTGGTGCTGCAGATCGTCCCCTACTTCATGACGGGATTCGAGTCGATCGGCAAAGCGGCGGAAGAGGCGCGACCCGAATTCGACCCGCGCGGCTTCGGTCGCGCGATGACTCAGGCGGTGATCGGCGCAGCCGTGTTCTACGTGCTCGTCATCCTCGCCACCGCGCTGGTATCACCCTGGCGCGAGCTCGTCGACCAGGGACTCGGCCCCGACACGGTGTTCGCGCGGGCATTCGGCTCCGCCGTCATCGCGCGGCTGATCGTTGCCGGCGCACTGCTCTCCCTGATCAAGGTGTTCAACGGCAACTTCGTCGCGGCGACGCGTCTGCTCTTCGCCCTCGGACGCCGCAACCTCGCGCCACCGGCCCTGGGACGCGTGCACGCGCGCTACGGCACCCCGGCCGTGGCCGTTGCCGCGCTCGCACTCGTGACGGCGCTCGCCGCGTGCTTCGGCGACGTCGTGCTCATCCCGATCACCGAGGTGGGCGCGCTCGCGGCTGGCCTCGGCTGGTGCGCCGCCAGCGTCGCGTTGATCGTGCGGCGGCGGCGGACCGGCAGGCAATCGTGGGCCGCGATCGCCGGCGTCCTCGTCAGCGTCGTGATCGTGCTCATGAAGGTGATTCCCAGCGTGCCGGGAAGTTTCACTTTGCCCGAGTGGATCGCGTTCGGAACCTGGTGCGGGGTGGGATTGGTCGTCTGGACGGTAGGAGACGGTAAGGGACGGTAGGAGAAGTAGGAGACGGTAGGAGACGGTATTACCTCTACCGCCCCCTACCGTCCCCTACCGTCCTTATTTCGGTCCCGCCGGCAGGTGCTCCAACAAGTACCGCGTCAACAGCGTGTAGATGTGCAGCGTCGTCCCCCGCCCCTCGCAGATGCAGTGGGTGCGGTTGGGGTACACCATGAAATCGAACTGCTTACCGAGCGACACGAGCCGGTTGGCCAGGCGCTCCGAGCCCTGGTAGTGGACGTTGTCGTCGCCCGAGCCGTGTACGAGCAGCAGGTGCCCCTGCAGTCCGTCGGCGTGGGTGATCGCCGACGCGAGCCGGTAGCCTTCGGCGTTCTCCGACGGCAGCCCCATGTAGCGCTCCTGGTAGATCGTATCGTAGAGCCGCTCGTCGGGCACCGGCGCGACCGCCATCCCGACGGCGTAGACGTCGGGGTAGCGGAACATCGCCTGCAGGGTACTCGACCCACCGCCGCTCCATCCCCAGATCGCCACTCGCGTGGAGTCGAGGTAGCGACGCGAGCGGGTCAGCGCGCGCACCGCGTCCGCCTGCTCCCGGCTCGACAGCACACCGATCTGGCCGTACACCACCTTGCGCCACGCGCGCCCGCGCGGGGCCGGGGTGCCGCGGTTGTCGACGCTGGCCACGATGTAGCCCTGGTCGGCCAGCATGCGGTGCCACAGCCCCTGCGTGCCGGACCACACGTCACGCACCGTTTGCCCGGCGGGCTCGCCGTAGACGTACATCAGCAGCGGGTACGCCTTGGTCGAATCGAAATCCCGCGGCCGGATCATCCAGCCGTCGAGCGACGTCTTGTCGCCGACTTTGACTTTGAAGAATTCGACCGGCCGCTGGTGCAGCGAGTCGACGGCCGCTCGCAGCGCGGCGTTGTCCACCAGGGTGCGGACGAGCTGGTGTGACGGCAGGCGGACGAGCTCCGTCACGGGAGGCGTATCGAACCGCGACACGCGATGGATCGCCCAGTGCGCATCGGGGGAAATGTCGTAGTCGTGCGTCCCGCGCACATTCGCCGGGGTGACGCGCTCGGCGGCGGCGCTGCCGTCGAGCCGCACGCGATAGAGGTAGCGTTCGGTGGCATTGTCCGGCGACGCGATGTAGTACACCCATCCACCCGGCTCATCGACCGCCGCAACGGAGATCACGTCGAACGGTCCGCGGGTGATCAGCGTCGGCGATCCGCCGCGGCGCGGCGCGGTGTAGAGGTGCCGCCACCCGTCGCGCTCGCTCACCCACAGGAACCGCGTACTGCCTCCCAGCCACTGCCAGTCGTCGACCACGTCCACCCAGGCGCTGTCCCCCTCCGTCAGCGCGGTGCGCGTTCCGCCGGTCACCGCGTCGGCGATCAGTACACGGTCGGTGTTCTGCTGGCGGTTCATGCGCTGTAACACCAGCTCCTTCGTGTCGATCCACTCCATCCGCGGCAGGTAGTTGTCGCGCGGATCGTCGGGGAAGAAGATCCAGGTCGGCTGCCCTCCGGCGGCGCTCACGATCCCCGCTTTCACGGCGGAGTTGGGCGTTCCGGTCTTGGGGTACTGGATCGGCGTGGTGTACGGGTAGAGTGAGTCGGTGTCGTTGATCAGCGTGAACGTGCGCACGCCGGTCATGTCGAAATGCCAGAAGGCGATCCGCGTGCCGTCGGGGGACCAACGGAACCCGTCGCGCAGGTCGAATTCCTCTTCATAGACCCAGTCGGTCATCCCGTTCACGTGCAGCGAGTCGCCGTCGATCGTGAGCCGCGTGATCTTGCCGTCCGCGAGCTGCTCGACGTAGAGATCGCCGCGCCGCACATAGGCGACGCGGTCGCCGGCGGGCGAGAACTTGGCGTACATCAAGGACGACGGCCCGGCGTCCGGGCCGCCCAGTTTCTTGAGGGTCCCGCGCCTGGTGTTGAGCACCCAGTAATCGCCGCGCGTGTTGCGGCGCCACACCTTGCGCGTGTTGGTGAAGACCAGCAGCAGCGAATCGCCGCGGGCGAACTCGAAGTCGTCGATGTCCGGCGGCGTTCTCGCGCCCGGCGGCATCAGCGCGCGGGCGGAGACGAGCACCCGGCGGGCGCCGGTGGCGCTCTCGTAGCGGATGATGTCCGACGAGCCGGGCGCCAGCGCCGACGGTTCCAGCGTCAGGTACGCCGCCCCGCCTTCGATCCAGCGCACTCCGCCGAACGAGTTGCCGGCGAAATCCCGCGAGGAGAAAATGCGCCGCAGCATATCGGTCGCCGGCTGGGGCAGCTGGGCCGCTAAGGTGTGGGACAACAGGGTGACGGCGAGGAACAACGCGAACCACAAGCGGCGCATCCGGTCCCTCCAGAGCACGGTGGTGCTGCGGAAGATGCGGCGCCACGGGAGTTGCGCAATCGCCGCTGCGGCGGCATGGTGGTGGTCGAGACAGGCACCATCGACCGGCACCCCGATCGGGAGGCACACATCATGAGTCTGATGGAGCGGGCCAAGAACATCCTGCTGCAGCCGAAGGCCGAATGGCCGGTGATCGAGAAGGAGCAGACGACCACCGGGGCGCTCTACACCGGGTACATCATCCCGCTCGCGGCGATCGGTCCCGTCGCGCAGATCATCGGGTGGTCGGTGATCGGCATGAGCCTGCCCTTCGTCGGATCGTTCCGAGTGCCGATCGGGTACGCGGGTCGCGCAGCGGTGGTCGCCTATGTCGGGGCGCTGCTCGGCACGTTCGTGCTCGCGTTGATCATCGATGGACTGGCCCCCACGTTCGGCGGCCAGAAGAACCAGATGCAGGCATTGAAGGTGGCGGCCTACTCTTCGACGGCGGCCTGGGTCGCGGGAATCTTCAGTCTCTTCCCGCCGCTCGCCATCCTCAGCCTGCTGGGGTTGTACAGCCTCTACCTGCTGTACCTCGGCTTACCTGTTCTGATGAAGGCGCCGGAAGACAAGGCGTTGGGTTACACCGTCGTCGTCATCATCTGCGCGATCGTCCTGTATATCGTCATCGCGGCCATCACGCGGCAGTTCATGTGGCGCCCAACCGGAATGGGGTTACCGGGGATGTAGGACCTGCGGCTCCTCGACGGACCTTCCCGAATGGCGGCTGGCTACACCAGCCGCCATTTCGTTCCTTGCGGCGTGTCTTCGATTTCCACTCCACGAGCACGCAGCTCGTCACGGATCCGATCCGCCTCGGCAAAGTTGCGCGCCAACCGCGCCTCCTTGCGCCGCGCGAGTCTCGCTTCAACCCAGGCAGCGAGCTCGGGATCCGCGGTGGTGGCCGACGGGCACACGTCCAGCACACCGTCGATCAGCCGCCACGCCTCGATCGCGGGCGCGCCGGGTTTCGACCCCGCGTCCATCAGCCGGTTGCCCTGGGTCACGAAATCGTTCACCGCGGCGAGGGCGCGCGGCGCGTTGAGGTCGTCGTCCAGCGCTTCCCGGAACTGCCGCGCCACCTCGGCGGCGAGGGCGTCGAAATGCGCGTCGCCCTTCCCCGCCGCGTCGAGCAGCCGGTCGCGGAACACACCGAACCGCCGCGAGGCGTCGCGCGCTCCCGCCAGCGCGTCGTCGTTGTAGTCGAGCTCCTTGCGGTAGTGGGTCTGGAACATGAGCAGCCGGATCGCGCCGGCGTCGACGCCTTCGTCCTGGAGATCGCGCGCGGTGAGAATGTTGCCGTAGCGCTTCGACATCTTGGTACCGCGGATATTGAGAAACGCGCCGTGCATCCACAGCCGCGCGAACGGCTGGCCGGTGACCGCCTCGGACTGCGCGATCTCGTCTTCGTGATGGGGGAAGATCAGGTCCACACCGCCCGCGTGAATGTCGAGCGTCTGCACGCCGAAGCGGCGGCCGATCTCGTCGAGCGACATGGCCGAGCACTCGAGATGCCACCCCGGTCGCCCGCGGCCGAACGGCGCGTCCCACGCGGCGCCGACCTGCTGGTCGGTCGCGTCCGCCGCCTTCCACAGGGCGAAGTCACTCGGGTTCTCTTTGGCGTACTCGTCGCTCGCGACGCGCGCGCCGACCTTGATCTCCCGCGTATCGAGCCGCGACAGCCGGCCGTAGGCGGGAAAGCGATCGATCGCGAAGTAGACCGAATGGTCCTCGCTCGTGTACGCGACGCCCGCGGCGAGCAGCCGCTCGACGAGCGCCACCATCGCCGGGATCGTCGCCGTCGCGCGCGGATAGACGTGCGCCGGCTCGAGACGCAGGAAGTCGCGGTCCTCGAAAAACGCCTGCGCGAACGGCTCGGTGTGCGCCCTGAGCGGCTTCCCCGCCGCGGCCGCCGCCTTGATAGTGCGGTCGTCCACGTCGGTGAGATTCATGATGTGGAAGACGTCGTACCCGGAGTGCTCCAGCCAGCGGCGCAGCAGGTCTTCGAACAGGAAGGTCCGGAAGTTGCCGATGTGGGCGTAGTTCCACACCGTGGGGCCGCAGGTGTAGAGCGTCACGCGCGGCGGGGCGAGCGGGGCGAACGGCTCCACAGCCCGCGTGAGGGTGTTGTAGAGTCGCAATGTCATGGGCGCGCCTCGTCTACGAGGCGCACCATCCGTGGAACCGAGATCTCGATCCCTTCACGATCGAACCGGTTCTTGATGCGGCGGCGCAGCTCGCGCTCCGCATCGGACTGCGTCCCCGGATAGACATCGACCCACAGCCGCAGCACGAACCCCGTATCCGCGAGCCGCTCCACACCGGCGACCCGCGGCTCACCGCTGACCATCGGTTTCCAGGCGGGATCCTCGACGAACTGGCGCACCTCTTCACGCAGCAGGGTCAGCACGCGGTCGACATCCTCGCGGTAGGCGACGGTGACGTCGACCACGGCCCGCGACCACTGCCGCGTGAGGTTCGAGACGACGGCGATCTGGCCGTTGGCGACGAAATGCGATACGCCATAGCCGTCGCGCAGCGTCGTCGAGCGGAGCGTCAGCCGCTCCACCGTCCCTTCGACGCCGGCGATCCGCACCACGTCGCCCACGCGGAACTGATGCTCGAGCAGGATGAAGAAACCGGCGATGAAGTCCTTCACGAGCCCCTGCGCCCCGAGCGAGAACGCCAGCGCCACGACGCCGAGTCCCGCGAGCAGCGGCGCAACGTTGACGAACTGGTCGAGGACCGTCAGCAGCGCCGTCAGCACGATGAGGGTCGTGCCGATGCTCTGGATCAACCCCGCGAGCGTGCGACCACGCCGCTCCGCATCGGAGACGCGCGCGGGGTCGTGCTCCTGCGCGGTGCGTTCGATGCGCCGGGCCAGAACCCGCAGCAGCCGCAAGGCGCCCCAGGCCACCAGGAGAATGACCACCGTCTGCAGCAGCTTTCCGAGCAGGTCGGCGTCGTCGAGCCGCAGCGACGTCAGGAGATGTTTCCAGACTCCGGCGGAATCGGGGAGGGCGGGAGGAGCGGCGGGCCGGTGCTGCATCGTGGCCGAAACGTAGAAACGCTGCGGCGGAGCGTCAACGCGCCGCTACGTCCGCGTCGTGTGTCGCCTCGTCCAGCGTCTTCAACCGCACGCGCGACGCGCGCACGTGGAGCTTGTGCGCGCGGCACACCGCTAACGCCGACTCCGCGCTGCGCCAGCCTAGATCCGCCTCCAGGCCGGTCGCCGTGACCCGGAAGCCCGGCGGCGCCTCGCGCGGCGGGACGTCGAGCACCACCTCGAGAATCCGTCCGCCCAGCAATTCCGTCGCGGGCGCATCGACGACCAGCCGTCCGGCGCGCAGCACCAGCACCCGGTCGGCCAGCCGCTCGAGCCCGACCGGGTCGGCCGACGAGAGCAGCACGCTGCCGCCCGTCACCACGAGCCGCTGCAGCCGGTCGGAGAGGTCGCGTCGCGTCACTGCGTCGAGTCCCGCGAACGGCTCGTCCAGCAGCACGACGCGGCGCCCGCCGAGCAGACTCTGGGCGAGCAACAGCCGCCGCCCGTCGGCGAGCGGCAACGAAGCGGCGCGGCGGCCGGCCCGCTCGCTCAACCCCGCGGCGTCCAGGGCATCCGTGACCTGCGCGTCGCGCTCCCTGCCCCGCGCATGTGCGCTGGCGCAATACGCGAGCACTTCGCGCACGGTGAACCCGGGCGGGAACGCCGGGTCGCGTGGCGCGAAGCCGACGCTCGAGCGGACATCGGCCGCGGCGCTCACCCCCGCGATCCGGATGACGCCGGCGGTCGGCGCCAGCACACCGGCGAGGAGACGCAGCAGCGTCGTCTTGCCGCTGGCGGCGGCGCCGACGAGGCAGACGACCTCCCCCGCGCCGATCGCGAATGTCGCCTCGGCAATCGCGACCACCGGGGGCCGACCCCAGCCGCGCCGGAAGACGCGCCGTACTCCCCGGACCTGGACCACGCCGGTCATGGCTGCCCGGGCCCCGCTCGCGCGGCGCGCGTGCGAGCGGCGGTGAGCCCGAACGCGATCAAGACCGCGGCATGCGCGGCTGCTCCGGGCTCCCCGAATGCGAGCCCCCGGTAACGCCACAGCGCCGGCAATAGCTCGAGAGCCCACGCGACGGCGTACCGCCCGGCGCCGGGATGTGGACGCGCCAGCACGGCTTCGGGCGACGCTCCGCCGGCAAGCGCCAGCCAGATCAGCCACGCACCGACCAGCACGTTCCCGCCCCACCACGCGAGCGCCAGCGTCCAGGCACTCATCGTCGCAGCGGTGACGAGGCCGGCGAGTGCGATCCCCACGCTCGCATGGATCGCGGCGACGAGCACCACGATCGCGGCTCCACTGGTGGCGGCGAGCCACCGCCCGATCGTCACGGCGGCGGGGAATCGTGGATGCAGCAGGGCGAGTCCGAGCGCGGTGCGGTCGGCACGCGCTCCCGCGAGATAGGCGACGCACAGCGTCGCGCCGCCACTGGCCACGAGGAGCACGGCGGCGAGTGGATCGCGCGCGACGGCGCTGCGCTCGAGTCGCCATACCACTCCCAGCAGCAGTACGAGCCACACGCCGAGCCGCGTGCGCAGCAGCCGGATCCTGAGAAAGGGCCATTCCGACAGGACGCAGCGCAAGAAGCCCATATCGAAGGATGGGATGTCGGGTGCGACGCGGTGGTACCGAATTGCTGCGAGCCGGCGCGAAACGACGCGCCGTCAGTCCCGGCGGGTCTCCCTCCAGGCCCGGGCGGCCTCGCTCACGGCGCGCGCGAGCGGCGTGGGATCGAAGCGGACGGGGTCGGTCGCCGGGAGGCCCGTCTCCTCCTGCGCGCTGCGCATGGCGGCGCGGGCCGCGACGTCATCGAGATCATAGGTGTTGAGACAGATGCCGAGCACCTTCGTCGGCAACACCGGCCGCGCCGCGTCTTCATAGAGCGTGACGAGATCGGCGAGCGGCGGGATCTTCACCCACGGCGTGCGACCGTGGTAGTCGCCGATGAACTCCCGCGACGACTGGTGGCACAGGATCAAGCCGCGCGGCATCGAGCCATGCATCAGGCCCAGGGTGACCCCGGAGTATCCAGGATGCAACAGGCTCCCCTGACCTTCGACCAGCACGATATCGGCGTCCTGCGCGGCCTTGAGCACCAGCTCCTCGGCGGCGCCTGCGATGAAATCGGCGACGACGGCATCCACCGCCGTGCCCCATCCCTCGATGAAGATCCCCGTCTGCCCCGTGGCGACGAAGCCGGCCTTGTGGCCGCCGCGGACCAGCGCGTTCCGGACTTCGAGCATCGCCGTCATCTTGCCGACGTTGCAGTCCGACCCCACCGCGTGCACCACGTAGGCATCGACTTCGCCGGCGCGGCCATCGGCGATGGGCAGGTTGGCCGGCGGCTTGCGCGCATCGAGGATGCGCACGCCGAGCTTCCGGGCGAGGGGTCCGAGCTCGGCGTCGTCCGAAATGAACGTGTGGAGGCCGCTCCAGATCTCGACCTTGCGCTCGATCGCGAGCTTGAGCCAGGCGCGCCATTCGTCGGGGAGCTTGCCGCCCGCCGGCGCGATCCCCACGATCAACGCCGTGGCGCCGCCGCCCGCCGCCAGCCCCGCGGTGAAGTCCCCCACCACGGGAATCGCGCCGCCGAATCCGAGCACGTCCTGTACCGTCTTCCCCGCCTCCTGCCGATCGAACACGGCGACGATGCGCTCGGGGAAGTAGCGGATGCACGAGTTGGCCGTTTTGGAAGTCATCGGGCCGAATTGCCCGTCCGCGACGACGAGGAAGCGATGGTCGGCGGGTGCGGTCATGATTGGGAAGCGAGAGGGACGCGGCGCGCGCGGCTGGTGCGCAGGACGGCCGGCTGGAACTCGGCGCCTTCGCCGTACACCTCGCCGTGGAGCAGGTGACGGATGAGGACGAGGGTGATGGCGAGCAGCGGCACGGCGACGATCAGGCCGATGGGCCCGAGCAGCGTTCCCATCGCGAGGACGCCGGCGATGGTCAGCGCGGGCGGGATGGCGACGGTCCGCGCCATGATCCAGGGTACGACGATGTGACTCCCCAGGACATGCACGACGATGCCGAGCAGGAGGACGGCGAACACCTGCAGCCACCCTTCCTGGATCACGAACAACGCCGGCAGGATGGTAGAGACGATGGTGCCGAAGAACGGCACCAGGGCGGCAAGCCCGGTGAACAACCCGAACGCGAGCCAGAACGGCACGCCGAGCAGCCACAGTCCCAGCGCCGTGAAGAAAGCGAAGATCGTCATCGCGACGATCTGGCCGGTGACCCAGGCCCGCAGCGTCGCGGCCATGTCGATCAGGATGCGCGTCGCGCGATCACGAAACCGGGGGGTCACGAGGGCGAGCAGCCCGTCGCGATAAATCGTGGGTCGCAGCGCGAAGTACACCGCCATGACGAGCACGGCGGCGCCGTCGATGAACAGGCGCCCGCCGGCGCGCAGATAGAAGACGATGGCGCCGCGCAGATACTCGGTGACGTCGGACAGGACCGAGGCGACGAGTCCCCCTTGCTGATCGGTGATCGCCGTCTCGCGCAGCAGCGGGTATTGCACCGCGAGACGCTCGAGCGCCGTCTGCAGCGAGCTGAGCGTCTGCGGCAGGCTGGTGATCAACGCGCGCGTCTGCACCACGACGGGAGGGACGAGCAGCGCCGCGAGCCCCACGAGACCGGCGACGGACAGGACGACCGCGATGGTCAGACCGAGCCCGCGCGCGATCCGAAAGCGACGCTCCAGGAGGTCGGTCACGGAGCTCAGAAAGACGGCGAGCAGAACCGCGATGAGGATGATGAGCAGCACCGCCACGACCCGGATCGCCAGCCACACGACCAGGGCGCCAACAAAGAGCGCCACGAACGTGGCGCTCGAGATGCGGGACCGCTGTGGCGCGTCGCTCAGGAGTGGTGCTCGTCGTCGTCGACCAGCTCGGCTTCGGTCGCGCCCTTGCCGAGCTGCTTGGTTTCAGGCGGTGCGCCGGCCCCGAGCAGGCCCATCCGCTGCTTCAACGCCAGCAGCTGCTGGTCGGCATCGGCCTTTTCGAGCGACTGGAACTGCTGCATCAGCGAGTCGCCGGAGAGGTCCTCGTTCACCTCCGCAGCCGCGATCAGCTTGCGCTCCTCGTGCTCGATCTGCTCCGCCATGCGCTCGAACGTCTCGAAGGCGCTCTTGTCGGACATCGACGACATCGTTTCCTGAATCCGCTTGTGCGCCTCGGCCCGCTTGGCGCGCGCGATCAGGATGTTCTTCTTGCGCTTCGCCTCTTCGATCTTGTCATTGAGCTGGCGCAGCGAGTGCTTCAGCTTCTCGGTCTCTTCGCGGTGCTTGACCCATGTTTCCTGCAGCTGCACCGCTCCCTGCACGTGCTCGTTGTAGCGCAGCAGCGCCTGCTTGGCGAGGTCGTCGCGGTTTTCCCGGACCGCGAGCTCGGCGCGCTTTTCCCATTCCTCCGCCAGCTTCTTCTCCTGCTCGGCCTGGGCCGCGAGCCGCTTCTCGTCGGCGATGGCGGAGGCGACCTGCTGCTTCGCCTTGGCCAGCTGGCTGCGCATGTCGACGATCAGCTGGTTCAGCATCTTTTCCGGATTCTCGGCGCGTGAAATCAGGTCGTTGATGTTCGACCGGAGCAGCGTCGAGAGGCGGTCCCAGATCCCCATGGCGGTCCTCGATCTCCGACTTTAAGAGCCCGCGCCGACGCGGCGCTGAGCCTGCGTCGCCAGCATCCGCTCGGTGAAATCTAAACGCTCACCCAGCTCCCCGACCTGCGCGGTGAGCAAGCGCACCTGCTCTTCCAGCGCGGCGACCCGCGGCTCCTCCGCGCTCTCGGTGAGACCGTAGCGGCGGCGGCGGCGCAGCCGGATGCCCTCGGCGATCGCCTCGCCGACCGGGGAATGGAAGAACCAGCGGGCGACCAGGACAACGGCGAGGACGCCCACGATCATCCCGACCAGCGGGACGATCTGGTTCACCAACAGATTCGGATCCACCGGTATCGACGGTGGCGGCGTCTGTACGATCACCGGCGGCGACTGGAGCACGCCCATCAACGCTATCATCTACGCCGCCCCCGATATTCCTGTTTCATCCGGAAACCTTCGAGCCCGGCGGCAGCCTCTCCGCCGGCTGCTGCTTGGCCAGGAGCCGCTCGGTAAAATCTACCCGCTCGGCCAGTTCCGCCACCTCCCGCCGCAATTCTTCAACGCTGGCGCGCAGTTCCTCGCGCTCGGCCGGATCGTCTTCGCGCTTCGTCTGGCTGCGTATGCGCTCCGCGAACGCCTTGCCCATTGGTGAGAGGGAGATCATCCAGGCGAAAAAGCCTCCCACCGCCACGATAGGGATGAAGACGCCGATCACACCAGGATCCATCGCTCAGCCCTCTTTCAACCCGGCCCGGGCCGCTTCGCTGCTTTTTGCCAGCAAACGCTCGGTGAAGTCGACGCGCTCCGCCAGCTCGGCGAGCTCTTGCCGCATCGCCCGCACCTCGTCCACCAGCTCTTCTGACCCCGTAACCGGGGGCTCGGGACGGTGCCGAATCCGCTCGGCCAGAGCGGTCACCAGCGGACGGATCAGGATGGCGCTCGCCCCAATCATCGCGAACACGATAAAAAACCGGGGGTCCACTGCTACCCGCCCTTCCCGATGCGGGGTGCTTCACGTTGCTTCGTGAGCAGGCGCTCGGCAAAGTCGACCCGCTCCGCCAGCTGATCGACATCCTCGCGCAGCCGCTGCAGCTCGGACTGCACCCCCTCATCGACTTCGGGCGTCCGGGGCGGATGCACTTCACCGCCG
>DATFTG010000151.1:0-5803 GCA_035262265.1 Gemmatimonadales bacterium
GCGGCCAGGCTCTGCACGACGAATCCGCCGGCGAAGGCATCGAGACCGAACAGCGCCGCGAGCTTGAGGATGATCCTCCGGGATTCACCGAGACCTGATGCCGGAGCGCCTGCGGGCGTTGCGGGAGACACCTCCACAACCCCGGACAGACGACCGAAGACGCCGGCGAGCACCAGACCGACAGCGGCGTAGCCGAGAACGACGAGGCGGTAGCTGCCCAGCTCGTGCGACAGGAACCCGCCCGCGAGCGAGCCCGTGGCGGTGGCCAGCGACCCCGCCAGCGTATACCACGCGAACACGCCGGTGCGACGGGCTGCGGGCACGACTTGGGACAGCGCCGCCTGCTCGATCGGCAGGAATGGTCCGACCTCGTTGCCGCTGGGGCTGATGACGCCGAGCGTGCCGGCGATTGTAAGCAGCAGAAAATTTCGCGTCGCCGCGAACGCCAGACCCGCCGCCGCCATCAGGATCGCCCCCACCACCAGCATGCGGCGCCGCCCCAACCGGTCGGCGCGCGTCGTCAGCCACAGCGAAACCGCGGTGTCGCCGGCGAGTGTTAGAGTCAGCAGCGCGCCGACCTGGCCGGGACTGAGGCCGAGCGATGTGAGGTAGACCACGAGAATGACGGACAGTGCGCCATAGGCGAACAGCCGTATGGTGCGCGTGAGGAACAGCCGGCGAATATCCGGCGCGATCACGGCGTCAGGCGATGGACGAGCTTGACCACGAACGCCCCGTTCAGCGGCCGGGCGAGTGCCCGCGCCGCGGGGAACCGCGATGGAGCCTGTGGGTCTGTCGTGTATCCCGAGTTCCACACCACGTAGCAGTCGTCTCCGATCACCGGGATCCAGTGCAAGCGAACATTGAAGTCCACCCGCTGGCTCTCGTTGTCGTACTGCACGAAGGCGAGCAGACTCGCGCGGGTGTTGAAGTCGTACTCGATGCGGTTCGCCGACAGCACCGCGGTGAACCGCCCGGTGGGGAGTCGCGCGGTGGTGCGGGTGAGATCGCTGCCGAGGATGATATGACCGCCACCCCGCCACGCCGCGGTCAGCTCGAGGTCGGTGCTGTGACCGCCATAGAACCGCCCCCAGTTCACGAACGCGCCGAAGCTCAGCGGCCTCCCCTGGCTCATTTCGTACTGCAGCTCGGTCCGCGACCACCAGTACCGCCCCGGCCGCACCGCCACACCGGGGAACAGGGTGAACGTGTCGGTGGGCGCATCCATCAACCGCTGCAGGTTGACTTCAAAATGGTCGCCGTTCTGCCGGTCGCCGCCGAGAATGCGCCACTCGAACCACGCCGTTTGCCAATCGCCGGAGCGAAGCGGGGTGCCGGACTCGTTAGCGATGATGTCCCAGCTCGGAATCGGGACGGTGAAATCGAGCTGGCGAATACCGAGGATACCGGGCCGGGGCATGAAGTCCACGTGTCCGGTCGTCTCCCAGATGCCGGTGCGGCGCACGAAGCCGAGGGCCGGGTTGAAGCCGGCGTCGATGCGATAGAGCGAAGCGAAGTTGTCGAACAGGTCGTTGGGATTGTCGGTGGAGACGCGCCAGGCCATAGGCGTCCCTCGAACCCCAGGAGTCTGGCTCGCCGCAACGTACAGTTTGGGCTCGAGGTTGGCGCCGTGCACGAGTAGCGGCAGGTCGATATCCAGTCCGCCCGCGCGCTCGGGGCCGCCGCCGTTCGTGGGTGCGTGGAGCGTCGCGACTGCCCCGATGTAGGAGCGGTCGAACAGGTCGTGCTGCACCCGCAGTACGGCGTCGTTCGCCTCGTCGCCGTGCCCCGTCTGGGCGTCGAGGACACCGACCTTCCAGGCCCCCAGCCGGCCGTACACCCGGCCCCCGGCGAGAATCGGGACCGGCGCTCCGGCGGTGTCGAGCCCGACGCGGCGCGAGTAAAAGAGCAGGAACCGCTCCGGTGTGCCGAAGTCGAACAGCCCGCTCGACTCGAGAAAGAACTCGCGTTTCTCCGGGAAGAACACGGGGAAACGGGTGAGGTTGATCACCTGCTGGTCCGCTTCGACCTGGGCGAAGTCGGTGCCGGCGGTCAGGTCGGCGGTGAGGGTCGGGCTGAGCGGCAGCTTCGCATCGATTCCGGATTTGCCGCCGAGGTACCCCCCGGCGGTGCGCGAGCCAAGGCTGTCATGCTCGGCCTGCACGACTCGGCCCAACACATAGGGATACAGCTCGAGGTCGTGGGGGCGGCGCAGGCCGCTCAATCCGGTGATCGTCCCTTCCTTATTGAGGAGGTAGAGGCCCTGAGCGCGCCCGTAGGAGCGCCATAGGTCCTCTTCATTCTTGCGCCGGATGAAGCGGCGGACGTTGAATCCGAAGGCGGGATTGGCGCCGGGACGAAACCGCAGCGCGAGGAAGGGAATCGTGAATTGCGCCGTCCACCCCTGCGCATCGCGTGTGACCGCGACGTCCCAAACGCCGTTCCAGCTCGCATTCAGGTCGTCGACGCCGGAGAGCTGGGCGTCCCACATGGCCCCGTTGGGATTGGTCCCGAAAACGAACGCGCTGCGATGGTCGTCGAACGAGTCGATCAGCAGCTCGACGTGGTCGTCGCTCGAGAGATCGGCGTCGCGCCGCAGCTGGGTCGCGCGGATGCGTCGCACGTCGGAATCGAAGCAGCGCACCCACACGAAGAGGGTGGCGCCATCCCGCGCCACGCGGATGACGGTACGTTCGCTGGCGGGCTCGCCTTGCCGGGGCTCGCGCTGGCGCAGGTCGTCGATCGAGTCGGCGGCGTCCCAGCTCGGCTGCTCGCCGATCGGAAACGCGAGGGCACGGATCGTGTCCCGGCCGGCCGAATCATGTCCCTGCGGCGCGGAGAGTGCGGCGAGCACGAGCCCGGCGCTGGTGAGTATGGGCCCCACGGAGACCAATGATAGAGCGCGGTACTGAAGTCGCTATGTCTCGCTGGGCGAAGCGGAAAACGCCATCAGGGCAGCGGAGCAAAAAGGTCCAGCTTCAGCAGACTCAGCGGATCGACCGCCACGCCGCCGTAAGACGCGGACCAATGCAGGTGCGGGCCGGTCACCCGGCCCGAGGCGCCGACGAGACCGATGAGCTGCCCCGCCGAGACGGTGTCGCCGGGCGCGACCAGGACGCGACTCAGGTGCAGGTACACGGTCTGCAAGCCGGCTCCATGATCGAGGAAGATCGTCGTGCCGCTGAAGTAGAGATCTCCCACGAAGGCCACCACGCCGCGGTTCGTAGCCATGACGGAATCACCGCGCCGCCCCGTAAAGTCCACACCCAGATGCCGGCTGTGCAGCCGGCCGTTGAAGATGCGCCGGATCCCGAATCCGTCCTCCGTCGGTCCAGGTCGGGGCAGCTGGAACGGCCCGCGCCACAGGCGCGGTACGTCATGGGACTGGTGGTGGAGACCGCGCACCAGCGCACGCTCGCTCACGAGGCGCGGCGCGACCGAATCCGGCGGGGTCACGAAATCCGGGTCCGTTCGCAGGCGCTCGCTCGGGGACCGGCGCCGGAGCACCGACACGTTGCGCATCACCGTGTCGGGAGCGCTCCCCATCCGCTCGATCACCATGCGGACGGAGGTGCGGGCCCCGGCGTCGAGCGGCACCGCGCCGATCGCCCGAAACCAGCCATCGATCAGCTCGAAATGGAGCGGCTCCCCCGCCAGCTCTCCCTCCACGGCACGCACGCTGTCCACGGGCGCCGCGCGCACGCCGACCAGCACCAATGATCCCTGTACGGGCCGCGCCGGCCGCCATGCCACGTGGACCTCCTGCCCCACCTGGCCCGCGAATGCGCTGAGCGAGGCGGCGAGCAGGAGAGCAGTTGCCACGCTACTGACCGACCTTGAAATCCAGCCGTTTCAGCACCGTTCCACTCGCGTCGCGCACCTCGACGTGCCACGACCCGGTCCAGTCCGCCGGAACGGTCTTGCGGCTGTACGTCCGCCAGGGCGACCCCCCGACCGGCAGCTCGACGTCGGCAACCTGTTGGTCGCCGTGGAACCAGACGTGGTGGACGGTGGTGCTACCGGACGCTCCTTCGAGCCTGGTCCAACAGATGAGCTGGGCCACGTCGGCGGGGAACGCGGAGGCGGTGTCCTGGGGAGCACGGTCCACCACGGACTTCGCGATGGCGGCGTCGACGACCTGGAGCGAAACGGGACGGGCGGTGGAATCCTGCGCGGCGAGCGGCGCAACGGCGAGCGCCAAGAGGGCCATGGCGGCTTTCATTGTCAGTCTCCGGATGAGCTGTTCGCGCGTAGTACGACGCTGCGACGGCGGTGTTCCCGGTGACGGCGGCGGTGCAGGGGAGGACCAAGGCAGGCCAATGCGCCAGGCGGGATTCGAACCCACGACCTTCGGCTCCGGAGGCCGACGCTCTATCCAGCTGAGCTACTGGCGCTTGGGGTCAGGAAGATACCGACAGAACGCCGTCCGTGGCAGGCGCTGCAGCCTCCCGAGCGCCGGCGCAGTCACACCGGCTCGGCTTGACTCCGGTATCTGTCCAGCTTAAAGTACTTTTCAATGCAAAGTAATACCATTCCATCCTCGTCGGCTGCCTGGCGCGAGTACTTCGAGTCCAATGCGCATGGCGCCTCCGCCATTCCCTGGGAGCGCGGCGCCGACCTCGACCGTCAGGCGCGCGCGGCGGTCGCGCGATCGATCCAGGAATTCCAGCGCGGGGAGAGCTCAGAGGGGAAGCACCTCTATCACTACGCCGAGCACTACGCGAACGCGACCGGCGACCACGACTATCTCTACGCCCTGCGGCTGTTCATCGCCGAAGAGCACCGGCATGCCCGGGACCTCGCCCGCTTCCTGCGGCTCAACGGCATTCCCCTCATCACACGCACGGTTGCCGACAGTGTGTTCCGGAAATTGCGCAATCTCTTCCGCAGCCTCGAGGTTTCGATCGCGGTGCTCGTGACCGCGGAGATCTTCGCGCAGGTGTACTACGCCGCGTTGCAGCACGCCACGGCGTCAACCGTGTTGCAGCGATTGTGCGGACGCATCCTCGAGGATGAGGAACGTCACGTGCAGTTCCAGACCTGGCAGCTGTCTCGCATGCGAGCCCGCCGGCCCGGGATGGCGCGCGTGCTCGCCAGGTGGCTGCAGCGGATCCTCTTCATGGGGACGTGCCTGGTGGTCTGGAGCGGGCACCGCCGTGCGCTGCGGGCAGGGGGGCATACGTTCACGTCCTTCTGGGACGCGGCCTGGAGCCAATTCAGACTGGCATTCCCGTCATCGTCCGGCCGGGCGGCCGGCGCGATGGTTCAGGGAGGCACACACGAGAAACAACTTGCGGCAGGTACTGTGAGTCGGGGCGAGTGGATTTGAACCACCGACCTCCTGGTCCCGAACCAGGCGCGCTAACCGGACTGCGCTACGCCCCGAAGAGGGCGGATGGCCATCCGCCTATCCGTCCATCCGCCTACCATGCGCCCAGGAGGAGTCGAACCCCCAGCCTTCTGATCCGTAGTCAGACGCTCTATCCAGTTGAGCTATGGGCGCTCTAAAGGCTGGTAACCAGCGAACCGGTTGAGAGGCACAGACGCACAGGAGAGAACAGTAAGACAGCATCAGAGGGCTGGCCTACCTGAGTTCTGCCGCCTGTCCTCCATACTGATGCGTCTGCTGCGTCTGAACCTGTTCGCTGTTCTCCAGCCTCACAGGTGGGCGGTACTAGATTCGAACTAGTGACCTCTACGATGTCAACGTAGCGCTCTAACCAGCTGAGCTAACCGCCCGAAATCGGACAGGCGGTCGGGCGGTCACGGCGGTCGGTAATTCCGGTTCTCTCCGACCGCCCGT
>DATFTG010000152.1:0-4396 GCA_035262265.1 Gemmatimonadales bacterium
GTCAAGCTGGTCGCCGAGGCGGGCGTGGGACGGGTGGCCACGGGTGTCGCCAAAGCGCACGCCGATTATGTGCTCGTGTCCGGTCACAACGGCGGCACAGGCGCCTCGCCGCTGTCGTCGATCAAGCACGCGGGGTCACCCTGGGAGCTCGGCGTCGCGGAGACGCACGCCATCCTGTCGGAGAACGGTCTGCGCGAGCGGATCGAGCTGCGCACCGACGGCGGCCTGCGCACGGCGCACGACGTGATCGTGGCAGCCGCGCTGGGCGCGGAGGCGTACGGCTTCGGCACCGCACCGCTCGTCGCGCTTGGGTGCGATATGGCGCGCCAGTGCCACCTCAACACTTGCCCCACAGGAATCGCGACGCAGCGCCCGGAGCTGCGCCGCAAGTTCACGGGGACGCCCGAGCAGGTGATCGCCTACTTCTCGCTGATCGCCGAGGAGGTGCGGCAGCTGCTGGCGGCCATGGGATGTCGGACCGTACAGGAGGTCATCGGCCGCATGGACCTGCTGCAGCGCGTCGATCGGCCCGAGCGCCCGCGCGCCCAGCTGCTCGACCTCTCGCTGCTGCTCGGGGAGGCGCCGGTGCCGTCCCGGCCGCCGCGCTACAACCACCGCATCGAGCGGCCGGGGATCACGTCGCTGGACGAAGTGATTCTCGCGGAGCTGAAGCCCAGTCTCGACTGCGGGCGTGGGTTCACAGGGGAGTACCGGATCGGCAACCACCACCTGACGGTCGGCGCTCGCATCGCCGGTGTGATCGCGGGGTGGACCGGCGACTCCGGGCTGCCGTCGGGATCGGTGCGGCTGCACTTCCGTGGAAGCGCCGGGCAGAGCTTCGGCGCGTTCGCGCTGCCGGGGATGCATCTCACGCTCGAAGGGGAAGCCAACGACTACGTGGGCAAGGGGTTGTGTGGCGGGGAGATCGTTGTGCGCCCCTTCGAGTCGGCCGCATATGGCGGGGCCTCACATGAAAACACCATCGTGGGCAACACGGTGCTGTACGGCGCCACGGGGGGGCTGTTGCTGGCCGCGGGACGGGCCGGTGACCGGTTCGCGATCCGCAACTCCGGGGCGGTAGCGGTCATCGAAGGAGCCGGCGATCACTGCTGCGAGTACATGACGGGGGGGACGGTCGTCGTGCTCGGCCGGGTCGGCAACAACTTCGGCGCCGGGATGACGAATGGCGTCGCCTATGTTCTCGACGAGGACGGCACGCTCGATGATCGCCACAACCAGGAGGCGGTGTCGGTCGCCGCGCTCGAGCGGCGCGAGGAGGCGGCGCTGCGCAAGCTCGTGCGGCTGCACTTCGACCGCACCAGAAGCCCCCGCGCCCGGACGATCCTGCGCGCGTGGCGGGCGATGCGGTGGCGGTTCCGGGTGGTGCGCGCGCGACCGGCAGTGGCCGCAGCGGCACCCGAGCGACTGGTCCAGGAGTCGGTGTCGCGGTAGTCTTTCCCCATGACGAATCGGGCCGGCGCGCCGCGCCAGACGACGGTGGGGCTGGTGCAGATGAGTATGACCGCCGACCCCGAGGCCAACCTCGCGAAAGCGATCGCCCGCGTCCGTGAAGCCGCCGGACGCGGCGCGACGCTGATCTGCCTCCCCGAGCTGTTTCGCACGTTGTACATCGGCCAGCGCGAAGATCACGACCTGTTCAACCTCGCGGAGCCGGTCCCGGGGCCGTCGACGGAAGCGCTCGGGAAGGTCGCACGGGAGCTCGAGGTCGTGATCGTCGCGTCGCTGTTCGAGCGCCGGGCTCCGGGACTGTACCACAACACCGCCGCCATTCTCGACGCCGACGGCACGGTCCGAGGCATCTACCGCAAGATGCACATCCCCGACGATCCCTCCTACTACGAGAAGTTCTATTTCACCCCCGGCGACCTCGGCTTCAAGGCATTCGACACCGCGGCGGGACGCATCGGCACGCTCGTCTGCTGGGACCAGTGGTATCCCGAGGGGGCGCGGCTCACGGCGCTGCAGGGCGCCGCCATTCTCTGCTATCCCACGGCGATCGGGTGGCATCCCGCGGAGAAGGCGCAGTACGGACCGCAACAGCTCGACGCCTGGCGCACCATCCAGCGCAGCCATGCGATCGCCAACGGCTGCTACGTCGCCGCGGTGAACCGCGTCGGATTCGAGCAGCTCGACGGCCAGGGTGCCGGTCTCGAGTTCTGGGGACATTCGTTCCTCGCCGATCCCTTCGGCGTGGTCCTCGCCGAGGCACCGGCCGACGCGGAAGCGATTCTCGTCGCTCCGCTCGACCTGCAACGTCTCGAGGACGTGCGGCGCAACTGGCCGTTCCTGCGCGACCGGCGCGTCGACGCCTACGTAGGTATCGATCAGCGCTTTCTCGGCGATTGACACCCGAGCGTAGCCCGACCGGGCTGGGATATCGCATGCCCGCCGAGTGGGAGCGGCATGCGGCGACATGGCTCGGCTGGCCGCACAACACCACCGACTGGCCGGGCAAGTTCGGTCCCATTCCCTGGGTGTATGGCGAGATCGTGCGGCACCTCGTCACCGGCGAGACGGTCCGCCTCCTGGTGGATTCCCGGGCCCGTGAAGCCGCGGCGCGGCGCATCCTCGAGCGCATCGGCGTCGACCTCGAAGCGGTGCAATTCCTCCGCTTCCCCACCAACCGCGGGTGGACCCGGGATTCGGGACCGATCTTCGTGCATACCGACGAGCCCGAGCCCGCCATCGCGATCGTGCGCTTTCAGTTCAATGCCTGGGCCAAGTACCCTGACTGGAAGAAGGACGCCAAGCTCCCCGAGCTCGCGGCGCGGAAGCTGGGTGTGCGTCTGTTCGACGTGAAGCGCGGCGACCGACGCGTGGTGCTCGAAGGGGGCGCGATCGACGTCAACGGTCGCGGCACGCTGATCACGACCGAGGAGTGCCTGCTCGATCCCCTGGTGCAGGTGCGGAACCCGGGCCTGAGCCGCGCCGACATCGAGAGGGTGCTGTGCGAGACGCTGGGGGTGACGAACGTCCTGTGGCTCGGCAAGGGGATCGCGGGAGACGACACGCACGGACACGTGGACGATCTATGCCGCTTCGTCGGCGCCCACCGCGTGGTGCTGTGCCGGGAGCACAATCCGCAGGACGCGAACTACGCGGCGCTGGAAGAAAACCGTGAGCGCCTCGAGGACATGCGGGCCGAAGACGGCGGTCGACTCGAGATCATCGACCTGCCGATGCCCGCGCCCGTGCTGTTCGACGGCCGGCGACTCCCCGCCAGCTACGCGAACTTTTATGTCGCGAACGCCGCGGTCCTCGTTCCCACGTTCAACGATCCGCAGGACCGCGTCGCCCTCGGTATTCTGGCTGAGGTATTCCCCGACCATCCCGTCGTCGGCATTCACGCTGTCGATCTGGTGTGGGGACTCGGCACGCTGCACTGCCTCACACAGCAGGAGCCCGCGGCTTGACGCGGTCCAGCCTCCCGGTATACTGCCCCCGAGCGCCCGCTCCCCGCTCGGGAGCGGGCGTTCGTGTTTTGCCACCTCGTGCACCAGGAGAAGTACGATGCGCCTGATAACGACCATCATCCGGCCGGAGCGGCTGCCTGAGGTCAAAGCGGCGCTGTTCCGCGCCGGGGTCACTGGCATCACCTTGAGTCGCGTCACCGGCCACGGCGGGGAGCGGGAGGTCGTCGAGCAATACCGCGGCAGTACGATCGTGGCCGAGTTCCACGAGAAAGTGAAGATCGAGATGGTCTGCTCGGAGCCGTTCGTCGAGCCGACGATTCAGGCCATCCTGTCCGCGGCCCGGACCGGTGAAGTGGGCGACGGCAAGATTTTCGTTCAGCCGCTCGACCGAGTGATCCGGATCCGCACCGGCGAACAGGACAATGACGCGCTCACCGCCGTCAACGCCGACCAGGTGCAGCAGGCCGCGATCGATGCGGCAGGAAAGCCATGACCCAGATCTCGGCCGGGGACACCGCCTGGGTGCTGGCATCGAGCGCCCTCGTTCTCCTGATGACCGTCGGCCTCGCCTTCTTCTACGGCGGCCTCGTCCGGTCGAAGAACGCGCTCAACACGATGATGATGAGCGTCGTGGCGCTGGGCGTGATCGGGCTGCAATGGGTGCTGTTCGGCTACTCCCTCGCCTTCGCGCCGGGGAACGGCTGGATCGGCGGGCTCAGCTGGTGGGCGTTCCGCGGCGTCGGACTCGAACCCAACCCGGCCTACGCCGCGACGATCCCGCTGCAGGCCCACGCCATCTTCCAGGCAATGTTCGCCGTCATCACGCCAGCCCTGATCTCCGGCGCGATCGTGGAGCGGATGCGCTTCCGCGCATACACGGTGTTCCTCGTGCTCTGGGCGACGCTGGTCTACGTCCCCCTGGCGCACTGGGTGTGGGGAGCGGGCGGCTGGCTGCAGAAGCT
>DATFTG010000153.1:0-16736 GCA_035262265.1 Gemmatimonadales bacterium
CGGAAGTTCGACGAGCACGGCGACTGGCACTACTTCGGCTTCCTGGCTCGCGCACCGGCGCTGCTGTTCGGCGCGCGGTTCGACGCCCTCGCCGATCGGTACTGGTACCGGCCTGACCGTTAGCGATCAGACCGTCGCGTAGCTCTCCATCGGGGGGCAGACGCAGACGAGATTGCGGTCGCCGTAGGCTCCATCCACCCGTCCCACCGCCGGCCACACCTTCTGCACCCGCGTCGCCGGGGTGGGGAAGCCGGCCCGCTCGCGCGAGTACGGCCGGTCCCAATCATCGGCGAGCAGATCCTCCAGTGTATGCGGCGCGTTATGCAGCAGGTTGTTCTCACGGTCGGCCTTGCCGGTCTCGATCTCGCGGATCTCTTCGCGGATCGCGATCAGCGCCTCGCAAAAGCGGTCGAGCTCCTCCTTCGACTCGCTCTCGGTCGGCTCGACCATCAGCGTGCCCGCCACCGGGAACGACACCGTGGGGGGATGGAAGCCGTAATCGATGATGCGCTTGGCGATGTCCTCCACTTCGATGCCTGCCGACGCCTTGAAGGGCCGGGTGTCGAGGATGCACTCGTGCGCGACGCGGCCGTTCTTGCCCGTGTACAGGGTGTCGAAGACCCCTTCGAGCCGTTTCGCGATGTAGTTGGCGTTCAGGATGGCGACCTTGGACGCCTCGGCCAGCCCCGACTGTCCCATCAACGCGATGTAGGCCCACGAGATCGTGAGAATCGACGAGGAGCCCCAGGGCGCCGCCGAGACGGTTCCGCACGACTGGGCATGCCCGAGCGGGACCACGGGGTGATCGGGGAGGAACGGCAGCAGATGCGCGGCGACGGCGATCGGTCCCATTCCCGGGCCGCCGCCGCCGTGGGGAATGCAAAAGGTCTTGTGCAGGTTGATGTGGCACACGTCGGCGCCGATATCCCCAGGCCGGCACAGGCCGACCTGCGCGTTCATGTTGGCGCCGTCCATGTAGACCTGCCCGCCGTGCTGGTGCACGGCCTTGCAGATCTCGCGAATCGTCCCTTCGAACACGCCATGCGTGGACGGATAGGTCACCATCAATGCGCCAAGGGTGTCGCGGTGCTGCTCGGCCTTCGCCTTGAGGTCCTGGACGTCGATGTTGCCATCCGCGTCGGATTGCACCGGCACGACGGTGAACCCCGCCATCACCGCGCTTGCGGGATTGGTGCCGTGCGCCGACATCGGGATGAGGCACACGGTGCGCTTGCCGTTGCCCTGCGCCTTGTGGTAGGCGCGGATGACGAGCAGGCCGGCGAATTCGCCCTGGGATCCGGCGTTCGGCTGCAGCGACACGCCGGCGAAGCCGGTGATTTCGGCGAGCTGCGCCTCGAGCTGCCGGAACAGCATCTGATAGCCTTGCGCCTGCGACAGCGGCGCGAACGGATGCAGCCGATTGAACTCGCGCCACGAGAGCGACATCATCTCCGTCGTCGCGTTGAGCTTCATCGTGCACGAGCCGAGCGGGATCATCGCCGACGTGAGCGACAGGTCGCGCGACTCCAGCCGCTTCAGGTACCGCAGCATCTCGGTTTCGGAGCGGTAGCGGTGGAAGACGGGATGCGTGAGGTAGCCGGAGGACCGGCGCAGGCCCTGCGGGATCGACGACGCGACCTGCGCGGCGCTCTCGTCCGTCATGAACGGCAGCGTTTCGTTGAGCGAGAACACGGCGATCAGGTCGGCGAGGTCGTTCATGGTGACGGTCTCGTCGAGCGCGATGCAGACGCGGTTAGGCGGCAGGGCGCGCAGGTTGATACGGCGGCCCCAGGCGGCGTCGAGCAGCCGGGGCAGCGCCCAGGGCTCGACCTCCACGCACACCGTGTCGAAGAACCCCTGATGGGCCAGCCGGTATCCCATACGTTGCAGCGCCCGGGCGAGCAGTCCGGTGAAAGTGTGCACCCGCTCGGCGATGCGCCGCAGTCCGTCCGGTCCGTGATAGACCGCGTACATCGAGGCGATCACCGCCAGCAGCACCTGCGCCGTGCAGATGTTGCTGGTGGCGCGTTCGCGGCGGATGTGCTGCTCCCGCGTCTGCAGCGCCATGCGCAGCGCCGGCCGGCCGGCGCGGTCCTTGGACACGCCGATGATGCGCCCCGGGAGGTGGCGCTTGTGGGCGTCGCGCGTCGCGAAGAAGGCGGCGTGCGGACCGCCGTAGCCCATCGGGACGCCGAAGCGCTGGCTGTTGCCGACGGCGATGTCGGCGCCCCACTCGCCCGGGGGCACGAGCATCGTCAGGGCGAGGAGGTCGGTGGCGGCGGTGACGAGCGAGTTGGCGGCATGCGCCTGCTCGCACAGGCCGCGGAAGTCGCGCAGCCGGCCATCGGTTCCGGGATACTGCACCAGGGCGCCGATCACCCCGCCGCCGAACTTGAACGTCGCGGGGTCGGCGACCACGATCTCGATGCCGAGCGCTTCGGCACGCGTGCGCACCACGGCGATCGTTTGCGGGTGGCACTGCTCGTCGACGAGAAACACCGACCGGCCGCTCGGAGCGACGACGGCTGCGGTGAGGTGCATTGCCTCGGCGGCCGCGGTCGCTTCGTCGAGCAGCGACGCGTTGGCGACCGGAAGCCCGGTCAGGTCCGCCACCATCGTCTGGAAGTTGAGCAGCGCCTCGAGCCGCCCCTGCGCGATTTCCGCCTGGTAGGGGGTGTAGGCCGTATACCAGCCGGGATTCTCGAGCACGTTGCGCTGCACCACCTGCGGGGTGAAACAGGCGTGATATCCCATCCCCAGGTAGGAGCGGAACGGGTCGTTCTGCGTCGCCATGCGCCGCAGCGCCTGCAGCACCTCGCGCTCGTCGCGGCCGGGAGGCATCGCGAGCGGTCGGCGCAGCCGGATGTCGGGGGGCACGACGGCGTCGATGAACGCGTCGAGCGAGTCGTAGCCCAGGAGTTTCAGCATCTCCTGCTGCTCGAGGGTGCTCGGTCCGATATGACGCGAAACGAAGCCGTCGGTGTGCACGAGATCGGCGGAGCTGGTCGTCACGGCAGTGTGTGCGTCTTCCCGGGTTCGAGGATCACCACCTCGGCGCGTGAGCCCACGAGGCGTCGGAAGTGTTGTGGGTCAGCGGCGACGAGGTCAAATGTATCGTAATGCATCGGGATCACCACGCGGGGCTCCACGAACGCCACCGCCCGCGCCGCGTCGTCCGCGCCCATCGTGTAGTTGTCGCCGATCGGTACCAGCATCACGTCCACCGCGCCTTTGAGCAGCTGCATGTCCATTGTCAGCGCGGTGTCGCCCGCGTGGTAGACGCGGACGCCGCCCAGGGTGAGGACGATCCCGCAGGGCGTCGTGCCGGAGCCCGAGGACCCCTCGATCGCGCCGCCGTGAATCGCGACGACCAGCTTCACGGTGCCGAAGGGGAAGCGGTGCGTCCCCCCGATGTGCATGCCGTGACCGATCGCCCCCCGCCCGGTGCAGAACCCGACCAGCTCGTACGCCGACACGATCGTGGCGCGGTCCCGCTTGGACAGGGCAATCGCGTCGCCCAGGTGGTCCGCGTGGCCGTGGCTCACGAGGATGGCGTCGAGTTTAGGGACGCGGTCGGCGGGGAAGGGGGCCCTGGGGTTGCCGGTGAGAAACGGATCGAAGATGACGCGCTTGCCGTCGCCTTCGGCGAGGAATGCGGCGTGGCCCAGAAATGTGAGAGTCAGCATCAGCTTCTCAGCCTTCAGCCGTCAGCCCTCAGTTGAGAGCTTCATTTCCCGACGTGCTTCTCATACGCCGCCGCATCGAGCAGCGTTGCCGCATCGGCAGGGTTCTGCAGTTTCAGTTTGATCATCCAGCCGGCGCCGTATGGATCCTTGTTGACCAGCGCGGGATCAGCTTCGAGCGCTCCGTTGGCCTCCACGACGGTGCCGGCC
The DNA here is from genome assembly GCA_035262265.1 of Gemmatimonadales bacterium. Classification (GTDB taxonomy): domain Bacteria; phylum Gemmatimonadota; class Gemmatimonadetes; order Gemmatimonadales; family GWC2-71-9; genus DASTHG01. The sequence goes on from DATFTG010000153.1 coordinate 3,894, forward strand.
ACCGGGCAGTACAGCTCCGAAACCGCCTTCACCGCTTCGATGGTTCCAAACACCTGCTTCTTCGTGAAGGTGGCGCCGGGCTTGGGCAGCTCCACGAAGACGACGTCGCCGAGCTCACCCTGCGCGTAGTCGGTGATCCCGATCTGCACGACGGCGGCGTCGGCGGTGGGCTTCAGGTACTCGTGCTCCTCGGTGTAGCGAAGGTCTTTCGGAACGTTGCTCATCGCTGGTTGGGTAGGATCGCGGGCGAAGCTAGGGACGGCGTAAAGTCATGTCAAGCTTTCGGCCTGGCCGTGGCGCGGCGCTCGAGCTCGTCGTACACCTCACGGGCGCGGCGCTCCAGCGCTTCGAACGATCCCTCATTGTCGATCACGAAATCACTGCGTTTGCGCTTGCGGTCGGCCGGCGCCTGCGCCGCCAGCAGCTGGTCGGCTTCTTCGTCTTTCAGGCCGCGCAGCGCCCGCAGCCGCGTGCGCCGCATCGCGTAGGGTGCGTCGACGAAGACGACGACGTCGAACTGTGCCGGGTCGAGGGCTTCGAAGAGCAGCGGAATCACGTTGACGACGATCTGGTCGCCGCGCTTCCAGGCGGCATCGACCAGCGCCTCGCGGCGGCGGGCGACGGCGGGGTGCACGAGGGATTCCAGCGCCCGCCGCGACGCCGGGTCGCCCATGACGCGGTTGCGCAGTGCGGCGCGATCGAGCGATCCGTCGGGGAGCAGCAGCTCCTGCCCGAAGCGCCGCACGATGGCGCTCAACACCGGCGATCCCGGCGCCTGTACCTCACGCACCAGCTCGTCGGCATCGATGATCGTGGCGCCCCAGTGTCGGAAGCACTCGGCCACGGTGGACTTTCCAGCAGCGACGTTCCCGGTGAGCGCGACGTTGAGCATGCAGGTGGCAGGGGTCAGAGTAATGCCGTCTGATCCGCATCCGCCTTCGGCACCTTGTGGCAATGCCGGCATCTCGCCTCATAACTCTCCTTGCCCCCGACCATGATCGTAGGACTGTTCCAGGAGGCGGGGTTGCCGTCCACCAGGCGCTGATTGCGGCTCGCCGGACCGCCGCACACCACGCAGATCGCGTGCAGCTTGTCGACCACCTCCGCGGCACACATCAACGTCGGCATGGCACCGAACGGGAGACCACGAAAGTCCACGTCGGTGCCGGCGAGGATGACCCGCACCCCGCCGTCGGCCAGGGTGCCTGCCACCTGCACGATCCCCTCGTCCAGGAACTGGGCCTCGTCGACTGCCACGACTTCAGTCCCTGGTCGGATCGAGCGGGCGATCTGCTCGGAGGAGTCCACCGGCTCGGCCTCGACGGTGAGGCCGTCGTGCGTGGTGACGGAATAGAGCCCGGCGTAGCGGGCGTCGAGGTGGGACTTGAAGACCTGGACCTGCTTCCTGGCGATGGCCGCCCGGCGCACGCGACGGATCAGCTCCTCGCTCTTGCCCGAAAACATTACGCCCGAAATGACCTCGATCCAGCCGGGACGGGTGCCGTGGAACATGGGGCTGCAAACTAACCCAATGAAGAATGCAGAATGATGAGTGCAGAATTGATCGAGCAGGCACGTGCCAAGTCCCATGGCTGCAGGTGATGTGGGAAATTCAGCATTCTGCATTCATCATTCTGCACTGATTCAGGGGGACGGGGGGAGATCAGAAAGAGCCCAGATCTTGCGGATTTCCGGGGTATCTCCCCATATTGTCGAGGGTTTTCAAGGGTTTTTCGGAGGCCCACCCGGGAAAGGGCCAGAATTCCAAGCCTTTCCCACTTGCAAAGGAGCGCATCGTGAATAAAGCCGAGCTGATCGCGGCACTGGCCATGCGGACGAAGATGTCCAAGGCCGACGCCGGCCGCGCGATCGAGTCCCTGTTCGACGACAAGGGCATCATCGCCGGCGAGCTGAAGAAGGGCGCGAAGGTGCAGATCACCGGCTTCGGCAACTTCGAAGCCCGCAAGCGCGCTGCGCGCATGGGGCGCAATCCCAAGACCGGCGCCGAGATTCAGATCAAGGCGACGGTTGCCCCGGCGTTCCGCGCCGGCAAACAGCTGAAGATGGCAGTGAACAAGAAGTAGTCGAGCGAAGCGAAGCGTCGCTGTCAACACGGGCTGCCCCGCTGGGCGGCCCGTCAGCGTTTTCAGATCACGTTGCTGCTCCGCAGCGCCGCGATCTCCGCGGCGGTCATTCCCAGTCGTTCCCGCAGGATCTCGTCGGTGTGCTCGCCCAGCCGCGGCGGAGCCAGCGGCGTTCGCGGGGTCTCGGTCGACAGGCGCACGGGACTCGCGACGAGCGGTACGCGGCTGCCCCCCGCGCGGGCGACCTCGCTGCGCAGGCCGCGGTGGCGCACCTGCGGGTCGTCGAAGACCTGAGCGACATCGTTGATCGGCGCCGCCGGGATGCCGGCGGTTTCGAGCGCCGCGAGCCATACCACCGCCGGCTGCGCACCGAGCAGCCGCTCGAGCTCGACGTCGAGCGCGTCGCGATGCTGTACGCGCCCCGCGTTTGTCCGGAACCGTGTGTCGCGCGCGAGCGCACCGGCGCCGAGTACCTCGCACAGCTTTGCAAACTGCGCGTCATTGCCCACGGCGACGACGATCGGTCGGTCGGCGGTGGGCACGACCTGATACGGCGCGATATTGGCGTGGGCATTGCCCCACCGCTCAGGCACCGCTCCCGACACGAGATAGTTGAGCGCCACGTTGGCGAGCGTCGCCACCTGGACGTCAAGCAGCGCGAGATCGATATAGGCGCCGCGTCCCGTGGTGTGGCGCTGCACCAGGGCGCCGAGCACGGCGATCGCGGCATAGAGTCCCGCCATCACATCCGCCACGGCGACGCCGACTTTCTGCGGTCCGGCCCCTGGCCGGCCGTCTCGCTCTCCTGTGACGCTCATCAGCCCGCCCAACGCCTGGATCGCGAAGTCGTAGCCCGCCCGCCTCGCGTACGGCCCCGTCTGCCCGAAGCCGGTGATCGAGCAATAGATGAGCGCCGGATTCACGGTCTCGAGATCGGCGTAGCCGAGTCCATACCGCGCCAGGTCTCCGACTTTGTTGTTCTCGAGCAGCACGTCGGAATCCCGAGCGAGGCGTCGGATGATGTCCTGCCCTTGAGTCTTCGCAAAGTCGACAGTGAGCGAGCGTTTCCCGCGATTGGCGCTCAGGAAGTAGGCGGCGTCCCCGGATCCATCCTCGAGCGTGGGCGGGCCCCAGTGCCGCGTGTCGTCGCCCGCGCCCGGGCGCTCCACCTTGATCACGTCCGCGCCGAGGTCGGCGAGCACCTGGCTGGCCCAGGGTCCGGCGAGGACGCGGGACAGGTCGAGGACGCGAATCCCTTCCAGTGCGGTCACGTCTCGCGGTCGCGGCGCGCGGTGACGCGGCGGCCGCGGATCGCCACGCGCGACAGACCGCGAATCGCAGCGTCGGCGGCGTGGGGTGCGAGGTGCACCAGGCAGAAGCCTTCGCGCAGCTCGATGCGTCCGATGTCGGTGCGCGCCAGACCGACCTCGCGCGTCAGCGCGCCGACGAGGTCCTTGGCGCTGGCTCGGTCCTTCTTGCCGACGTTGACGAAGACTTTGACCCAGGTGTCTTCAGACGGCGTCGTGGGTTGTGAGTCCTGGGTCAACCCAGGACCCATGACCGACGACACCTGTTGTCGTAATGCCAGGAGTGCCGCCGCTATTTCTGCGGCATCATACCGCTCCAGCAACGGCTCCAACAACGCCAGCTCCGCTTCGAGGCCACCGGCCGCGAGGCGCGCGGTCACGCGCTCGCGCAGCTGCTCGGCGTCGGTTGCCGCTTTCGCGCGGGCGGCACGGAACGGGAGGGCGGTCAGGGGCGCGGCGATGGAGCGGGCGTACGGCAGCTGCGCGGGACTCAACAACAGCACCGCTGCGGCCTTGCCCGCGATCTCGGCGAGCTCGGCACGCGACGGCAGATCGAGGCACACGACGACGTCGCAGGGTTCAAGGGTCGTCCCGCGTCGCCAGGTCATCACGCGGGCGCGATCGATCGCGTCGAGGACTTCATTGCGCACCGCCGCGCGCCGCGGCGCGGGGACGATCGCGTACCGGGCCGGCCCCACGGCGGGAAGCGGACGGGCGTCGTCCCCCAGGGGAAGGTCGCCGATAACGTGAGGGCGCCGGGCATAGCGCTCGACCAGGTCATTGAGCGCGGCCGGATTCCACGCGAGGATGATGCGGCGGGCCTCGCGCGTTTCCCCAAGGACGTGCTCGAGCCCGGCCAGGCGGCCGGCGTCCACCAACCACTCGGGCCAGGCCAGCACGACGGTCGTGACTGATTCGAGCTTCAGCGCGGACGCGCGAGCGAGGGCCTGCAGGTCTTCCGGAGTGCCCGCGAGGATGTCGACGGCATCATTTGTGAGGAGCCGTGTGGTGCGGCCGAGAGCCGTGACAGGGTGCACGCGCAACGTCTCGGGGGCGGCATCGGCCCACTCCTCCGCTGCGGCGCTGTCGGAACAGACGATCAGTGCTGCCGGTCCGGGTGGGCTAACCCCGGGGCCGTGCCCCGGGGCCTCGCGGCCGAGTAACTCCCATACCGCGCCAGCGTGCTCCACCGCCGGCGGGCTCACCAACATCACGGCACGGCCGCGCTCCAAGGCGGCCTGCCCGTCATTCACTGCCGTCACGCGTTCCTCGGTTGTCAAAGGGCGGGTATGCGTTGCGGATGGTAGCTTCGGGGCAGGCGAGACGCAATCGGAAATGCAGAATGAGGAATGCAGAATGAAATGGCCGATTTCCGGCAGGATTTTGTTGGGGCAATTCTGCATTCTGCATTCTGCATTCTGCATTTCGTCTCTGTCCGCCCAATCCCGCCCCCGCGCCCGAGACCTCGGCATTGTCGTTGGCGTGCTCCCCACAGGCCCGCTCAATGCGATCACGGATGTCTCAGGCGTCCGGGTCGGACAGGTCACGATCGCGCGCGGCGACTCGATCAACACCGGCGTGACGGCGATTCTCCCGCACGACGGCAATGTGTTTCGCGACAAGGTCCCCGCCGCGGTCGTCGTGGGCAACGCCTTCGGAAAGCTCGCCGGCTCGACGCAGGTGAACGAGCTGGGGGAGCTGGAATCGCCGATCGTGCTCACCTGCACCCTGTGCGTCCCGCGCGCCGCCGATGCCGTCCTGACCTACCTGCTCGGCTTGCCGGGGAACGAGGATGTCCGCTCCGCCAACCCGGTCGTCGGGGAGACGAACGACGGGTTCCTGAACGACATTCGCGCTCGCCCGATCACCGAGCAGGACGTGCTCACGGCGATTCGCGGCGCCCAGCCGGGACCTGTGGCGGAAGGGGCCGTCGGCGCGGGCCGGGGGACGATCGCGTTCGGATGGAAAGGTGGGATCGGTACTGCGAGTCGCCGTCTACCAGCCAGTCTCGGCGGCTGGACGGTCGGGGTCCTGGTCCAGACGAACTTCGGCGGCGTCCTGACCGTTGCCGGAGCACCGGTGGGACACGAGCTGGGGCAGTACTACCTCAAGGGCGACCTGGGCAACGGCAGCGTCATGATCGTCGTCGCGACCGACGCGCCGCTCGACCACCGCCAGCTGGAGCGCCTCGGACGGCGGGCGCTGGCGGGCCTCGCCCGCACGGGGAGCAGCATGAGCAACGGGAGTGGGGATTTCGTCATTGCATTTGCGGAACGGGAGTCAGGCGGACAGGCGGTCGGGCGGTCGTCGAGCCCAGTGACCGCCCGACCGCGACCGTCAGGAAGTCCTTTAGGGCCCGACCGCCTGACCGATAGCGTCGAGGTAGTCGCGAACGACGCCATGTCTCCTTTGTTCGAGGCCGTCATCGAGGCGACCGAAGAAGCGATCTACAACTCGCTGCTCAAGGCGGAGACTGTGCGGGGGTTTCGGGGGACGATTCGCGCGTTACCAGTCGACTCGACGGTGGCGATTCTCAAGCGCCACGCCTTGCTGCGGGAGTAACGCCCTCAGGCGACCCGGCAGCTCACCCTTCTGAAGGCGCTCAGGAATGCCCGGTAGACATCCGGGTGCCAGTTGCCAGGCTGCTGGGCCAGAGCGTCGAGCGCTCGCGCCGGCGCGACGGCCGGGCGGTAGCTGCGGGTCGAGGTCAGCGCGTCGAACGCGTCGACGATCCCGATGATCTGCGCCTGCAGCGGAATCTCCGTGCCGCAAAGGTGGTCGGGGTACCCGCTGCCGTCGTGCCGCTCATGGTGCCAGCGAATGATCGGCGCGACGTCCCAGGGAACGGTGGTTGCCGCGAGCAGCTCGAGACCGCGTTGCGGGTGCGTCCGGATGACGTCGAGCTCATCCGCCGCGAGGCTTCCCGGCTTCGTCAGGATCTCCCGCGGGACCAGCACCTTGCCGATGTCATGCAGGTAGGCCCCGATGTAGACGGTCGACCGCTGCAGCTCGTCGAGCCCGAGAGTGCGGGCGACATCGAGGGCATATGCGGCCACACGCCGGCAGTGGCCGAAGGTGTAGCGGTCGGCGCATTCGATCAGGGACGCCAGCCGGTGCACGACCTGCAGGCGCTCCCGCTCGGCCGGGTTCCTGCCGCGGCGCAGGCGCGGAGGGCGCAGGGCCAGGTGGGGATCGGTCGGTCGGGAGATGGAGAGGACGGTCACGGTAATGAAGATGCTCGAGGGGCCCGAGAGTCACGCGGCGACGGCAGAACGAAGCCCGAAGCGGTCGCAACCCCCATGGAACTGCGCGGTTGCGCGGGTGGTTCGTCCGGACGTATCGTCACGCGTGCCCACGACACCCTCGACCCCGACCAGCCCACGGAGCCAGCCGGCCATGAGCGACGTTCTGTCGCCCAACATCGCTCATTTAGAAACGTCGGCGACGATCGCGATCTCCCAGGAGGCGAAACGGCGCCGGGCGGCGGGGGAGGACGTGATCGACCTGGGAGCCGGGGAGCCCGATTTCCCGACGCCCCCGATACCGGTCGAGGCCGGGATCCGGGCGATCAAAGAAGGAAAGACGCGGTATCCGGCGAACGAAGGGATTCTCGAGCTGCGCGCCGCGGCGGCGAAGCATCTCTCCCTGCTTTCCGGCGGCCGACCCGTGAACGCCGACAACATCGTCGTGTCGACAGGGTCGAAGCAGTCGCTGTTCAACGCCTGCTTCACGCTGTTCGGCCCGGGAGACGTCGTGGCGATTCCGGCTCCCGCCTGGGTGTCGTATCCGCAGATCATCCATCTGGCCCGCGCGCGCCCCGTGCTCATCGCCGGACACCCTGAGTGGGGGCTGAAGGTGAGCGTGCGCGAGCTGGAGCGCATTCTCCCGGCGCCCAAGGGACTGATTCTCTGCTCCCCCTGCAACCCGACCGGCTCGGTCTACACCCTGAGCGAGCTGCGCTCGATTGCGCAGTGGGCGGCCGAGCGCAAGGTGTGGGTGATCTCCGATGAGATCTACCGGCGCATCCATTACGGCAGCGGGCCGGCGCCGTCGTTCCTCGATCTCTCCGACGATCTGCTGGAGCGCGTGGTCGTCATCACCGGCGTCAGCAAGGCGTATGCGATGACGGGATGGCGGGTTGGCATCGCCCTCGCTCCCGGACCCATCGCCAAAGCGATGGCGGCGTTGCAGTCGCACACGACGTCCGGTGCGAATCACATGGCGCAGTACGCCGCGGCTGCGGCGTTCGCCGACGAGCGGTTGGAGCAGGATGTGCAGCGCATGGTGGCCGAGTTCCGGCGCCGTCGCGACATCCTCACCACCGGGTTCCGGCGCCATCTCTCCGGAGTCGAGTTCGTCGAGCCGCACGGGGCGTTCTACTTCTTCTTTCGGACCGATGCGTTCGTCGGGATCTCGGGAACGGACTTTTGTACCCGGCTCATCACCGAGACCGGCGTGGCGCTCGTGCCCGGGGCGGCGTTCGGCGACGACCGCTGGACGCGGCTCTCCTATGCTGCCGCGACGAGCGATATCGAGAAGTCGCTCGATCGGATCGTCAGCTTCGCGAAGCGGTTGGGGTGAGGAGAGGGCGCACCCATGCACTACGAGACCAAGATCCAGCCGCTCGAAGGCAAGCTCCCCAAGGTCAGCTATCGCTGGGATCCCGAGACCGACATCCTCTCGGCGGTCTGCAAGGGCATCCCCAAGGCGACGGGGATGAACGGCACGGTCGATCTCGAGGGCAGCGACGGGTCGTTCGTGCTGCTCGACGTCGCGGGCGGCCTGCTGCGCGGGCTCGACGTCGTGACGTGGCCCGACGACATCCGCACCGTGGATGCGCTCGCGGCGCCCGACGCGGCCTCGGAGGCGCGCGTGCTGTTCCCCTCGCGCCGCTCGCAGCCGTCGGTCGCCGCGGTGGAGGTCGATACGGCGCTGGTGGTCGAAAAGAACGCCACCGAATCGGTGATTCATATCCGCGTCGGGCGGGTCAAACCGGCGACGATCGTGCGCGTCGCCGATCATCTGCTCGTCGAGGTCGACAAACAGTCGCGGCTCGCCGGACTGTGGCTGCTCGAGGTGCCGCCCTTCCCGAACGTCGAGGCCACCGCGTAGTGGAGGACGAACGGCTCCAGCGCTATGTCGCGGAGCTGTTCGCCGTCGAAGATCCTGTCCTGGCGCGGGTGCGCGCGCGGCACGCCGAGCGCGAGCTGCCGCCGATCCACATCTCGCCCGATGAGGGCAAACTGCTGCACGTATTGGTGCGGCTCGTCGCCGCCCGCCGGGTACTCGAGATCGGATCGCTCGCGGGGTATTCCGGCATCTGGCTCGCCCGCGCGCTGCCGGCCGACGGCCTGCTGACCACCCTCGAGGTCGACCCGCACCACGCACGGCTGGCGCGCCAGGCCTACGAAGAGGCCGGCGTCGCCGACCGGATCCGGCTGCTGGAGGGCGACGCGCGCACGATACTGCCCACCCTCGATCCCGGATTCGACGTGGTGTTCATCGATGCGGACAAGGAACCGCTCCCCGAGTATTTCGAATGGAGCGTGCGACTGCTGCGCAGCGGCGGGTTGTTGTTGTGCGACAATGCCTTCCTGCACGGCACGGTCGTGGAGGAGGACAACGACTCTCCGGCAACCGAGGGAGTACGGGCCTTCAACCGGCTTGCGGCTGGCGACCCGCGCGTCGTGTCCGCCGTCGTGCCGCTGCGCGACGGCATCGTCGTCGCGGTGAAGGTCGCGGCGTGAATCCCGGTCGCGGCTGGCTCGACGACCTGTACGCGAGCGGCGTGACCCCGGCGTCCTTCCTCCCTGACGCGAGCCTCGGGCGGCAGCACGATCCCGACGACACGACGGTTCCCGGCGCCGCGGAAGTGGAGATGGTCGAGGGCGCCGATCTCGAGGCGCATCCGGTCGCGCCCCGAGCCGCCCCCGCCGCGGTCTCGTTTCTCGACGGCGTTCAACAATGGAAAGTGATCGGCTACGACGGGGTGCAGCCCATCGCGCTCGCGTATGTCGCAGCGGCCGTGCGGCGCCGCGGCTTCGACCGTCGCCTGGTGACGGCGGCCTGTGCGTCACGTACCCTCGTCATCGCGCCCGCCCAGGCGCTCGCCGAGCAGCGTCGCGGGGTGCTGGAAGCGGCGGGTCTCGAGGCGATGCCGGTCGAGGTGGACTCCGCAACACAGCCGGCGCAGGCGCTCGAGGCGCTGCGCCGTGAGGTGCATCGCGCCCGCGCCGGACTGGAGCGGAAACTGGGCGAGCAGGCCGCCCAGGCGCTCGACCGGGAGGCGTGGCTGGTCGTCGACGGGCAGCTCGCCGTTTCGGCGACGCTGGCGAAGCATCCACGGGCCGTCGGAGTCATCAAGAGCCACGGCGCGCAGTTCCTGTCGGGACGCCACCTGGAGCGCGCCCTGACGATCGCGACAGAGCATCGCACCAGCGTGTTCCGCGTTCGTGGCGGGCACGGCCGTACCGAAGTCGATTCCTGGTATCTGCGGTTGTGGCCGTGGGAGGGACGGGATCTGCACTACGGCCTGATCCGGGTCGAGGCAGCGCGGGATCCGGATCCCGGGATCCGGGCCCCGGGAATCTCGAGCTGGTTGCTCGCGGAACGCGCTCCATTGGCGGCCCCTGACACCCGCTTCGACCGATTACTTTATCCGATACACGATGTAGAGGCGTATTTGCGGAGCCGGGCTCCGCACGATCTCCTGGCGCCGCTCGCCTCCCGTCTCCCACAAACCGGGACGTGATTCGCAAAAGCGACGAAACCCCGATAGGTCGCGTCGTCGCGACCGAGTTGAAGCCGGCCACGCCGCACCAGTTCCACTTCTGGACGGCGACGGATACGAGTATCGGCATCGGGGCGATCGTGAAAGTCACGAGTCCCGGATCCCGGGCTCCGGAATCCGGTCGAATCGTGTACGGCGTCGTCACCGACGGGTTCGCCTACTCCGACCTCGCGACTCCGCTGCACGATGTCATCGGCGCCGAGGGAGATCCGGCGCAGGCCGCGGAGCGTCCCACCGAGCGGCCCGAGATCCGGCTGTGGACCGCGGCCGTGCTGCGGCAGATCCCCGAGGAACCGCTGCAGCCCGTTCCGCTCGGGGCGGTACACGTCGCGGGCGACGCCGACGTCGCCGCGGCGCTGCGCATGGACGCCTACCTCAATACCGCGCAGCCGACCGCGATCCCCGTCGGGCTGTACGAATCCGGGGGACTCGAAGCCCCCGTCTACCTCGACGCCGACTTCCTGCTCGGTCCCGAGGCGGCGCACCTGAACATCTCCGGGGTGTCGGGTCTCGCGACGAAGACCAGCGCGGTTGAGTTTCTGTTGAGCTCCATCTTCCAGCATTATCCGGCGCATCGCGGCAGCGTGGCGGCGGTGTGCTTCAACGTCAAAGGCCCCGATCTGCTGTTTCTCGATCAGGCGGGTTCGCTCGACGACGCCGACCGGCGCCGCTACGACCGGCTGGGGATCGCGCCCGGTCCCTTCGAGCGCGTGCACTACTACGCCCCGTTCAAAGCCGACGGGGTGAACCTCAACACGCTGCGCACCCACGCCGACCTTGCCCGCACCGTCGAGCCGCTCGTCTGGGGGCTGACCGAGGTGCTCGATTTCGCCGAAGTGCTGCTCAATCGCGACGACATCGACGCCAAGGCCGACGCGTTCATCGATTTCCTCTCCGACCGCGTGGTGCGGCGGGAGTTCGAGGACGGATTCGGGGGCGATCACCGGGTGGAGACCTTCGCCGATCTCGAGCGTCTGTTCCGCGGCATCTTCGACGGTCTGGAGCTGGCGGGCCGCGGCGACATCTGGCGCACCCACCACATCGCCACGATCCGCAAGGTGCGCAACCGCCTCGGCAACGTCTCGACGCGCTGCAAGGGCCTCGTCACCGACGACGGTCCGGCGTCGGACCTCCCGTGGGGGCGGTTCGAGGACCGCGGTGTGTACGTCATCGACGTCGCCAACGTCGATCCGCTGGGACAGGATCTCGTCTTCGCGCGCGTGGTCTCGAAGCTGCGCGAGCACCTCGAGCGCCGCGACCTCGGCGTCGACGCCGTCGTCGTGTTCGTGGACGAGCTGAACAAGTACGCTCCCGCCGACGGCACCGACACCTACGTGAAGAAGATGCTGCTCGACATTTCGGAGCGCGGCCGCTACCTCGGGCTGGTCCTGTTCGGGGCGGAGCAGTTCCGCTCCCAGGTGCACCGCCGCGTGGTGGGCAACGCCGGCACGCAGGTGTTCGGACGCATGGACTCGGACGAGCTGGCGACCCCGGGGTATCAGGTGCTGTCGCCGGCCACCAAGATCAAGCTCGCGACGCTTCCCGTCGGAGAGCTGATGGTACGCCACCCGCATTTCACGCAACCGATCTTCGTGCGATTTCCGCGGCCTTCCGTGCTGCGAGGACGGGATGGGGTGGAGCGCTTCTCGCCGGCCGCCGACCTGCCGTTCGCCGATGCCGTCGGGTTGCAGCTGGTACGGCTCGACCCTCGGGTGCGGACGAATCAGGTGAAAGACCTGATCGCGGGGCACGACGAAGTGGATGTGCGCCGCGCGCTGGCCGCGGTCCGGCGCGAGCGCCCCGCCGATGCGTTGGCGACGTTTCGCAAGCGACTGGGCGTGCGCGTCGGGTCGGAGCCGGCCCGGGAACGCTCGTCCGTACACCCTCTCGGCCCCATCGCCGAGGAACCCTATTGATCGATCGAGGAGCTGTATGCATCGCATAGCATGGCTGACGTGCGCCGTGGCGGTGGGGGGATGCAAAGCGGCGGACCGGCCTCCCACGCCGATCACGACCAAGATCGTCTTGCGCTATCACCCGCAGGCGGGTGCGGCGTACCGCTATGAGATGGATCAGACGTCGAGCTTCGGCCCGGACTCCGGCGCCGACACCAGCGGCGTGAACACGATGCGCATCTCCTTCACACAGGCCATCGGCACGCCGGCCCCCGACGGCGTCCCGGTCACGTTCACCTTCGATTCGACGAAAATCGACAGTCCGATGCTCAACCCCGCCGCCGCCGATCAGGCCATCGAGCGGCTCAAAGGCGCGAAGCTGACGACGGTTTACGACGATCATCTGCGGCCGGTGCGCAACGACGTCTCCTCGCTTTCGGGCCTCCCGCCGCTCGTGCGCGATCAGATGCAGGTCGGCTTCCGCGCCGCCGCGCTCGCCCTCCCCGATCAAGCCGTGGGACCGGGCGACAGCTGGACCAATGAGACGGAGCTGCCGGTCGGCGCCATCGGCGGCGCTCCGCTCACCGTGCACACGAAGGTGACGGTGCGGGAGATCAGCGTCAGCCGGGGCGACACGACCGTGCGCCTGGGAGTGGAGACGGCGCTCCCCGCCGAGCCGCTGCAGTTCGCCTTCGGCGGCCAACACTTCACCGTGGCCCTCAAAGGCGCGATCACCGGCGAGCAGCTGCTGTCGCTCACGCGCGGCG
>DATFTG010000154.1:0-6291 GCA_035262265.1 Gemmatimonadales bacterium
CACCGCGAGGCTGCGGCGTGCGTGCCGCACCACCGCCACCGCCCCGACCACGTTGGCCGACGCGGCCACGAGCGCGTAGACGAGCGCGTTCACGCCGGGCGCCCGATGTCACGGACCCGCTCGAGCAACCGCTCCCGCTGATTGCGCCTCGGGTCCTCGAGCACTTCCCCGAGCAGTCGCCCCAGCATCTCGCCGATGTCGGGACCGGGACGCACCCCAGCGGCAATGAGGTCGTCCCCCCCGACCGCCAGGTCCTTGAGCGACAGCGGATCGCGTGCCGCGCGGATCGACTCCACGACAGCGGGGAGCGGCGACCGTGGCACAATGGCGAGCAACAGCGCGAGCAAGTCGTCGACCGCCCCTCCGACCGCCGACAGCCAGCGGCGCACATCGGCCAGCTTTTTGGGATCGGGGTAGCGCTCGCGCCATTCGCGGATGGCGCGGCCGCGCTCGATGTCCTTGTTGGCGCACTTCAGCCGGGTGAGCAGCGAGGCCGGGTCCGAGGCGAGCAGGGATGACACGAGCACGGGATCGCGCGGCAGCTTGTCCACCGCTCCCCGCAGCTCCGCCGCCGCGCCGCGGATCTCCGGCAGCCAGATGCGCGCGGCGCCGGCATCGCGCCACAGCGTCACGAGCTTCGACACCTTGCGCGCCGTGGCGATGCCTTTGAACCACTCATCGCGCACCCGCTCCGCCGACAGCTGGGCGAGCCCCTGGGCGTTGGCCTGGGCCGCCTCCCAGGTCTGGCTGTGGATGCGGAAGTCGAACCGGGCGCTGAAACGGAGGGCGCGCAGAATGCGCAGGTAGTCTTCCTGGAACCGCCAGTTGGGATCGCCCACGGCGCGAATCAGCTTGCGGTCGAGATCGTGCGCCCCGTTGAAGGGATCGCGCCACTCGTGCCGCAGCGGGTGATAGGCGATGGCGTTGATCGTGAAGTCGCGCCGCGCCAGATCGTCGGTGAGCGACACGCCGAAGGCGACCTGGGCGTGCCGGCCATCGGTCTGCACGTCCTTCCGGAACGTGGTTACCTCGTGCGGCCGGCGCTCGCTGTCCAGCACCGCGACGGTGCCGTGCTCGATTCCGATCGGGACGGTGCGGCGGAACGTCTGCTGCACCACGTCGGGTGTCGCCGCCGTCGTCAGATCGAAATCGTGATTCTCGAGGTGCAGCAGGTTGTCCCGCACGGCGCCGCCCACGCACCAGGTCTCGTAGCCCGTCTCTTCGAGGCGGCGGGCGATGTTGAGAACCTCACGCGGGATGGGGAGCGTCTCAGGGAAAGGAGCGCTCACCCGCACAGCACACTCCCGCCGTTCACATTGAGGATTTCCCCGGTGAGGAAGCGGGCGAGGTCGGAGCAGAGGAACACGATCGGACCGGCGATCTCTTCGGGCGTGGCGACCCGTCCCATCGGAATGGTGCGCTCGATGGCGCGCCGGCCTGCTCCTCCGTCGGCCGCGTACGGTACGGCCGACATCTCGGTGTCCACCCATCCCGGTGCGACGCAATTGACGGTGATGCGCGGCGCCAGCTCGACCGCCAGCGACTTCGTGAACGAGATGACCGCTCCCTTCGTCGCGGCGTAGTCCGCGTGAAACGCCTCGCCCCGCTGCCCGGCGGTCGACGCGACGAGGACGATGCGGCCGCCCTCGGGAAGATGCGGGATCGCGGCCCGCGTGACGAAGAAGACGCTGTCGAGGTTAGCGCGACACGTCCGTTCCCACTGCTCCGCCGTCATCGCCGCGACCGCCTGCGGGGTCGGGGGCCAGATGCCGTGATTCACGACCAGCAGGTCGAGCCCGCGCTGGGCGACCTCGGCCACCACCCGCTCCGCCGCCGCCGGGTCGCCGAGATCGCCGGCGACCGCTTCGGCGTCACCACCGGCGGCGCGAATCGCCGCTACCGTGGCGTCCGCGTCCTCGCGGCGCGTCGCATAGCCGATGGCCACGCCGGCGCCCGCCCGCGCCAGCAACACCGCCGTCGCCCGGCCGATGCCGCGGCTGCCCCCGGTCACGAACGCCCTGAGGCCGGTGAGGTCGATCACCCCGCCAGGCGCTCCTCGATCCAGGCGCAGATGATGTGCTCGATGGCGAGATGCAGCTCCTGGATCCGCGCCGTGTCGTCGCTCGGAATGACGAGGGCGATGTCGGCCAGCTCGCGCAGCGAGCCGCCGGACTTGCCGAGGAAAGCGATGACGCCCACGCCCCGCGCGCGCGCAGCCTGAGCGGCGCGAACGACGTTGGGACTCTCTCCGCTGGTCGAATGCAGCACCAGCAGATCGCCGGGACGGGCCAGCGCTTCGACCTGGCGCGCGAACACTTCGTCAAACCCCATATCGTTGGCGGCCGCGGTGAGCAACGATGTGTCGGTGGTGAGCGCCACGGCCCGCAGCGAAGGACGCTTCGTTTCGTAGCGGACGACGTACTCGGTCGCGATGTGCTGGGCGTCGGCCGCGCTGCCACCGTTGCCGGCGAAAAACAGGGTGCCGCCGCCCCGCAGCGCCGCCTCATACCGCGCGGCGATGGCGACGATGGTCTCGGCCTGCTCGGCGGCGACGCGACCGGCGAGCGCGGCGAGCATCCCCAGGCTCTCCCGTGCGCGATCGGGCGTCACGCGCCGGTCCCCCGCGCCGCCCGGACGAAGCCGTCGAGTGTGCGCGCGCTGTCCACCGGCTCGCCCTCCAGGGCGTTGCCGATCACCACGAAATCGGCGCCGGCGCTCCGCGCCGCGGCGACCGCGTCGGGTGTGCGAATCCCGCCCCCGACGAACATCGGGACGGCCGCATCGGCGAGGGTGGCGCGGCAGGCCGCGATCACCGCCGGGGGAACCGGACGCTCGGCGCCGCTGCCGGCGTCGAGATAGATGGCCTGCATGCCGATGAGCCGCGCCGCCCGCGTGTGCGCAGCGGCCAGCTCCGGCTTGTCGGCGGGCAGCGGGCGCGTCTGGCTCACCGCCTCGACGCTCGTCACGCGTCCCCCGTCGATGAGCATATAGGCGGTGGACAGCGTGGCCACAGGGTGCCGCTGCAGGAACGGCACCGCGCGCACGTGCTCCTCGATCAGGTACTGCGCGTTGCGACCGGAGACGAGCGAGAGAAAGAGAATCAGATCGACCTGATCCGTGAGCTGCATCGCCGAACCCGGGAACAGCGCGACCGGGAGTCCCGGCGCAGCGGCGCGCACCGCCGCAGCGACGCGGTGTGTTTCGCCCCCGCCGTCGAACGACCCGCCGATGAGAAGACCGGCGGCGCCCGCCTGGAGGACGGTGCGAGCCAGCCCCGCCGCCTGGTCGGGACCGGTGCACCCCGGATCGATCAGCACCAGCAGCCCGGGGCGCCGGGCGAGCAAGTCCGTCACGCGCCGCCGCCCGCGATCCGCTCCGCCACACGGACCAGATCGTCCGCGTCGAGCTCGGCCTGCGCCTCGAACGCGTAGGTCACGAGCGCATCGGCGGCGAGCAGATCGAGCGCCAGCTCCCGTGCACCATCCGGCCGCGCCAGCACGCGGTCGAGCAGGGCGCGTCCGGCGAGGGCCAGATGGTCGGGGAGACTCGCGGGCGAGTCGGTGAGCCAGCGCGTCATCGGCTCGACCAGCGTCGGCGGAGCGGCGGGACGGCGCGCCGCAAGCCAGGTCATGACCGCGTCGCGCGTCACGCCGGGAGATAGCGCTTCACGATGGACGGGGTGGCGGCGCGCGTGGCGGGGAGTCGCGTCGCGTCGTCGACGCCGCCCGAGGCGAAATGCGGCTTCCCGCCGCCCTTCCCTCCGGTCGTGGCAGCGAGCTCGCGCGCGATGTCCCCCGCTTTCACGCCCTGCCCCACCAGATCGTCGGTGACCGCTACATGGATCCCCGGTCGCGGGCCGCCACTGAAGAGCACGAGGACCGCCCGCGTGTGCTTCTCGCGGAACGAATCCATCGTGAGGGCGATTTGCGCGCGATCGTCGAGGTCGGTGTCGGCGATGTGCAGCTCGACGTCCCCGATCCGCTCGACCACGCCCTTCGCTTCCGGCGACCCGCCGGAGCGCAGCAGCTCCTCGACTCGTTTCTCGAGTTTGCGATTCTCCTCGAGCAGGGTTTCGATGCGATGCAGCAGGTGTTCGGGCTGCGTCTTGAGCACAGCCGACGCCTCGCCGAGGCGCCGCTCGAGGTCGCGCGAGAGGCGGTAGGCCGCCGGTCCGGTGATCGCCTCGATGCGGCGCACCCCCGCCTGCGACCCGGTCTCGTGCGTGAAGCGGAACAGCGCGATCTCGCCCGTCGTGTCGACGTGCGTCCCGCCGCACAATTCGAGCGAGACTCCGGCGACGTCGACGACGCGGACACGGTCGCCGTACTTCTCGGTGAAGAACGCCATCGCGCCCGCGGCCAACGCGTCTTTGTACGCCATCTCGCGGATCGTCACCGGGAGGCTCTTCCAGATCTGCTCGTTGACGATCTCCTCGATGCGCGCCAGCGTCGCCTTGTCGACCGGACCATGATGCGTGAAGTCGAAGCGCAGGCGCTCGGGGGCGACGACGGAGCCCGCCTGCCGCACGTGCGTCCCCAGGACCTGTCGCAGCGCCGCGTGCACCAGATGGGTGGCGGTGTGATTGCGCTCGATGTTGTGGCGGCGCTCCCGATTGACCTGCGCCTGCACGGCGGTCGGCTCGAACGGCTCGCTGAAACGCCCTACGACGGCGCTCGTGCCGTCGGTCTTCTCGACGTCCTCGACCGTCAGCTCCCAGCCGTCGCCCGCCACGACACCGGTGTCGCTCACCTGGCCGCCCGATTCGGCGTAGAACGGATTCTCCTCGAGCACCAGCTCGAGCGCGTCGTCCGTCTGCCGGAACGCGAGCACGTCGGTCTCGCTCGCCGTGCGCTCGTAGCCGACCCACTGCTGGCGCCTCTTGGGCTTGACCGTGACCCACTCTCCCGAGCGTGCCGTCCGACCGGCCGGACCCTTCCCGCGGGCGGCGCGAGAGCGCTCCCGCTGCTCCTTCAACGCCTGCTCGAATCCGGCGGCGTCCACCTGCTGATTGCGCTCGGTGGCGATGAGCTGGGTCAGATCGAGCGGAAAACCGTAGGTGTCGTACAGCCGAAACGCATCGTCGCCGCTGATGACACTCGAGCCGCTCAGCTCGTCGAGGCGTTTCAGTCCGCCTTCGATTGTCTCGAGGAAGCGATCCTCCTCCGCACGGGTGACGCGCTGGATGTGGGTGCGCTTCGCCTCGAGCTCGGGATAGACGCCGCGCATCTGGTCCACGACGCGATCGGTGAGCTCGACGAGCGTCGGCTCGCGCCGTCCCAGGAGCCAGGCATGGCGGACGCCGCGCCGCAGGATGCGTCGCAGCACGTAGCCGCGGCCGTCACTCGAGGGGTAGACGCCGTCGGCGAGGAGGAAGGCGACCGCGCGCGCGTGGTCGGCGAGAACGCGGTAGTGCGCGCCGGCGGGCCCGCGGTCGTATGAGAGCCCCACGACCTCGACGGCGCGCTGGATGATCGGCGCAAACAGGTCGGTATCGAAGTTCGAGGGCACACCCTGCAAAACCGCCGCGATGCGCTCGAGCCCGGCGCCGGTGTCGACCGAAGGCTTGGGGAGCGGCAGCCGCGACCCGTCTGCCTGGAGATCGTACTGCATGAAGACGAGGTTCCAGATCTCGAGCATGCGACCCGCGTCGTTGAGGCGTACGAACTCGTCGCGGGAGACGGCGCCGCGCCCGCGCTCGTGGCGCGGCCGCAGGTCGACGTTCAGCTCGGTGTTCGGGCCAGCGGGGCCGGTATCGGCCATCTGCCAGAAGTTGTCCTTGTCGCCGAGGCCGTAGATCCGGTCGTCCTGGATGCCTGTGATCTTGCGCCACAGGGCGCGGGCTTCGTCGTCGGTGTGGTGCACCGTGACGTAGAGGAGGTCGGGGTCGATGCCGAGCCAGTCTGTGCCCGTGACCCACTGCCATGCGAACTCGATCGCCTCGGCCTTGAAGTAGTCGCCGAAGGAGAAGTTGCCGAGCATCTCGAAGAAGGTGTGGTGCCGGGCGGTGTGACCGACCTGCTCCAGGTCGTTGTGCTTCCCGCCGGCGCGCACGCACTTCTGACTGGTGACGGCACGCGAATAGTCACGCCGCTCCAGGCCCTGGAACACGCGCTTGAACTGCACCATGCCGGCGTTGGTGAACAGCAGGGTGGGATCGTCGGCGGGCACGAGGCTCGAGCTGGGCACCTCGCGGTGGCCGCGGGCCGAGAAATACTGGATGAACTTGGCGCGGATGTCCGCCGATTTCATCCGGTCAAATATAGTAGCTCCTCCACGACCTTCCGCGTTTCC
>DATFTG010000155.1:0-2448 GCA_035262265.1 Gemmatimonadales bacterium
GTGCGCTGGATCTGTGGGCCTATGCGCACGGCAGCGCGCTGCACTTCATCGCGCCAGGCAATCGCTTCCGTGACGAGTGCCTGAACGAATCGTGGTTCAGATGGGTTTCGACCTGGCGACGCAGCCAAGGCGCTTCGAGAAGGCTAAATGCATCGGCCAGCATCTTCTCTAAGTTGATATAGTCGCTGATCGTGTCCTCGTTGTGGCGACACCGTGAGTTTCTGAAGTTCTGGGCCGGCGCGGCGATCTCCGACGTCGGCTCGCAGGTCACCCTGCTCGCGGTGCCGCTGATCGCCGCGCTGACCTTGCAGGCCACGCCGTGGCAGATGGGGCTCCTCGCGGCGGCGGGTGGGGCGCCGATCCTGCTGGTCGGACTCTTCGCCGGCGTGTGGGTCGATCGCGTGAGGCGCCGGCCGGTCATGATCGCCACCGATCTCGGCCGCGCCGCGCTGCTGCTGGTGATTCCGGTGGCCGCGGTGGCCGGCGTGCTGTGCATCGAGATCCTGTACGCGGTCTTACTGCTGACCGGCGCCCTCACGGTGCTGTTCGACGTGGCCGATATGTCGATGCTCCCCTCGCTGGTCGCGTCCGATCGCATCGTCGAAGCCAACAGCAAGCTGCAGTCGACGGCGGCGGCGGCCCAGGTGGCGGGTCCCAGCTTGGGCGGCGTGCTCGTGAGCCTCATGACCGCGCCGTTCGCGTTGCTCGCCGACGCGCTCTCGTTCCTGTTCTCGGCCGCGTTCATCGCGGGCACCCGTGTTTCTGAGACGGCACCGGACACCCGTGGAGCGGGCGCAGGCGTCCTGGGGGAAATCACCGAGGGCTTCCGCGCGGTCATCCACGACCGCATCCTCCTGGCTCTCGCTGGCGCGTCGGCCACCACGATCCTGTTCGGCCGCATGTTCATGGCGGTCTACGTGCTCTACATGACGCGCGACCTCGGCCTGAGCGCGATGGGGATCGGCCTGGTCTTCGCGACCGGCGGCGTGGGATCGTTCGCCGGGTCGGTCGTCGCCGAACCGCTGGCCCGGCGCTTCGGCCCGGGCCCGACCATGATCGGCGCGCAGGTCGCCTTCGGCCTCACGGGCATGATGGTGCCGGTCGCGGTGCTCGTCCCGTCCTGGGCGCTGGCGATGGTCATCGCCTCGGAGTTCGCCCAGTGGATGGCGATCCTGATCTACTGGGTGGTCGCGATCAGCGTGCGCCAGGCCATCGTCCCCGACCGCGTGCTCGGACGCGTCAACGCGACCATGCGCTTCCTGGCCGGCGGCGCCAACCCCATCGGCGCCGTGATCGGAGGCGCGCTCGGGGGCGCGATCGGCGTGCCCCTCACGCTGGTCGTCGCGTCGTTCGGGATGCTGTTGGGATTCCTCTGGCCGCTCCTGTCGCCGGTCCGCGGGCTCTTCCTGATGCCGGCGATGGACCACGCGACGCGGACCCCGGGCGAGCCCGCCGCCGCGGCGCGGTGACGCCGCTCCTCGACGATCTCGTCTAAAATCCCACGAGCACGACGACGCCTATCGAGGCCGGGGTGCTGCGTGCCCTCGTAGCTGAATGCCACGCCGCTTGCCGTGCCGCTGAGCCTCTTTCTTCTTCCCCTCCTCCTTCTCCTTCCAGTAGTACCGGTTCGCGGAGAACAGGCACGACAACGGCCCTGGGTGACGGAACACCCGTTCTCAGCACCGCCCCCTCGTGCCCGCGCAGCCGTTTCACCCCCAGGACAGCTCAATCGTGCGCTTGGCTACCAGCCGGCGAAGGCGCGAATGAGGCGCCGCCGCTTGTTTCCGTCGGCGCTTGTTTCGGTGATACGGATTAACTGAAGACGATAGAGGACGAAGCCGTTGCCGGCTCTTTTAGTGCGGTGCTCACCCGAAAACCACTGCCGATCAATTCATCCACCGTCTCGGTCGCGCCCGGGCGCCGCTCCGCACTTCGTTGTGCGCGTTTTTTAGCGGCCTCGTTGCACGGTACGTCGGGACAGCGGATTCAAGTTCTCACGGATGTTCCGTAATCCGCTGTGGCTCATCCGGCCAATTGACGAACGTGTACTGATGCCACAACACCCACGCGCACTCGGCTGATGCGGAGGTGGCGACGGTGAGTAGCATCAGGACGATGGCGGCGATCTTCATCGCGGCCTCCTCG
Organism: Gemmatimonadales bacterium; assembly: GCA_035262265.1. Lineage (GTDB taxonomy): Bacteria > Gemmatimonadota > Gemmatimonadetes > Gemmatimonadales > GWC2-71-9 > DASTHG01. The sequence goes on from DATFTG010000155.1 coordinate 2,146, forward strand.
CAACGATGTCGACGGCCCGTTGTACACCGGCGCGGAAGTCTACCACTTGCAGTCTGCGCCGAAAGCTACTTGACCGGCCGCCTGTTGCGGCAGATTCTCGGGCGCATCGAGCGGTTGGCGCGGCACCCGACATGATCGGGAAGGCCGGAATAACGCAAGGAACGAGACCATGAGTCCAAATCGCAAATCCCGGATCAAGCTCTTCCGGAATCCTCTGACGGCACTCGCGCTGCTCTACGCGGTCGTGCTTCTCGGGTGCGCGCCAGAGGGCACGACCCGCATCCTGTCGTACCACGGTTTCCT
>DATFTG010000156.1:0-6817 GCA_035262265.1 Gemmatimonadales bacterium
CACGCGCTGCCGGCCGAAGTCGTCGATGATCAGCACGCCGCCGTTCGCTTTCACCTGGAACGGCGCCTGATACATCTTGGTGTCCCGATCGTACTGCAGATCGAGCTGCTCCAGCGTCAGCTCCCCGCCCGTCAGCACGACTGGCCGCGCCACGCGAGCGAATCGCCGATCGTAGTTCGGTATGTCGCGGAGCCACTCCGGCTCGGCGGCCGGACCGTCTCCGGCGCCTTCTGCAACGGGGCGATGGTAGACCGGATCGTACACCTGCATGATCTGGCCGCCGATATCCACCGCGTGCGGGATGAAGAAGGATCCGCCGAGCAGACTGGCGAGCACCTCGGAAATCACGGTCTTGCCGTTGCCGGAGTCACCGAAGATGAACAGGGATCTCGCGGAATTGACGGCCGGTCCGAAGTTCTCGATGAACTCGGGATCGAGCACCATGTGTCCGAACGCTGCGCGGAGACGCTCCCGGGTCACCTGCACGTTGCGGATCGATTGCTGCTCCATCCACGCGCGGTAATATTCGAGCGGCACCGGTGCGGGACCCACGTACTGGCCGGACGCCATTGCCTCCAGCGCGCGCTCGGTGCCGTTGCTCGTCAGATCGAAGACGTATCCCCCGCGCCCCGCGCCCGCCGTGCGCTTGACCTCGATGAGCCGCTGGTGTTGCAACACCATCAACAGCTCGTCCACGATCGGGAACGGCAGGCACACGGCATCGACCAGCATCTGCCCGCTCAAGGCTCCGCGGACGTGGAGTGTCTTGAGCAGGAGCTCGGTAATCGCTTCGGGCGTCAGCCCCGTGTCCGAGATCGATTCAGGAGCGAATGGACTCGCGGGTGCGCTTGCAACGGTAGCGGTCACGCAGCCTCCGGATTTGAGCGCCACTGCAATGCATCACCGGTCTGCGTCTCCGTGGACCGCAGCGTACCCGCCGGCACCTCCAGGGCGACGACGGCAGCTCGATGCCACCGCGACCGCGATCCCGGCGCCAGGTGATGGTAAGTGGCTACGACACCGCCCCAGCGATCCACGAATGCGACATCGATCGCGTAGCGCATGCCGATCATGTGAACGGCGCGGCAGGGCACCAGCAGGAGTCCCTCCCCCTGCACGAGTGGCCGCCGGCCGAGCAAACCGAGCAACCGTGACCACCAGCGGTTAGCGAGCCGCGCCTGCGCGGCGACGCAGCTGCCGCGCGTGAGGTTGGTCACGGTGAGCGAATGACTCATTTCATCCCGAGCAGGGTGCGGTAAATCTCCACCATCGCCGGCCCGAGAATGACGACAAAGAGCGCGGGGAAAATGCAGCACGCCAGCGGGAAGACGAGCTTGATGGTCGTCTTGGCCGCTGCCTCCTCGGCGCGCTGCCGGCGCTTGGTCCGCAGCGTGTCCGAGTGCACACGCAGCGCCTGGGCGATCGACGTGCCGAAGCGGTCGGTCTGGATCAGCATCGCCGTCAACGACCCGATATCGGCCACGCCGGTGCGCTTGGCGAGGTTCTTGAGCGCCTCGTCGCGCGGTACGCCGGCACGGATCTCGAAGTTCACGAGCGAGAATTCCTCGCTGGTAAGACGGCTCACGTGGCGGATCTCCTCGGCGACTCGGACCAGCGCCTGGTTCAGCGCTAACCCCGCTTCGACGCAGACGATCAGCAGGTCCAGCGCGTCCGGCAGGGTCCGCTGCAGATCCTTCTGGCGCCGCCGCGCGCGCCCACCGACATGGACCGCGGGACCGACAAACCCCAGCACCGCGCCCCAGGCACCCGCGACGATTGACTTCAGCGCGTCCGCCCCGAGCAGCTTCACCAGCAGGAACAGCCCGATCCCGAGACCCGCGGTCAGCAGCACGCGGGCGCCCCAGTAGATGGGGACGACGCCCGGCTCGCGGTACCCGGCGTGGATCATCAGCTCCTGGAGCTGGCTGGTGCGAACCGGGTCTTTCTGCTCGACCTTCTCGCCCACGAACGTGAGTACTGCCTTGAGCTCTCGCGAGCGCCGCTGCCGCCCCTCTTTCTGGATACCATCGTCGGAGGCTGCAATACGCTCCAGCTCCGCGAGCTGCCGGGCCACGGCGCGAGGCCGGGTCGGAATGAGGCGCGCCACGAGCGTCACCGCAAATGCGACCGCGAGGCCGAACAACGCTGCCACCAGATAGGTCACGCCTGGCTCCTCAGATCTCGATGTCCACGATCTTGCGGATCCAGAAGTAGCCGAGGATCTGCAAAATCACCGCGAGAATCAGGAAATACCGCGCGATCGGGTCGAAGAACAACGTGATCATGTACGGCCGATTGATGAAAAACAGGGCCGACCCGACCGCAATGGGCAGCAGCGCCAGCACGATGCCGCTGAACCGCCCCTGGGCCGTGTAGACGCGGAGCTGGCGCCGGATCGTGAACCGCTGCCGGATGACGTACGAGATCTTGTCCAGCACCTCGGCGAGGTTGCCGCCGACATCGCGCTGCACCAGAATCGCCGTGACGAGAATGCGGACGTCGATCAGGTTCACGCGATCGCACATGCCGAGGATCGCATCCTCGAACGGCATGCCGAAACGCTGCTCCTCAAAGACGCGCCGCAGCTCTCCAGAGAGCGGCTCGGGCGTCTCTTCACTCGCCATCTTGAGACCCGCCGAAAGCGGATGCCCGGCGCGCATCGCCCGGCCGATCAGATCGATCGCCTCGGGGAGCTGCTCCTCGAGCGCCGCGAGGCGCCGCTTCACCTTCCGCCGGATATGGAAGTAGGGGAGTGACCCCGCGACCGCCGCCGCCAACAGCACGGCGGGGAGGACGGGGAACACCACCGCCATCACGAGCGCCGCCCCCATGGCGAGGCCGACGGAGATCATGATGAAGCTCTGGGGCGTCCACTGGACCGCGGCCTGTTCGAGCGAGCCCTTGAGGCCGCGGAGCTGCGGGATCCGCTCCGTAATCGCCTTCATCCATTTCGCTTCGGCGTCCTGCACCTCGCGCAACACGGCCGACGGACCGGCGGCGATGGCGGCGCCGAAGTCCCGCAGCTGCCCGACGGCGATGCGCCGCTGCCGCAGCTCGCCGGCCCACTGCACGACGAGCGCTATCGCCACCGTGCCCAGCGAGACTGCGGCGAAGATGAGGATGGCGGGTCCCCAGAGGCCTACCATCGGGGGGGCTCCGCGGCGGCGCGCTCCCCGATGGGGGAGAACAGCGCGTTGGGAAGCTCGATACCCCAGGCGGCGAGGCGCTCCGTAAAGCGGGGGCGAATGCCGGTCGCCTTGAACCGGCCGATCACGCGGCCGTTGGAGTCCACGCCCTGACGTTCATAGACGAAGATGTCCTGCATCGTGATGATATCGCCTTCCATCCCCACGATCTCGGACACCTGCATGAGCTTGCGCGTGCCGTCGGTGAGGCGGCTGATCTGGACGATGACGTTGACCGCCGAGGCGATCTGCTGGCGCATCGCCCGGTCGGGCAGATTGAGGTTCGCCATCGAGATCATCGTCTCGAGGCGGCTCAGCGCATCGCGCGGGGAATTCGAGTGGAGCGTGGTCAAGCTGCCGTCGTGGCCGGTGTTCATGGCCTGCAGCATGTCCACCGCTTCCGCGCCGCGGCACTCGCCCATCACGATGCGGTCGGGCCGCATCCGCAGCGCGTTGATGAGCAGCATGCGCTGCGGCACCGCGCCCTGGCCCTCGATGTTGGCCGGCCGCGTTTCCAGTCGCACCACGTGCGGCTGGCGCAGCTGCAGCTCGGCCGAATCCTCGATCGTCACGATCCGCTCGTCCTCGGGGATGTACGAGGACAGGATGTTGAGCAGCGTCGTCTTTCCCGCGCCGGTCCCGCCGGAGATGAGGATGTTGAGGCGCGCCTTGACGATGCCCTGCAGCACCTGGACCATGGGCGGGGTGATACTCTCCAACCGCACGAGATCCTCGCCCGACAGGGCATCGCGCTTGAATTTCCGGATCGAGAGGTGCGGTCCGTCGATCGCCAGCGGCGGAATGATGGCGTTGACGCGCGAGCCGTCCGGGAGCCGCGCATCGACCATCGGCGAAGAGTCATCGATGCGGCGGCCGACGGCCGACACGATCCGGTCGATCACCTGCAGCAGGTGACGGTCGTCCTGGAAGCGCACATCGGTGTGCATCAGCTTCCCGTGGCGCTCGATGATCACCTGGTCGTGCGTATTGACGAGGATATCGGCCACGTCGGGGTCCTGCATCAGCGTCTCCAGCGGACCGAGCCCGAAGATCTCGTCCACCACCTGGCGCACCAGCTGGTCGCGCTCGCCGAGGTTGAGCGGCAGCTGCTCCTGCGCGACCAGGTCCTGCACGACCTTCGCGATGGCGCTGACTACCTCGTCGCGCTCCAGCTTGTCGAGATTCGACAGGTTGAGGCGCTCGAGGATGCGGCGGTGCACCCGCGTCTTGATCTGTGCGAAGTTGGCTGCGCCCTCGCCGGCCGTGCGGGCCGCCTCGGGACTGATGGGCGTTTCCCACGGCATCGAGCGGCGCTTGCCGTCGTTCCCGTTGCCGGAGGCCGGCGGGGCGGCGAAAGAAGCCGAGCTGCGTCGTCCGTCGCTGGTCATGAGTCCTTCTCATCGGGCCGCCGGCGGAGGCGACCGAGAATTCCCAACAGCCGGGCGCCGCTCGCCCGCCCGGTACCGCCCGCCGCCGAGACACCGGCCAATTCCGCGCCGAGTGCCTGGAGGTCGCGAGCGTACTTCGATTTCCCGCCGTTCCCGGCTACCGGAGCTCCCGAGTTGATGGAACGGCTCACCGTCTCGTAATCGTTGCACAGGGTCCAATCGGCCTTCAGCCCGACCGTCTTGTGTACGTCCTCGAGGGACAGCAGATCGTCGGGGTGATAGCGGTTGATCACCAGCCGCAGCCGCTCCCGGTCCTTGCCGGCCACCCGCTCGAGCAGCGGCAGGCAGCGCTGCAGATTCCGGAGCGACGGGACATCGACGGTCGACACGAGCAGGATGCGGTCCGCCTCTTCGAACGCGGCGACCGAATCGAGCGAAAACGATTTCGGCGTGTCGACTACGATGTAGTCGTACTGGCGCTTGAGGTAATGCAGGATTCCGCGGATCTGGTCGTGGCCCGCCGCGTCCACCGTTTCCGGGTGGAATGGCGCGGACAGGAAATCGACACCGGACTCATGGCGCTCGATGTACGTGGCCAGCAGACCCGCGTCGATGCGGTAGAAGTTCTGTACCAGATCGACCAGGCTGTAGCGCGGCCGCGCGCCAAGCTGGACCGCCACCTCTCCCAGCTCGAGGTCGAGATCCACGAGCAACGTCTTCTTGCCGGTGAGGCGGTGCAGCACGATGGCGAGGTTGGTCGCGACCGACGTCGTCCCCGCGCCGCCCTTCGGGCTGAACACCGCATACAGCTGGCCGGGATCGCGGCTCGTCGCCGTCCACCCCAGCCGGCGGGCAGCACGCTCCAGCGCGGCTTTCGCCGCGTCGTCGCCCAGGGGCTTGGGGAGATACTCCACGATCCCGGCGCGCATCGCGTCGAGCAGCTCCTGCGACGACAGCGCGGGGCCGGTGGCGATGATGAGGCGCTGCGGACCGCCATCCATGAGGAAGCGCGCCAGCCCGATCGCCGTGGGGACGTCGGCATCGAAATCGAGGAACACGAGCTGGGGATCAACGTGCCGCAGCTGCGTGATCTGCTCTTCGCTGATCTCGCCGAACGGCACGGCGATCTCGACGGAAAACTCGAGCCCGCGACCGTCCAGGGCGAGTAAGCGACGCAACGACTCCCGCACCGCCGCGTCCGTGGAAATCAAAGCACTACGCACGTATCCGTCTCCAGTCCGAGCCTGGTTTACTTGACGAGTTTCAGAGTCTTGACGAGCGAACCCGTCACCGGCCCCTGGTCGGTGCCGGAGACGTAATACAGGAACCGGCCGACCACGGGATCCTTCTGTGTCTTCTGCGACTCGATGAACATGAGCGCGAAGTTGTTGAACTTGATCGTCGTCATCCCCGACCCGGTGATCTGCCCCGGCGCGAACAGCGCGAGCTTGACGACGCGCGGGCTGTTCATCCAGCCGCTGCCGAAGGTGGAGTTTTTCACGCTCTGCGTGGACGCGTCCCAGACGGCGTTGGGATCGTCCTTGATCAGCTCGTCCACGCCCTGGGCCGTGGGCCCGACCATGTTGCCCGTCTTGATGGGATATGGCTTCCCCAGCTCAACGGTCGAGTTGTTACAGCTGCAGATGTCGTTACGGTACGCCGAGGCGCCCCCGCCGGTGCCCCCTTTACAGGGCACTTCGCTTGGATCGGACGGGATCTGCCACGGATAGAAAACGCCCGGGTTTGCGACGTACGGAGAATTCGGATCCTGCGCCTTGATGTTGATCTGGCGTCCGAAATCGTTGGTGGAGCCGGGCGAGCTCGAATTGCGGAACCCGCTCCCGTACCCGGTGGCCGTCGCCCCGTTGGTGCCGTTGAAGGCCTCGTAGCGATCCCCGGGATTGTCGCCGAACGTCCACTGCTCCCCATTGTCCATCACGCGGTCACCGTTCTTGTCGCTGTTCGCGTCGGACCACATGTCGGGGAGTGCGAACGGCTTGAGGCACTTGGCCGCCCCAGCCTGGATTGCCTGCGCAGCCGCGAACGCGGCGATCGGCACCGTGCGAATGCCCAGCACACGCGCGAAATACGTCCGAACGGAGTCGCGATGCACGTACACGCCGACCTTGCCGCTATCCTGCAGCACCGTAATCGCGACGTTGGCGGAGTCGATCGGCCCGTTTTGGAACGTATTGCGTTGGGCGTACTCGAGCGCCCGCTGGTGCGCCGGCGTCACCGCTGCCG
>DATFTG010000157.1:0-2153 GCA_035262265.1 Gemmatimonadales bacterium
TCTGTTCGGTCAGGAGACCGTCGCTGGGCCGACCCCCGACGGGCGAAGTGCGCCGATTCCAGCCGTTCGCGCGGACGCGATGGAACGGCTCAAGTCGACCCAAAGCAGCCGCTCGCCTCCATCGATAGCAACGCCGGCCCATGGCACCTAAGCCGTCATTTGCGGTGCGCAGCATGTTCGGCTGAGTCGGGTGGAAACGGGCCCTCGTTACAGATCTGCACGCGAGAGGCTCGCTATCGAGCGCCGCCTCGTCACACCCTGCCGGATATTCTCGAACTGACCCGCGAGTCGACTCCCCGATAGTAATCTAATAAAATCGCAGGTCGCAGACGCCCCGGTGGCGGGGGCCGCGCGGGGAGGGATACCCAATGCGGCATCTCCGAACGGTCCTGGTTGGCGCTGTCCTCGTGGCAGCTACGCTCACCCTTGCCGGGCCGCAGCCCCGTGCGGGCGCGGCCCCCGTCGTGCGCTGGTCGTCTTGCCCCGACTTAGCGGACGCGGAGTGCGCCGGTATCGACGTGCCGGTTGATCCCGCGCGCCCGAATGGGCCGCGGTTTACTCTGCGGCTCGGTCGCCTGCCCGCCCTCGATCCCGCGCAGCGGAAAGGCATGCTGCTGGGCATCCCGGGCGGACCGGGCGTCGGCATCAGCGAGTACTTCGGCCAAGACCTCCGCACTCGGCGGCACATTGACGAGTTTCGGCGCCAGCGGGACGTGGTGACATTCGACCCGCGCGGCGTCGGGCAGAGCAGCCCGATCCGCTGCGCACCAGACGCCGTCCCCCCGGTCATCTCGCCGTTCGACCGCCCGCCCTCGCCCGCCGAGTTCAAGGCAATCGGCCGGGCCAACGCGAGGTTTCTCCGGAGCTGCGTCAAGGCCACCGGCGAGCTGATTTACCACCTTTCGTCCATGGACACGGCCGAGGACATCGAGCGCATCCGCCAAGCGCTCAGCCCGAATGACGGGCTGGTTGCCCATGGCGCGTCGTATGGCACGGCCTACGGCGCCGCCTACCTGGAGCGCTACGGCGACCACGTCCAGGCGCTCGTGCTCGATGCCGTCGTGGACCACAGCATCGACTTATCGACCGAACTCGCTACGCGCCAGCTCCCGGCGGTCCAGGACGCCTTCGATCGGATGGCGCAATGGTGTGGCGAAGACTCGTCCTGTGCACTGCACGGCGAGGACCTGGGCAGCGCTTACGACGCCGCGGTCGCCGCCGTGCCGGCGGTCCGCCCGGTGGTCCCCCAGCTCCTGGCCGGGGGGCGGGATCCCCAGATCGGCTGGCCCGTGATCGCTCAAATAATCGCGCGGGCGCGCGACGGCGACCCCGCCGCCCTGAGGGGCGCGACGGACCTCGGCGGTGCTGCGGAGGATGCCTGGCTCCGCGCCGGGAAGGACGGGATGTTCCGCGGCGTGTTCTGCGGGGATTATGGCCCGCAGGACGACTACGCGGCTCTGCTGGCGACTGGCGAGACAGCTGCGCAGAAGGCGCCGCGCTTCGCCTGGCGGTTCTGGGACGCGACCCCGACGGCCCACGGCACAGCCGGGATCGGCATCTGCGTGGGCTGGCCGCTCGAAGCGCGCAATCCGCCCCACCGCCTGCAGATGGGGCCGCACCCGAATGTCATGGTGGCCAATCCTACGCACGATCCGTCCACCGCGCTGAGCAATGCGCTCGCCGTCTGGCTCCAGATCCCGGAGGCGCGCCTGCTGCTCTCCGACACCGACGGCCATGAAGCACTGACGTTTTCGCGCTGTGCGCTCGAAGCCGAGTTCCGCTTCCTGAATGACCCGACCTCGGTAGCGACGACGACCCTGTGCCCCGATTGACCGGTCCTGCTTCGACGTCCATGGCTCGCGCGAAGACGCGCGCCTGGCCTCTCGGTCACTGAAAAATACTAGCGGCGTCGTGCGGTAATCTTGATTTCATACGCCGGCCGAATGTCCGGAGCGGGTCGACCCTATGCGACTCGATCTCGATCCCGCGAATGGCCGGAATCGGCGTGCGCCGCGGGATTCGTGAAGGTCCGCAATCCACCCACTGCTGCCGTTATTGAGCCAGTCGCGGATCGACCGCCGTCGACCCTTAGCCGACCTCGCCGAAATATTGGCGCGAAATCAAGGACCGCGAGAGAGAGGCGGCGTAGCTTG
>DATFTG010000158.1:0-31765 GCA_035262265.1 Gemmatimonadales bacterium
ACGAGCTGGATCGCGATCGCGGGCTGCGGGTCGAGGCCTCGACCACATGACGACCGGACGGGCATTCGCGCGCCGGCGGCCGCTCCCGGCCGCGGTCTACGAGGAGACGTACCCGCGAGATCCCGATTTCCCCCAGCTCGAAATCGCCACCGATCCGCGTCGTATGCTCGACGTGTTCCGCGCCGCGCTCAAGCCGCTGGCGGGGAAGTCGGTCGCGATCGTGGACTGCGTGCCGTTCCGATTCCGCTGCCGGCAATCGGGCGGGCGCTGCGTGCTGCAGTACACGCTCCGGCTCAGCGACCCGCGCACCGGCCGCGAGTGGGACCACTGGGTCACGGGCCTGCTCTATGTCCGGCCGGGCGAAGCGGAGCGGCTGTCGCGCGAGCTGCGTGCGGCCGACCCGCAGCAGGGGATTCCCGACGACTGGCTGCCGTTCGAGCCGGTCGATTTCATCCCCGAGCTCGACATGCTGGTGCAGGTCTTCCCCTTCGACCGCAAGCTGCGGCAGCTGGGCCTCGTGCTCGGCGACGGCATCGAGCCGCTGGAGCGCGAGCTGCTCGCCCGCCTGCGCCCCGGCAGCTGGCTCATCACGCGACGCACCATCGTGCCGACGCGCTACCGCACGGAGCTCGGCGCCGCGCTGCGGCTCGAGCTGCAGGTTCGCGATGCGCGCACGGGTCAGCTCGTGTCGCTGTGCTGCTACCTGAAGGTGTTTCGCAACGACCACGGCGAGGGGACCCTCGCCTTCCTGCGCGCCTGCGGCGACCGCGAAACGGCGGCGACGGGCTTCACCGTCGTGCGCCCGCTCGGCTATCTGCCGCAGGTCCGGACGCTCGCGCTGGAGGAAGCGCCCGGGACCACGCTGCAGCACGTGCTCCTGAACGGCCGCAACGCGGGTCCCGCGGTGCGCGCCGTCGCTCGCGCCGTCGCCGCGTTCAATCGCGCCGAGCCCATCATCACCGCGGAGCACCGTCTGGTCGACCAATTCGCCGACCTGCACAGCGCGGCGACGCTGGTGCAATGGGCCTGCCCCGAGACCCGCGCGGCGGTCCGGAAGATCACCGACGCCGTCACGGCCGGTCTGGAAGAAGTCCCGCCCGCGCCGATTCATCGGGACTTGAAACCCGATCACGTATTTCTCTTGCACGGGCGCGTGCATTTCATCGATTGCGATTCGGTCACCCTGGGTGACCCGGCGCGCGATCCCGCGCACCTGTTCGCGCACATCGTGGCCGGCGTGGGGCTCGACGCCGTGCCGCTCGAGCAGCGCCGCGCGGCCGCCGCGGCGTTCGTCGAAGAGTATTTCGCGCGCGTGCCCGCGCCGTGGCGCCTCCGCTTTCCGCTGCATTGCGCGGCGGCATTGATCGAGGTGGCCGGCGGCATCTTCAAGCGGCAGGAGCCGCGCTGGAGTGAGAAAGTGGCGGAAACCGTAAGCGAGGCCGGGGCCGTTCCCGGCCTCGCGTGACGGGAAAGGGAGATCGATGAGCAGATTCCGCTGCACGACACTGGCCTGGGGTGTCGGCGCGCTGTGGGTCCTCGAGACCGTTACTGCGCAAACCGACGGGCGGATCCGCGAGCTGACCGTGCGGCCCCAAGCCCGTGTGGCCACCGAGCCGGTGCCGCACAAGGGCGACGCCGCCGACGATCCCGCGATCTGGATCCACCCGCACGATCCCGCCCTGAGCCTCGTCCTCGGCACCGACAAACGCGGCGGGTTGCACGCCTACAACATGGACGGCTCGGAGCAGCAGGTGGTCGCCCCTGAGGCACGGCCCAACAACGTGGATGTGTTGTACGACTTCCCTCTGCACGGCCGCCACGTGGATCTGGCCGTGGCCGGCGTACAGGCCGAATCGAGTCGCGGGGTGAAGGTATGGGTCATCGATGAGTCGACGCGGCACCTGCTGGACGTCACCGCCCAGGGCGCGATCGCGGTATTCGGCGGTCAGACCCCGTACGGCCTGTGCACGTATCACAGCCTGCGTGCCGGGCGCTTCTACGCCTTCGTCACCGGTCGCAACGGCGCGGTGGAGCAGGTCGAGCTGCACCCGGCGGGGCAAGACTCGATCGGTGGGACGCCGGTCCGCGACTTCGCGGTCGGGTCCACCGCGGAGGGGTGCGTGGCCGACGACGAATCTGGCGCGTTCTATCTCGCTGAAGAGGCAGTCGGAATCTGGAGATTCGAGGCCGACCCGTCGGCCGGTCCGCCCCGGGGGCGGCTCGTGGCGCGCGTGGGCGAGCACGGTCTCGTCGAGGACGTCGAGGGACTCACGCTGTACGCCGCCGGTCCGGGGCGAGGATACCTGATCGCCTCGAGCCAGGGGAACGACTCCTACAAAGTGTACCAGCGCGGGGGCGACAACGGCTTCGTGCTGACCATCGATCCCGCCGCCGGCCAGCTCGACGACGTCGAGCACACCGACGGCATCGCGGCCACCAACTGCCCCACATCGCGTGCGCTGGGACGCGGCCTGTTCGTCGTGCAGGACGGCCACAACGTGGCCGGCAATCAGAACTTCAAGCTGTTCGGGTGGGAGGACGTCGCCGGAACGGAGCTCGCCCTGGACGTGAAGTGCAGGGTGCGCGCCGGAGTCTCGTAGTAGTCACAGCAGTTTGGACTACGTGTTGTATGACGGTTTCACGCTGATCCCGGGAGACATCGTGAACTCGTTCTCCGCCATCTTCGCCGGCCTGCTCGGGCTCCTGCAGGGGGCCTCGCCCGAGCGTGAGGCCGTTGCACCCGCCGACGCGGGTGAGACGAGGTCCCGCCACGCTCCCACCCGCCGACAGCGGATGCTCGACTGGCAGTCGTTGGCGAACCTGCCGGACGATCCCGCGCTGCCCGCGCTCACCGCGATCGCGAAGTCCGGTGTGCGCGCAGCGCTGTCATTCCTGGACCTCGGTTCCGGCGACGTGCAGCTCTCGATGCGCGGGTACTCGAAAGGGAAGCGGATGACACTCGAGCTGCGCAGTGCGGACCGGCGTATGGCCCTGAAAGCGCACTCCACCCATCCGGATCTGGAGGTCGAGCTGTACACGGCACTCGCCGGCGGAACCGCCGGCGTGCACGTGCCGCACCTCCTCGGGTGGGATCGCGACCTGCGGGTGTTCGCCCTTGAATGGCTGGAAGGGCCGACGTTGTTGGCCCTGATCCACCGTGGCGAGGGGAAGCGCGCGGGTGAGTTCGCCGCAACCTGGCTGCGAGCGGCGGCGGCGATGCCGGTGCGGTTCGGGCCGCACCACGGGGCCCGTAGTCTGCTCGCCAAGGCCTCCAAGTGGGCGGACCATCTGGGCGCGGCCGATGAATCGCTGGGAAAAACCGCCTCGAGTGTGGCCCGGCGGCTGGCTGCGACGCAGCCAGTCGAGCGCGCCATCCGTCTCGTCCATGGCTCCCTCTATGACCGCCACATTCTCGACCTCGGCGACGGTCCCGGGTTGATCGACTGGGACTGTTTCGGCCAGGGATCGGCGGAGCTGGATGCCGCGGTGTTCCTCTCCGTGGTGTGGCGTAGCGGATTGCAGCCGGAACGGCAGCGGGCCGCCGCCGAGGCGACGGCAGCGTTCCGTGCCCGCACCGCCGGGCTGCTCGACGACAGCGCGCTTGCGTGGCATCAGGCGGTCATGATGCTGCGGCTCGCTCACAAGAAGATCCGCCGCGCAGGGGACTCGGCCGTGACCGCGGCGCGGCCGTTTCTCGACGAGGCGGCCCGCCTGGCCGGATGATCCCGACCCCCGAGCTCCCGCACGACGCAGCGTTCCCGGGCCTGGCCGCGATCCACCAGCTCGGGCTGGCGCGAACGGTTCCCGCCCTCGGGCTGCGCGGTCGCGTCGACCTGCTGCTGCGTGGGTATGCGAGCGGCAAACGCGCGACGCTCGAAGCGCGCTGCGGAGATCGCAGCGTCGCCATCAAACTGTGCGCCGGGGATATTGCGCCGGAGGCCCGCTTATATCAGGAGCTGTCCGCCCGCGGGCTGGCTCCTCCGCCCGACAGCGAGTGCGTGTCGGCCGCTCGTGTCCCGCGTCTCCTGGCATGGGACCGTCGGCTGCAGCTCCTGGCGCTCGGCTGGTTACACGGTCCGACCCTGAATCAGCTGATTAAGGAAGGGCAGGGCGAGCGCGCCGGCGAGCTGGCGTCGCGCTGGTTCCGGCGCGCGGCGTCCCTGTCGGTGATTCTGGGCCCGACCTACGGCCCGGCGAGTGTGCTGGACCGGGCACCGACCTGGGTCGGCAAACTGGCCGAAACGGACGCGGTGTTGGGCGACGAGGCGGCGAAGTTGCTGCGCGAGCTGGCGCGCACGCTGCCGCCCCCGGGGTCTCCCGGGCTGGTGCACGGTACACTGTACGCCCGGCACATCATCGACACCGGAGGCGGACCTGGTCTGATCGATTGGGATGGATTCGGACACGGACCGCTCGAATTCGATGCCGGCGTATTTCTCGCAACCGTGTGGCGCATCCGCTTGACCGAGTCCGGCGTCGAGCGCGCGGTCGCGCACGCCGAGCAGGCATTCCTGGCGGGGACCGCGGGACGTCTCGATCCCCGCGCGCTGGCGTGGTACCGGGCCGGCGCGTTGCTGAATATCGCCCGTCGTCTGGAAACGCGCGCGAAGCGGAACTGGAAGGCGCGGGCGCTGGCGCTATTGCTGGAGGCAGGCCGGTCGGCGATCACCGTAGCCGCCTGACTGCCACGCGAGCGATTCGGCCCGGTCCAGCATCGCCGCGGTGCGTTGCGGCCAGTCGGGCTCGCGGGTGCGAAACGGGAGCCGTGCTTTGCGAAACAAGCTGAGGGCCGTGTAGAGCTGGATGCGGTCGGGGAAGGGGCGCACCGTCGCGCTGCAATATCCGTCCAGCAGGGACGTGGTGAAATCCTCGAGCCAATCCGTGGAGTGCGCGCCGTCGAGCACTTGACGCTCTGCCTGCGCCAGCACGTTGCCCAGGTCGTCAACGGGGTCGCCGCGGCAGGCGCCGTCGAGATCGATGATCGCCACACGGTGCCCTGCCTGCGGGTGCGGCGCCACCAGCACCTGGGCGGCCGAGAAGTCGCCGTGCATCGGCAGGTGCAGCGGCGGCGCTTCCGCGATTTCGGATGCGAGGCGTCGGGCCAGGAGCTCCGCCCTCGCGGCGAGCGCCGGCGACACGAATCCGATCTCCTCAGCGACGTTCGCGATCGCGCACACTTCATCCTCACGCGTCCACGCCGGCAGCCCCTCGGGCTGCTGGTCGTGCATGATCGCCAGGGCCGCCCCCGTCTCGGCCACGACCGCGCGGTCGATCTCGGGTGCCGCGAACGACGCCAGCAGGGTCCCACCCGGGAGCCACTCGAACGCGATCAGGCGCCGCGCGTCGGAATAGCCGTACAGGCGCGCCAGCCGCAGCGGCCCGCGGGAGACAAACGCACCCACGTTGTGCTTGCTCCGGGCGTACGCCTTCCGGGTGTACGCCTTCAGCACCGCCCGCTGGCCATCCGCGCGCAGCTCCGCCACGAAGCGCCGCTCCGGACGGTAGGCGAGACCGCGCAGCGTGCCGTCCCAGAGATCGGGCCGGTCGGGCAACGTCTCCTGGAGCGCGAGCGGAAGCTGCTCCGCTTCCATGAGGTGTCGCAGCGCCGGCAGCTTGAGGTCGTTGGGGAAGACGGTGACGACCACGGCCTGATCGGCGAGCAAAATGCGCCCCAGACCGAGGGGGCCGGTCTCCAGCCACCGCGCGCCCTCTTCCGCCAGCAGCTCGCGCAGCTCGTCGGGCCGGCACGCCCGCACGTCGAGGTCCACCTCCTCGCCGCCGGCATCGACCACATAACTCGCCCGGCACAACGTATGAACCTTGTAGCGGAGGTAGCGGAGGCGGCCGCTGCGCACGTCGGCCTTGGGGCTGGCCCTGCGCACGGCCGCGACGAACGCGTCGGGATCGAGCACCGTGGCCAGTCCCGGCACATCGCGGTCGCGACGGGCCAGATCGGACTCCAGGGCGTGCATCGTCACCCGGCCTCCGCCGCGAGCCGCTCCGCCCTGGTCACAAGCGCACCAGCCTTCTCCGGCGTCCGGCGCCGCAACATGCGACCGGCCAGGCGCAGCAGCGCCGCGGCCTGGTGCCACGCCAGCGCGCGCTCGTCGAGCAGCCCGGCGGTGCCGGCGCGAAACGCCCGCTCCGCCCGCTCCACGTCCTGGGTGCGGCGCCTCCGTAGCAACCCCGAGCGCCACAGCGTGGCGAGAAACGTCCCCGCGTCGAGCTCCAGAGGGCCCTGCCCGAAGCGCTGCCAGTCGATGATGCCCGGGCCGCTCTTCGCGGTACCGCTGCTCGCGGTGTCGATGAGATGACGCGTGTAGAGCGTACCGTGCACGAGGTGCGCGTCCCGCTCGAGCGGTTGATGGCGTTGCAGCGTTTCGATCAGTGCCCTTCCCGCCGCGCCCAGGTCGCGATCGCCTTCCTCCAGCATCGCGAGGAAGCGATCGGACTCGGCCAGGACCCGCGCGGCGTTCTGCGGGACCCCGAGCCGGACCGGGAGCCTCGCCGCGACCCTGATCCAGCGCGCCGCCAGCTCGCCGGCGCGCTCCGGGGCGTCCTTCGCGACTTCATTCAGCGGCCGTCCCTCGAGCCACTCGAGCACGAGCAGATTGAGAGTGCGATCCCAGGCGACCAGGCGCGGGACGGTGACTCCCCGTCCGGTCGTCAAACCGGCACTGCGCAGCATTCGATACAGCACCGCTTCGGGTGCCGAATCGGTTGCGTAGACCTTGATGGCCAGGCGAAAGCCGGCGGGATCCGGGACCTGGACCTCGATCGCTCCCCGATCGCCCGGCGTGTAGCCGCGCAGGATCATGCGCGCCGGCCGGCCGTTCCAATCGAGTCCCTCGATCGCGCTCAACCCCTGCACGCGCAGCGCAGCGAAGGCCGGCAACGCATCATCGTGCGGCAGTCCCGCGTCGATCAGCACCGGGTGGGTCTCGAGCGTACGAATCCGCGTCGGCGCTCCGGCGTGCGGATCTGCCGTCATCGATCGCGCTCTGCCGCGTTGACGACCTGCTCGAATGCCGCCTGGGCGTGAACGGCCAGCAACGACAGCGGGCCCTGCCAGTAGGTCGGCTCGCGCCGCCGGATCGTGTACATCTTGGACACGAGCGTCAGGCCGCGATAGAACGCGATGTTGCGGGGAGACACCCGGGGCATGCACTGCCGGTAGGCGTCTTCGAAGCAGTCGAGCCAGGCGCGCGTCAGCGGGCGCACGTTGAGGTCCACGATGCTGCGGCGTTCCACCTGCGCCAGGAAGTGGCCGACGTCGTAGGCGGGATCGGTGTATCCGAAGGAATCGAGATCCAGCAACACGAGGCGCTCGCCGGTCCAGACGTACTGGCCGGGCGACAGATCGCCGTGGACCAGCGTCGGCTCGGCGCGTTCGAGACCGGCGGCCGCCTGCTGCAACAGCGGCAGCACCGGCTCCACGATCGCGGCGGCTTCGGGCCACTTCGCCCGCATTCGCTCGCAGCGGGCGAGCACCTCCGCGACGAGCTTCTCCGCGGTGGTGAGGCGCTCCGGAGTCAACGGCAGCCGGTGCACCTCCGCGGCCAGGCGGGCCGCCTCCCGTAGCAGGTCCGGCTTGCGCTCGTCCAGGATGTCCGAAAGGAAGGGGCCGGAGACCCAGGCGGAAACCAGGATTCGTTCCGCCGGGTTGTAGTGCAGCGGAAGGGAGAGGGCGCGGTGGTTGGGGCGGTGGACCTGCGCCAGCGACCGGCTGTAGGCCCACACCGTCGTGACGAAGTCGTCGGCGTATCCCTTGAGGGCGAACGCGCGGGACTGCGAGCCGGAATGGGCCTCGGCTCGCACGACGAAGCGATCGGGGTGGACGCTCTCGGGCAGCACCTGCACGTCGGTGGGGATGAAATCCTCCGGTAGCACGGGCTGGATCAGCTCGTACGCGACCTCGGGTTGCTGCACGCGGGCGAGCTGCGCGCGCAACCCCGCCCGCTGCTCAGGCGATGGCTTGAAGCGCGTCCGCATCGGCTGGGACCTCCTGGGGCTGGCCGAGCCAGCGCGCGAGGTAGGCGGTCAGGCGAGCCGCTCCGTCGAAAGCCGGCACGACTTCGCGGACGCGGCGGGCGTGCGCGTCGCGATCGCGAGCCAGAGCCCAGTCCAAGGCGCCCTCAACGTGGTCGGCGCTGAGCGCCTGAGGCAAAACGCACTTGGCCAGGCCCTGGCCCACCAGCAGCTCCGCTCGAATCTTCTGCTCGACTTTGTGCGTCGCGCGCGGCACGATGACCAGCGGGCGTCCCACGGCCAGCGCTTCGCACACGCTGTTGTAGCCACCCATGCTCACGATCGCGTCGGCCGCGGCCATCAGCTGGAACGTGTCGGCGGTCTGCACCACGCGGCAGCAGCCGTTGGCGCGCGCCGCCAGGGCCGCGTGCAGCTCGGGCGGCATGAACGGTCCGGTGACGAGAATCCCGTGCAGATCGGGGCGGCTGCGTTGCATGCGCTCCAGCGCGGCCAGGGCCGCCTCGAGGACCGGATACCCGTCGTATCCGCTCCCCACCGTGGCGAGCACCATGGGGCCGCGCTCCGGCAGGCCGTGCTCCCGGCGCACCGCCGCCTGATCGATGACGGGAGGATCCCGCAC
Organism: Gemmatimonadales bacterium; assembly: GCA_035262265.1. Lineage (GTDB taxonomy): Bacteria > Gemmatimonadota > Gemmatimonadetes > Gemmatimonadales > GWC2-71-9 > DASTHG01. Next base: position 8,609 of record DATFTG010000158.1, read on the forward strand.
GACGTAGCCGCAATAGTGCAGCTTGGCGTTCACCGACGGCGACATGTCGTACGCCGCCGCCGGGTCGAAGAGGTGCGGCGAGCCGTAGACGGCGATGCCGTCGTACAGATGTTCCAGCGCTTCGTACACCCCCAGGTCGCACCACTCGGCCCGGATGCGGACCGGATCATCCATGATGTCACGCAGGCCGAACACGAATCGCGTATGCGGGCTCTCGTCCTTGAGCGCCCACAGGCCTGACTTGAACTCGCCGTTCGTGCCCAGCGGCTCGTGATCGACCAATACCAGGTCCGGGGCGAGGCCCAAGGCCGCGTCGCGCAGGATGGTGCCGCGCAGTGTCCGGAAATGGGCTTTGCTGATCTCGTCGTCATCGGGCGGGCGCTCGATATGCGCCGGCGTCTGCCGCGAGGGGAGTTTGACGTAGTCGCAGCGATCGGGCAGGGTGTAGGTGTGAGCGAAATCGGAGCGGGTCGCGATGTAGGCGACGACGTCCGGGTACGCGTCCAGCACCCGCCGTACGATGGCGAGGGTCCGGGTGATGTGCCCCAGCCCGCGGCTGTCCTGAGCATACAACAGGACCGTGCGCACCTGGGTGGAGCGGTAGGCGATCACGGAGTTCCGCTTCCGGAGACGAGGAGGCGTGCTTTCAGGGCCGTCGCCGACCGCCGCCGCTGCAGCAGCTCCGCGGCGAGGTGCGGCAGGCGCCGCAGCGCGCCCATGTCGACCACGCGGCGCGCGTGCGGGGGGGCGCCGAGATCACGGGCCAGCCACTCGGACAGCGCGCCCGCGGTCAGGCGGTTGGGATGCAGCACGTCCAGGAGGCCGGCGGCCCGCATGCGCTCGGCGCGCACCCATTGCTCCGGCTCGGGGTCCACGCGCGGCACGATGAGCGCGTGCTTCTCGAACGAGAGCACCTCGCACACCGTGTTGTAGCCGCCCATCGCGATCACCCGATCGGCGCGCGCGACCAGCGGGGTGGTATCCTCGACGAAGTCGAGGAGCGTCAGATCGGGGCGCTGCTGCGCGATGCGGCGCGCGCGCCGTCGGTCACTGGCGCCCATCAGCGGTCCGTTCACCACGACGCCCGCGGTCCCCGGCGGCAGCTCGGCTCGCGCGAACGCCTCGACGAGGGCGGCGCCGTCGTGCCCGCCGCCCACGGCGCACAGCACGAACCTGCCGTCCGGCACGCCCTCGAGCCGCGCTTCCGCAGAGCCCCGCAGCGAGTCGAGCCGGGGGCGCTGGTCGATGTAGCCGGTGTAGCTGGTCTTCGCCACGACCGCGTCGGGCAGTGCGTACTCGTGCACGGCGTCGTAGATGTCGGGGTCGCCGTAGATCCATACGGCGTCGTACCAATCCCGGATGGCGTCGAGATTCTCCGGCGTCGACCAGAGGCGGCGGGTCGTGTCGCGGTCGTAGAGCACGTCGCGCAGTCCCAGCACGCAGCGGGTCCGCCCGCGCCGGCGCATCTGCCACAGCGCGGGGACGAGCTCGCCGGCCGCTCCGAGCGGCCACTGATCGACCAGGAACAGGTCCGGATCGAACGCGTTGATCACGCTGCGGATCACGGCGGCCCGCAGCGCGATGACATCGCGGTGAGAAACCTCGAGGATCCGGGAATCGAGCACCCCTTCCGCGTCGCGCCGTACCGAGGGGAGCGTCACGCAGTCGACGCCCTCCGGCAGCGGCAACGCACCCGCCTGCCACGCCTCGGCGATCATCGCGATCGCCGGGCGCAGCTCCGAGCGGCGCAACGCCTGGGCGATCGACGCATTGCGCCGGATATGGCCGAACCCCACCATGCCCTGCGAGTACATCGCCACACGCCAAGCCTGGTGCAGGACCGGCCGTCGCACGGTTCGCTGCCACGCGGATCGTGGAACGATAGAGGCCGTCGGCACCGTCGCACCTCGCTGGTCGGAGAAGGAGGCGTGCGCCGGGTGCGTCAGGAGTGACAGTGCAAGACTGGTGAGGGTGCTCCAGCCGTTACCCTGTGCGGACTCTCCCGGGCGCACGCCCCGTTGCCGGCTCCCATTGGCAAGTGTCGTTCCAATGCGAGTGCGGCGGCGCGGCGCCATCGGGATGAACGGGGAGTTCAACTTGGTGCGCCGACGCCCAACGGCGCCGCACCAAAATGAAGCCCGCTGCGGATCAGGTCGGAGTCGCGACGGCTTGCACGGCGGCGTGCGCCGCAACAGCCAGCCGCGGCACGAGCTGCGGCCATGCGTTCGGGTGCACGCGGCAAATCGTGTGCATCTTCCAGACGAGGGTCATGGCGCGGAAAAACTCGATATTGCGACGCGAGACGCCCGGTCGGAGGGCGTAGTAGGCGCGCGCGAAGCCCGTGGCCCACTGCGGCGTCGTGGCCTGGAGCGTCGGGTCGACGATACCGATCCGATCGAGCTGGGCCAGAAAGTGCCCCACGTCGAACGCGGGATCGGTGTACCCGAAGCGGTCCCAATCGAACAGTACGAGACGCGTGCCGGTCCACAGAAACTGCGCGCCACCGAGGTCGCCGTGGACGGGCGCGGGCGCGGCGTGGTCGAGCGCCGGCGCGGCGGCCCGCAGCTCCTCGAGCAACGGCTCGGCGTGCTCCAGGGCCCCGGGCCAGCGCGTGCGCAAGCGGTCGCACCGGGCGAGCGTCTCGTCGAGCAGCGTCGTGACCGTGGTCGGCGGTTCGGGAATCGTCGGCAGCTCGTGCAGCTCGGCCGTCACGACCGCCGCGCGGCGCAGCAGGCCCGCGGTCCTCGTGTCGAGGACTTCGGACAGCAGCGCGCCGTCGATCCACGGAGAAATGAGCGCCCGCTCCGACGGCACGAAACCGATCGGCACACACACGCCATCCCGATCGTCGCCGCTGTCTGGTCCGCCCAGCGTCCGGGTGAACGACCAGACGCGCTCGGCGATGTCATCACCATGGATCTTCACGGCAAATGCCCGCTCGGCGCCCGAGGGGAGGCGTGTCTGCGCGCGCAGCATCGCCCGATCAGGGTGCGCGGACTGCAGTGCGCAGCTCAGGACGCTGTCCGGCCTGCTGCGATCCGGGAGACCGGATCGCAGCAGCTCCAACATCGCCTCCGGCTGCCGCAGCCGCTCCGACTGCGCGCGCAACGCGGCGCGTTGCGCGTCGCTGGGTTTGAACAGGGGTGAACGCATGGTCCTCGGTTGCCGCGCACGGTATTTGTTGAGCACCGCGTACCTGTCCACAAGATGACCTCGTGATCGCGCCGACACCAATCTGAAGCATGCGCTCGCCGGCGGTTGGCATCGAATTGCAGCGCCGCAATGGAGAATCGCGCGTGTGCGGTGCACGCACACGAGCGGTCCGGGAGTTGCGCGAGCGAACGGGCGGCGGCCCGCCATCCGCAGCCGCGAAACTACCCGTGCGCTGCGGCTTCGGTTCCCGGGATCGTCCAAGAAACGGAGACACGCATGGGCGCGCGGCGAGCGGTGCTGATCGGCTGGTGCACGACGGCGGCGGTCTGGCTGGCGGGATGCAAGAACGACACGTCGGTCGGCGCCTGTACCGTGAGCGCCCTGGCGTTCCCGTCCGCTCCCGGCAACACGACGGGGGGAGCGACGCTTCCGGCGCTGCGGGTCGAGGCGCACGACGCCTCCGCGGCGATCGCCTCCTGCTTCCACGGGAACGTGACGGTGTCGCTCGCCGCGAATCCGGCGGGCGTCACGCTGTCCGGGACGACGACCGTCGCCGCGGTGGGCGGCGTCGCCACTTTCAGCGACCTGCGTATCGACAAGGTCGGTTCCTACGCGCTGACGGTCGTCGCTCAGGGGGTCGCGGCAGCGACCAGCGCTTCCTTCTCGGTGACGCCCGGCGCGGCGACGAAGCTGAGCTTCGTCGTCCAACCGAGCACGGCGCTGTTGGCGGCGGGCATCACCCCCGCAGTGGCAGTCGCAGCCACCGATCCCGGGGGCAACACCGACCCGAGCTTTGCGGCCAATGTCACGGTCGCCATCGGGACGGATCCGTCGAACGGCGCGCTCTCCGGCACCGCGACGGTGGCGGCGGTCGCCGGCGTAGCCACGTTCCCCGGACTGAGCATCGACAAGACGGGCACGGGCTACACGTTGACGGCCGGCGCCGCGGGGGTGGCGTCGGCGACGAGCGGTGCGTTCGATATCGTGACGACGCTGCTTGCGTTCACGATGCAGCCGGGCACCACCGTCGCGGCGGCCGGCATCACACCGGCCATCACCGTGGCCGCCACCATCCCCGGCGGCGGCACCGACCCGGCGTTCACCGGCAGCGTCACCATCGCCATCGGTGCGAACCCGGCGAGCGGATCGCTCACGGGCACCAAGACGGTGAATGCGGTCGCCGGGGTGGCCACGTTCTCGGACCTGCACATCGACAAAGCGGGGACGGGATACACCCTGGCCGCCACCTCCCCCGGCGCCTCCGGTGCGACGAGCGGGACGTTCAGCGTCATCGCCGGAGCGGCGGCGCAGCTCACCTTTACGGTACAGCCGAGTGCCACCGCCGCGGGCGCCGGGATTACCCCCGCCGTGGCGGTGACGGCGAGCGATCTCGCAGGGAATCTCGCGACGAGCTACAGCGGAGCGGTGACCGTCGCCATCGGCTCGAATCCCGGCAGCGGAACGTTGTCCGGTACGGCGACTCACAGCGCGGTCGCGGGCGTCGCCACGTTTACTGGTCTCAGTATCAACAACGCGGGGACCGGGTACACTCTGGTTGCCTCGGCGAACGGCGTGACCTCCGCCACCAGCGGCAGCTTCGACGTGACGACAGTGCAGTCCGGTCCGCTGCCGTCCTTCGGCCACGTCGTCATCGTCGTAGAAGAGAATACCAGCTTCTCCGAAGTCAGCGACACGACGATGCCATACCTGCACTCCTTGATGGCGCAGTACGGCCTGGCGACCCAGTACTACGCCAACACGCATCCGTCGATCGGCAACTACTTCGAGATGACGGCCGGCCAGATCATCACCAACGACGACAGCTATCAGCTCACCGTCCCGGCCGACAACATCGTGCGGCACCTCCTGGCCGCCGGCAAGACCTGGAAAGACTACGCCGAAGACCTCCCGTCGGTCGGGTATACGGGGCCGAGTACGGGCAACTACGCCCGCAAGCACAATCCCCTGTCGTTCTTCTCGGACGTGGTGAACGATTCCGTGCAAGTGAAGCGGCTCGTGCCGTTCACGCAATTCGCCCTCGATCTCGGGGGCGACACGCTGCCGAACTACGCGTTCATCGTGCCGAACCTGTGCAATGACGCCCATGACTGTGCGCTCTCGATCGCCGACACGTGGCTGCAGACGAACATCGCTCCGCTGCTCAACAACGCCTCCTTCAAGCGGGACGGCCTGTTGATCGTCACGTTCGACGAGGCGAGCGGCGACGACACGAACGGCGGCGGGCGCGTCGTCTGGACGGTGATCAGCCCCAAGGCCAAGACGGCCTATGTCTCGACCACGCTGTACCAGCACCAGAGCACCCTTCGCCTCTCAGCCGAGGCGCTGGGGCTGACCAGCTTCCCGGGCGACGCGGCGACGGCGTCGAACATGGCCGAGTTCTTCCATCCCTGACGTTGCCGGTTGCATCGGCGCCGCCCTACGGCGCCTCCGGTAGGTGAAGCGAGGGGGAGGATTCTCTTGCGAAGAGGCCGCCGGTGCGGTCTCTTCCACCTTCCTATCGCTCCCCTCCAGGAGGCTGCCGTGCTGGACCGCCGTCGGTCACTGATCTGCGTCGTCGCACTGCTCGCGGCTCCCGTCGCGGGGCGCGCGCAAACCGTCTATGACAGCACCGTCTTCGCCGGGTTGACCTGGCGCGAAATCGGGATCTTCCGCGGCGGTCGCACCGTCGCGGTCGCGGGCTCGGCCGCCCGGCCGCGCGAGTACTGGATGGGGACGACGGGCGGCGGGGTCTTCAAGTCCACCGACGGCGGCAACACCTGGGCGGCCGCGGCGGACAAATACTTCGGCGGCACGATCGGCGCCTTCGGCGTGAGTGCTTCGAATCCCGACATCGTCTACGTCGGCACCGGCGAATTCCCGATCCGCGGCAACGTGTCGCGCGGCGACGGCGTGTTCAAGACCACCGACGGCGGCAAGACCTGGACGGCGCTCGGCCTCGCCGGCACGCGCCAGATCGCGCGCGTACGCGTGCACCCCGCGAACCCCGACATCGTCTACGTGGCGGCGCAGGGCGATCCCTTCGGCCCCTCGGCCGACCGCGGCGTCTACAAGTCGACCGACGGCGGCAAGACGTGGAGCAAGATCCTGTTCCGCAACGATTCGACGGGGGCGTCGGACCTGATCCTCGATCCGTCGAACCCCGACGTGCTGTATGCCACGCTGTGGCAGGTCCGCCGCCGGCCCTGGACCCTCACCTCGGGCGGCGCGGGCAGCGGCATTTTCAAGTCGACCGACGCCGGGGCGCACTGGACCGAGCTGACCCGCAACCCCGGACTCCCCACCGGGCTGCTCGGCAACATGGGGATCACCGTCTCGCCGGCGAAGCCGTCGCGCGTGTGGGCGCTGATCGAGGCCGACTCGGGCGGCGTATATCGCTCCGACGACGGCGGCGCTACCTGGTCGTGGATCAACCGCGACCACAAGATCCGGGTGCGCGCCTGGTACTACATGAAGATCTACGCCGACCCCAAAGACTCGAATGAGATCTACGCGACGAACGTGATCTTTTATCGGTCGAAGGACGGCGGCCGCACCTTCCAGCAGATCAACGTGCTGCACGGCGACACGCACGATCTCTGGATCGCCCCCAACGACGCCGACCGCATGATCATGGGGGACGACGGCGGTGCCACGGTGTCGATCAACGGCGGTACGACGTGGAGCGATCAGGACTTCGCCACCGCGCAGTTCTATCACGTAGCGACGACGAACCATTTCCCCTACCGGGTGTGCGGCGCGCAGCAGGACAATTCCGGGGTGTGCGGGCCGAGCCGCTGGCCCGGCGGCATCGACCGGTCGCAGTGGTACGACGTCGCGGGAGAATCGGGATTCATCCAGGCGCGCCCCGACACCCCCGACGTCACGTTCGGCGGTGACAACTCCGGGTTCCTGATCCGGATCGATCATCGCACGAATACGGGACAGGTGGTGAACCCCTGGCCCGATTCTCCCGACGGGCACCCGGCGTCGGAAGGGCGCTATCGCTTCCAGTGGACGGCGCCGCTCCTCATCTCGCCGCACGATCCGAACACGATGTACATCGGCGGAAACCGGCTGTTCAAGACGACGAACGAGGGGAAGAGTTGGACGGTCGTGTCGCCCGATCTCACCCGTCACGATCCGGCGACGCTGGGCACCTCGGGCGGCCCGATCACGCTCGACCAGACGACCGCCGAGTACTACGCCACGATCTTCGCGCTCGCCGAATCGCCGCTCGTCAAAGGACTCATCTGGGTGGGCTCGGACGACGGGCTGATCCATCTGACGCGGGACGGCGGGCTGCACTGGGCCGCTGTCACCCCGGCCGGGTTCGGCGACTTCACCCGCGTATCGATCATCGAGCCGTCGCACTACGCGGCGGGCACGGCGTATGTGGCGGCCAACCGCTACCAGATGCAGGACGAGACGCCCTCCATCTACAAGACGACCGACTACGGCAAGACGTGGACGAAGCTCGTCAACGGGATTCCGGCGAGCGAGTTCGTCCGCTCGGTGCGGGAGGACCCGGTGCGCCGCGGCCTGTTGTTCGCCTCCACCGAACGCGGCGTCTACGTCTCCTTCAACGACGGCGCCCTGTGGCAGTCGCTGCGCCGCAATCTCCCGATCGTGCCGGTGCACGACCTCGCCATCAAGGACGGCGACCTGATCGCGGCGACGCACGGCCGGTCGTTCTGGATTCTCGACGACATCTCGCCGCTCGAGCAGCTCGGCGACTCCACGATGGCGGCCGGCGGCCACCTGTATCGCCCCCGCTCGCCCTACCGGCTCGACTGGGGCCAGAGCGGCGGATTCGGCGACAACCCGGCGCACCCGGTGGGCAAGAACCCTCCTTCGGGGGCCCTGATCTACTACTGGGTGAAGGCCGCCAATCAGGCGATCACGCTCGACGTGCTCGATTCGGCCGGCGCGGTGATCCGCTCGTTCTCAAGCGCGCAGGATTCGCTGGCGCGCGTCGACAGTCTCGCGGGGGAGGCGACGAAGAAGACGCGCACCGACAGCCTCCATCAGGCGGGGATCAGCGACAGCACGAAGGTCGATTCGATTCTCGGCGACTCCCTGAAGGACGACGACAAGCCGTGGCCGCACCGGCCCGCCGCGGAGCCGCGGCTCCCCAACAAGGCCGGGCTCAACCGCTTCGCCTGGGATCTGCGCACCCCCAGCGCGCAGTCGTTCTGGGGCAACCGCGATGTCTCGACGAACGGTCCGATGGTGTTGCCGGGGCGGTATCGCCTGCGGCTCAAGGTGGGGAACGAGACGTACGTGCAGCCGCTCGTAGTGCGCGCCGATCCGCGCGGTCATGCGACGGCGGCCGCGCTGGCGCAGCAGTTCCGGCTGCTGCGGCAGATCCGGGACACCGTCCACGCCGCCACGAGTACGATCGTGGCGCTGCGCAACGCGCGCGCCCAGCTCGACGATCGCCTCCCGAAGCTGACGGGTGAAGCGGCGACCCGGGCGCAGGCGTTGCGCGAGCGGTTGTGGGCGGCGGAGGACTCGCTCTACCAGGGCCGCCTGCAGGATGTCGAGGACGAGCTGGTGTACGCGTCACGGCCGGTGGAGCGGATCGGGTCGCTGTTCGGCATGGCGGAGTCGGCCGACGGCCGCCCGCCGCAGCAGGTCTACGATGTGTTCGCGATGTACGCCCCGGCGCTCCAGAAGGAGCTCCAGGCGGCGCGCGACGCCCTCGGCGCCGTGTCGGGTGCGGGCCTGTCGATTACGCCGGGCAGTGTGGAGCTGAGGAAGCCGGCGCCGGTGGGAGGAAAAAACTAGATCGTCCAGGAATGCGACACCCTGAAGGGTGTGCCCCGAGAGTTGCTGCGCTATAGCGCAGTGCTTGTGGAGGCACACGCATCAGCGTGTCGCCCCAAGCGGCGACGGTTGGATTCTCTTACCGATCTTCTGCACGCCGAATCGCCCTGATCCGGTGATGCGGCCGGTTGTGCGCGTCCGGCTTCAGATCGTCGAACCGAATCACGCTGACGGCGCCGTCCGGCTCGAGCACCGCGAGCCGGACGTCCGTCACGCTGCCCACGCCGTGCTCCCGCAGCGCCTGCAGCAGCTCGTCCATCGTGAGCCCCGCCTTCGTCAGGTGTTCGGCGAGGACGGTTCCATTGTTGATCAGCATGATCCCTTCGCCGGCGATCAGCCGCGAGGCGCTCCGGCTGTAGCGGCGCACGCGGTCGATCCCCTGGTGCCACACGATCAGGACGCCGGCGGCGACGAGGCCGCCCACGAGACTGGTGTCGGGCCCCACCATGGCGTTCTGCACCGCGTTGGAGATGATGAGCAGCAGCACGAGGTCGAACGACGACATCTGGCCGAGCTGGCGTTGACCGGTGATGCGGAGACCGACGAGCAGCGTGAGATAGACGACCGACGTGCGGATCGCGATGTCGATGACGGTGTGCCAGGTGGTAGTGGTCATGACACTCAAATAACCTCGGCACGGGCTGCGCGGTCACGTCCTCCGAGCTCGGCACACCACGGCGAAGGAGGCGGGGCGTTCCGTCTATTCCCGATTGATCAGCCGGTCTGGTTGGGCCTGCTTGGCAAGGAGGCGCTCAGCGAAGTCGACCCGCTCTTCCAGCTCCGCCACGCGCCGTTGCAGATCTTCGACGGCTTCGGGGTTCTGCGTCGTCTCGCCGCTGCCGGTCCCCACGTGCATCCCGATCACTGTGCTCGGCTTCCGCCCCCCACGCTTGATGCCGAAGAGGCTGCGTTGTAGCCCTTCGCCGAGCTGCATTATCAGAACCATGATTCCCACGCCGCCGCAAATTGCGGCGACCCCGATGGCCCAGGCTGGGATTTCGAGCATGCGTCCTCGACCGCTGGAAAGCCTATGCCGGTACGGAATGTCTGCCCGGAAAGTTACGCCATTCATCCTGGATTGGTCATCAGGGTTTCAGGACGCCCCGGCTAGCCTCTTCGATGGTGAGAAACCCTGTAGCACGAGGCTTTGCCATGCATTGATGTACGGCGGCGGTTTGTTCTACGCGATCCCGCGGACGCATCTCGAAGCATTCGGTGAGGCGAAGGGGCTGACGTACCGGTGGGATAGGGCGGGATTTGACCGCACGATGTCGGCGGCCAGAATATCAAGGCCCCTTCGGAAAGCACACGGCTTTCAGACCCGCCCGGCACATTGCCTCGCTGAATGACTTCCCCGTAGCCGAGACGATGCGGCCATCAGAATGTGTCAAGAGGATCCTCGGAACAGGGGGGGCGCCTCTCGACTTCGCTCGCCGTTCACCCATCACTCTCCACCCGAGATCCTGGAGCCTCGCCACGACCTCGTCGGCCCCCAGAATCAGCGAGCTGTAATACGGGACGCGGACCAGGTCACCCGATGGAAGGCGATAGAGCGCTTCAGGCTCTACCTGCAGTCCAAAGACATGCTGGGCCACGAGCGCGTCGAGCGAGCGACCGCTTGTTTCGTCGATGTTCATGGATCTGCACCAAAAGGCTGCAACCGCGGTGCCACGGCAGTGGCGAGAGGCGCGGAACGGTCGTCACATCAGGGGTGTTGTGAGGATGCCGCACGCGAGCCGCAACGCTCGCGGTCTCCGTGTTGGCTGAGCGCTACAACGAAGGAGTGCTCGGGGGGAGACTCGAACTCCCACGCCCTCGCGGGCACTGGCTCCTAAGGCCAGCGCGTCTGCCATTCCGCCACCCGAGCCAAGGCGTCTACCAGGACTGAACTTACGCACGACCCGACGGCCGGGCCATGGATCACGCTGAATTCGGTACGGCGTCGCGCGGAGAATTGGTCATGGTGGCCGGGATCACTGAATGCACTCCGGGATCCTGCAAGGTTCCCGTCACCTTTCTCGCTCCCGGGAGTTCGCGATGAATCGCAAAGGCTTCACCCTGATCGAGCTACTCATCGTGGTCGTCATCATCGGCATTCTGGCCGCGATCGCGATTCCGAAATTCGCCAATACCAAGCAGAAGGCGTACATCGCGTCGATGAAGACCGATCTGCGCAACCTCGTGACGGCCGAAGAGGCCTACTTCGCCGACTCGGTGAAGTACACGAGCAACCTGGGGACCGCATTCGCGGTGACGACGGGGAACGTGCTGGGAACGATCACGGTGACCGGCGACGGCTGGAACGCCACGATCACCAACACCAACCTGGCGAGCCCACTGCACACGTGCGCGATTTACATCGGCAGCACCTCGGTCGCTCCCGCCTCCAAGGAAGGCGAGCCGAAGTGTAACTAGCGCGACACGAGAATCACCGATCGCACGCGCAAATCGGGCGGGAGGGGCGGATCACTGAGCGAGCCGCACTCCCGCCCTTTGCCGGGGGGGTACACCATATGGAAGGCGAGGCCCGGCCGCGGGGCGAACCAGACGCGCAGCTCGCAGTCCGATTGCGATGCTTCCGGCTGCCCATAGGCCGATTCGAGCTGCGCCAGCGTCGACCCTACCCCCAATCCTTCCGCCGTCCGCGGACCCGGTCCCATGACCTCCACCTTGCTGAGCGTCGCCGATTCGAGTGAATCGGACGCGAGCGCCACCACGGTGGCGCCGCCGAGCCGCGCCGCCACCGTCGGCACCGCATAGCCGTCCGAGATCCCGACCCACCCGTACCACAGCCTCGGACACGCCCGCTTCAGCTCGGCGATCGACTCGTCCAGCCGGAACGGCCCGACCGAGTCGCCGCTGATGCGCGGCGCGCCGCTGCCGCAGGCGGGAATCCGGGCATCACCCTGCGTCAACACGCCGCGAGTCCGTGACGTGTCGCGGTTCCGCGGAAAGGCGGCGAGTCGCCCTGGAGGCCGCTCCCCCGGCGGCAGCGGGGGTGCGGCGCTGCCGCGCGTCGTGTCGGAGGGGCGCGGCGGGGGCGCCGGCGTCGAGTCGGGAGGCGGCGTCCGCGCCGCGCGTTCCCGGCATCCCAGGACCAGGCTCCCTGCGAGCAGCATCAGCGTGAGTCGCGCGGCGGCAGTACACGCCGGTCTCGACGGGGTCATTTCACCGCTGGCTGCAGCGACGCGAAGCGCGGATGCTGGCGCAGTGGATCGAGATCGGAATCGTGCGCGATCCAGTCCCAGTGACCGAAGCCGTTCTGGATGGCGCGCTCGAGGCAGTCGATGGCGGAATCGTGCAACCCGAGCAGGGCATAGACGCACGCCACGTTGTAGAGCACCGCGGAATCGTCGGGCTCCATGGCCACCGCCCGCCGCGCCCATTCGCGCGCCCGGCTGCTGTCGCCCAGGCTCGACAGGCAGCTCGCGCCGAGGTAGAGGGCGCGCTCGTCGTCGGGGACGAGCTTGAGACGCTGGTCGGCGAGCTCCACCGCGCGGCGTTGGGCGGCCTTCGCTTCTGCGGGCTGCTCGAGGCTGACGTAAACGCTCGAGAGCAGCGCGGGGGTGGCGTAGTCCTCCGGGCGGAGTTTGCACGCGGATTCGAACCAGCGCGCCGCTTCGGCCAGTCGCCCGACGGTGCGGCAGTGCCGCGCATACTGGTAGTGCGCGTCGAAGGCGTTCTGCTTCAGCTCCAGCGCCAGTCGGAACGCCGCCTCGGCGTCGTCGTGCCGCTTGTTGAGCGACAGCGCGACGCCGCGCGCCAGCTGCGTCTCGGCGAGCGCCGGAGCCAGCTCGACGGCGCGGGCGCTCGAGCGCTCGGCGGCCTGCAGATGCTCGCCGGTCGATACCCAGTAAGCGAACAACATTGAGTGCGCGTTGGCGATCCCGGCGTGGGCCAGCGCGAACCCCGCATCCGCCTGGATGGCGTCGCCGTACATCTCGATCGCGAAGTCCTGGCTGGCACGGCGGATCTGGCTCGACACGTGGCGGGCCCGCAGGTAGGGGTCGACGGCGCGGTCGCTGGCCGTCGGCACGTGCTCGAGCGCCGTGCGCTCGCGCGCGGTCGGCGCCGCTCCCAGCGTGGCCAGCACCCGGGCGACGATGGCGTGCAGGCCCTGGAACAGCGCCTCCGGCTTGCGGTCGAGCAGCTCGGTCCAGTACGCCGTGCCGTCCGCCGCCTGGACGAGCCGCGCCTGGACCCGGATCAGGCCGCCCAGCTTGCTGACGCTGCCGTCGAGCAGCGCCTGCACGTCGAGCAGGCGGCCCTGATCGGCGAGGCTCGCGTGGCCGAACAGCGCCGCCGTGGCGCCGCGCGACGCCACGCGCAGCGCCGCCACGCCGGTCAGCGCGCTGTGCAGGTACTCGGTGAGACCGTCGGCGAGATATTCCTTTTCGGAGTCGCCGCTCGCATTACCGAGCGGCTGCACCGCGAGCGACTGGAGCGCCACGCTCAGCGCCGGCCGGGGGGACCGGAGCGGCGCTTGCGCCCGCGCCGCCCCTCGTCGAGCGCACGCGCCATGAGATCCTCGATCGCCCCGCTGGGATCGAACTCGGTGAAGCCGAGATTGATCTTGAGCTGGTATTTGCGGATGGTGCGGTTGTTCCACTCCTGCACGTTGTACTGCAGCCGCGTGGCGATGATCGGCGCCTTGTCGCTCGTCGCGTCGACGGCCATGGCGGCGAACGAGCCGCCCTCGATCCGCGCCAGGAGGTCGGAGTCGCGGAAGCTGCGTTTCAGGATTTCCGCGACGGCGCGCAGCACGGCGTCGCCCTCATCGTAGCTGGCGATGGTGTTGATCGACTTGAGCCCCGCGATGTCGGCGGCGACGATGAGAAACTGCCCCTTCTGGCGCTGCGCCCGCTTGATGTAGGGCTCGCCGAGAGTGACGAAGCCGCGGCGATTGTACAGCCCCGTGAGACCGTCGATGAAGGAGAGGCTGCGCAGCGCCGTCTGCAGATTGGAGATGTGCACCGCCGAGCGAATCGCGCGGGCGAGGATCTCGGCGCCGATCTTTCCTTTCTGAAGGAAGTCCTGGGCACCGGCTTGCAGCGACTGCGTCGCGAGATCGTCATCGCCGCGCCCCGTGAGGGCGATGATCGGGGTGTCCTCGTGACGCTCGCGGATCCGGACCAGCGCGTCGAGCCCGGGCGCTTCGGGGAGCGACAGATCGAGCAGCACGACGTCGACTTCCTGTGCGTTCAGGTGTTCCAGCCCTTCAGCCAGGCCGGTGACGTGCGTCAGCGCGTACGGCTGCGCCCCCGAAATCGCGGGAATCACCTCGCCCATCGTCTCCTGGAGCAGCTGGGCGTGGCGCGGGTTATCCTCGATCAACAGGATGCGGACCGACTCCGTGCCGATGTCCGCCAACTCCGCCCGTGCCGCTCGGCCGGAAATACGTGTCAGGATGCCTCCAAGGGGTGTAGTCCGGCCTCTGACATGCGGTAATTTCCGGTTTATGAGCGCCTGGCGCCAGTCGCGCGCCGCCATGACCGCCCTCTGGACGTGCGCGGTGCTGGCCGGCGGCTGCAAACACTCCTGGCCGTTCGACGCGGGAGACCCCCCGCCGCTCGGTCCGCGCGGTCAGGAAGTCCCGCGCCGCCTCACCTTTAATCCCGGCGACGACCGCGACCCGAGCGTGCGGGGCGGTGTCATCGGCTACAGTCGGCTCGATCCCGACGAGCGAGGGGAGGAGCGCTGTCTCGCCTCGATCCCGTTGCAGGGCGGCACGATCTCGGCGGAAGCGTGTCCGGGACCTCCAACTCCGGGCGACACATTCGTCGACACCTGGGTCCGGCCGTCCCTTTCTCTTGATGGGCGGCAGGTCGCCTACATGTGGCAGCAGGGAACCGTGATCGGGGTGCTCGGCTTCTGGTCGACGAGCGTCGTCGTAGCCCCGGCGTCGCATCCCGCGGAGCGGACGCTGGCCTGGCCGATCGTCTGGATCGCGCCGAACGGCCGTCTCGCCGATGCCGTCACCGCGCTCAGCTGGGCCGACGACCACACGCTGCGCTTCCTGATCGGCTACGAATTCATCTTCAAGGTCAAAGGGGGCGGCCAGGCCCGATACACCGACACGACGTTCGAGTCGTTCGCTCTCGGGCAGCTCGACCTGGGGACACGGACGTTCTCGATCGCCCCTGGCGGGCAGGATGTCCTGGCGTACGCGCCGGCGTCAGACGGTGGACTGTGGCTCGTCAAGCACGGCGCTCCCGCCACGTTGCTGCATCAGGCGCCTGGTGTCGACACGACGACGGTCGTCGGGTCGTTCCCCGATTCGGTCACCGTCCTCGCCAACGTCGGCGATCTCCCGGTAGCGATCACGTCGGCGTCGGACTCGATGGTCGTCTGGCTCGTCCCTGGTGACTCGGTGCCGCACTCGCTCGTCGTGGGATCGGGAGTCGGGCCGGTGACCGACATCGCGCCGATTCCAGGGACTAGGGCGTTCATAGCGGTGGTAGAGCGGGGCAGGGACCTGTTCGGGGATCCGGCGAACCTGTGGGTGTACGAGCTGCCTTGAGGGGTGGACCGTCTCCTACCAACACATCCTTTCCCATCCGTCCCGTCCTTCCATCGAAGAAATGCTCCGTCGTCACCGCCCCTACGAGCGCCATGACCTCCGGCTCCGTGAAATACCGCCGCGCGTCTGTTAGGACCTGGACAGGGAAGCCTCGCTCCGCTTCGGAAAAGCAGGTGATTGCCTCTGCCAACGCGAGCGCCGCCCGCTCCGGCGCCGAGTAGCCTGACGAGGTCGCGAAGCCGGTGACACCATCGAGGTCGAGTGCTGAGATCCCCGCCTGCAACGCGAGGTGGCGGTTACGCTGCGCGCACCACCCGCACCCGCTCCGCTCGCCGGCGAGCTGTCCGACGAGCAGTCGCAGACGCGGAGGGAGGTCGGCACCTGTCCGGCGCAGGCGGGCGTAGGCCACCAGTCCGAGTGGCCCCGGGAGCGCGGGCGAAGCAGGGCGAACGGCGCCGATCGCTCCCGACGCGCGATCGAGAAACGGCCACAACGTCACGCGCGCGCTCCGGAGAGTTGGGCATAGAGGTCGTCGAGGACGGCCCCCCCTCGGTCGAGCCGAGCTTCGTCGGTCGCGTGGGCGCGCACGATCCCGTCGATCACGAGTCGGAAGCCCGCGGTTTCGGCTCTCCCGAACTTGTCGTCCTTGCAGTCGATGTCATGGACCAGCTCCGCGATAATGCCCAGAGCGCGGTCCCGGACCTCGAAGTGGCGGCATAGTGTCTCGAAGGTGCATCTATCCCCATCGTGCGTGAACTCCCCTTCGAACATGTCGAAACGCAGCTCCCCGGGCTCCGGCCTGTAGCCCTTGGGGGCGACGAAGCGGAACACCGCCTCGCGATCGATAAACCTGCGGATCAGCCAGGCGCTCGAGATGCGATCGACGTGCACGCCCACGCGCGTGACCCATGTCCGGCCCCGCATTCCACCTTCCGGGGACTCCGCGGGCTCGGCTCCCGCCTTCCTCTGTTCCAGTGCCATGATCGCTGCCTCCGCATCGGCCCGTCCCTGGGCCTCGAAGTGGTCGACTCCGGAGACCAGGGCGAGACGGCGCTTGAGCCGGTCGACGTCGCCCGACTCGCGCTGCGCCGAGGCGGCGATCTCACCGTACTCGCGCGACCGCTCTGCCCGTTGCGCGGCGATCAGCCGTGTGCCGGTCTCGGGCTCGAGAAAACTCCCCTCGCAGATCGTCGCCTCGCCGCCGAGTTGCTCGATCTCCCGCAATAGCCACTCGAAGTCCTCCCGCGACTGGTCGCTCGCCGGGAGGGCGTAGACGGTGCGCTTCAACGGCACGGCACCGATGCTCTGCAACCGGCGCCGGATTTTGACCCTGGCGTAGTCGGGTTTGGGCGGAACCTGGTGGATGAGAAGCAACCACCGCCCTGGCGACTGTGATGATTCTATTGAAGCATGCATAGATTCTATTGTATATCAGAACAACCCGGTCGTCAATCGCCCACTTGACCACCGGTCGCCGTGGGGCGATTTCCCAGTGTCCCCAACGCCTGGTGCTCGGGATGGATCGACGTAGCGCTCTGGGACTGCTGACGGCCACCGCCGCGGCGGCCTACGCTCCAGATGAGCTGTTGTCCCTCGGCCGGTCGTTTCATCAACGGATTCTCAACGGCACGCGCCGAGTGCTCAGCGCGCAGCAGGACGCCACCCTCCTCGTTCTCACCGATCTCATCCTCCCCGCCACCGACACACCCGGCGCCAAAGCCGCCGGGGTCAACGCGTTCATCGACCTGCTGCTCGCGGAGTGGGTCGAACCCGAGGAAAAGGACCGGTTCCTGAAGGGATTGGCAGACGTCGACACGCGGGCCCGCGCCGCCTTCGGCAAGGACTTCCTCCAGGGGACACCGGAGCAGCAGACGGCGCTGCTCGTGGCGCTCGACGACGAAGCTGCCCGCTGGAAGGCGAGTCCCGATGCGACGCGCGGCCCCGAGCCGTTCTATCGCAATCTGAAATGGGTGACGCTGTTCGGTTACTTCACGTCCGAGGTGGGTGCCCTGCAGGAAGAGCACTACGCGATCATCCCCGGGCGCTACGTCCCTTGCGCCCCGGCCGACACCCTGTCGCCCTCCGAGTGAGACGAGCGTGAGCCCCAAGACCTACGACGCGATCGTTGTCGGCTCCGGGATGACCGGTGGTTGGGCCGCCAAGGAGCTCACCGAGGCGGGACTCGAGACGCTGGTGCTCGAGGCGGGGCGCAACGTCACCCCCGCCGACTACGTGGAGCACGTCCCGCCCTGGCAGATGCGCTTCCGCGGCCTGGATAACCGCAAGAAGCGCATGGCCGACCAGCCGATCCAGCGCGAGTGCTACGCCTGCGACGAATGGTCGTCCAAATTTTTCGTCAACGACCACGACAACCCCTACACCACCGAGTCCGACAAGCCGTTCCTGTTCCTGCGCGGGCGCCAGGTCGGCGGCCGCTCGATCATGTGGGGACGCCAGGTCTACCGCTGGAGCGATCTCGACTTCGAGGCGAATCTGCGCGACGGCATCGCCATCGACTGGCCGATTCGCTACGCCGACATCGCGCCCTGGTACGACCACGTGGAGCGCTTCATCGGCATCTCGGGGGAGAAGCTCGGGCTGCCCCAGCTCCCCGACGGGCAGTTCTTGAAGCCGATGGAGCTGAACTGCGGCGAGCAGGTGGTGCGCGACGCGCTGGCCAAGCACTGGCCGGGGGAGCGGGTGCTCACGATCGGCCGCTGCGCCATTCTCACCGAGGACCACAACGGCCGCGCCGCCTGCCACTACTGCGGCTACTGCGAGCGCGGCTGCGTCACGCTGTCGTACTTCAACTCGATCAATGCGACGCTGCCCGCCGCCCGGGCGACCGGCAAGCTGACGCTGCGGCCCTTGAGCGTCGTGCACAGCCTCATCTACGACAAGAAGCGCAACCGCGTAGCCGGCGTGCGGGTGATCGACGGCGACACGAAACACGCCCTCGAGTTCCGCGCGCGCGTCGTCTTCCTTTGCGCGTCGACGCTCGAGTCGGCCCGCATCCTCCTCAATTCGGCGACCCCCGACTTTCCCAACGGCCTGGCTAACTCGTCGGGCGAATTGGGGCACAACCTGATGGATCACATCATGGGGGGTGGGGCGAACGGCAAGATTGCGGCGCCCGCCGACAAGAAGCCGGTCGGTCGCCGGCCCAACGGGATTTACGTACCGCGTTTCCGCAACCTGCAGGGGGGGCCGAAATCGACGTTCCTGCGCGGCTACGGGTACCAGGGTGGTGCGGGGCGCGAAGGGTGGGGCCGCGGCAGCGACCTCCCCGGCTTCGGTGCCGACTGGAAAAAGGCGCTGCGGCAGCCGGGGGACTGGGGCTTCGGCTTCTACGGGTTCGGCGAATGCCTCCCCAACCACAACAATTACGTCGAGATCGACAAGACCAAGAACGATGCCTGGGGTATCCCCGTGCTGAAGATTCACTGCAGCTACGGGGACAACGAGTGGGCATTGATGAAGGACGCCTCGATCGCGGCAGCGGAGATGCTGGCGGCCGCCGGGGCACGGGAGATCAGCCCCTTCGTCGAGCAGAATCCACCAGGGAAAGCGATTCACGAGATGGGGACCGCACGCATGGGCCGTGATCCGAAGACGTCGGTGCTGAACGGGCACAACCAGGCGCACGACATCCCCAATCTCTTCGTCACCGACGGCGCCTGCATGGTGTCTACCGCGTGCCAGAACCCGTCGATCACCTACATGGCCCTCACCGCCCGCGCCTGCGACTACGCCGTTGGAGCCATGAAACGGAGGGAGATCTAATGGAACGCCGTGTGTTTATCGGAGCTCTTGCAGCGGCAACGACACTGCCCCGCAAATGGAGTTCCTACTTCCCGCTCCCCGCATCGCACGCACGCATCGCCAAAGTGGGCATTCAGCTCTACACCGTGCGCGACATGATGAAGGCGGATTTCGAGGGCACGCTCGCGAAAGTGGCGCAGGTCGGATACCGCGAAGTGGAATTCGCGGGGTACTTCGATCACACCCCGGTGCAGGTGCGAGCCGTGCTCGACAAGAACGGCCTCGCGGCACCCTCCTGCCATGTCGGGTACGACAACACGGCGGAAGACAAATGGCCCGCGACGCTGGAGACCGTGAAGGCGGTAGGTCATCAGTACGTCGTGTGCGCGTGGATCCCCGAAGAAGCCCGCGGCAAGACCGCGGACGATTGGAAGCGGGTGGGTGATCGCTTCAACAAGGCGGGGCAGGCCGCTCAGGCGGCAGGCGTGCAGTTCGCGTATCACAACCACAACTTCGAATTCGTGCCGCTCCCGGATAAGCAGATCCCCTACGACGTCCTGCTCGCCAACACCGATCCCAAGCTGGTGCAGCTCGAGGTCGATCTCTTCTGGATCACGTTTGCCGGCGCGGATCCGGTCGGCTACTTCATGAAGAACATGGGGCGTTTCCCGATGGTCCATGTGAAGGACATGATCAAGAAGCCCTCGCCCGACGTGACGCCGGATAAGGTCATGGTGGATGTGGGTAAGGGGAGCATCGACTGGAAGGCGATCTTCGCGCACTCCGGCCACGCCGGGATTCAACATTACTTCGTCGAGCACGACCAGCCGCCGCAGCCGCTGGTCGACATCAAGACGAGCTTCGACTACCTGAACGGACTCGAGTTCTAGTCAGCGGCGCTGGGCCGCGCGCAGCCCCAGCACCCCGTTGATCCAGCGGACCAGCGGGAGCAGCACCGTGAAGTCCGCAACCAGCAGCTCGACGAGCCGCCCGCCGACCGCCTGACCGTCCGTCAGGCGGCGGCCGGCGACGAACGACTGGAACCGCAGCCAGTCCGCCGCCGGGTGCTCCGGCGCGTAGCCGCGCGGCACCCGCTTCAGCTGTGCCTCGTCGTCCAACCCGCCAAAGCGACGCTTCAGCTTCGCGTCCCCGGCGATCCTTTCGAACGCCTTCGGGTTCTCCGCGATCGTTTCGCGGATCTTCGCCAGCGCCTCCTTCGGCGGCATCCACATCCCGCCGCCGGTGAACGACTCACCGGGAGCGATCTGGAAGTAGAACCCGGCGCCGCCTCCCTCGGCTTCCCGCCCCACACCGCGGCTGCCGTCGCGGTGATAGAACCAGCACGACGCGTGCGTCTTATAGGGCGACTTGTCGGCCGAGAAGCGGATGTCCCGGTAAATGCGGAACATCGAGCGTTTCGGATCGCCCACGATCTCCGGGGCGAAGCGCGCCAGCCGCACGTCCAGCTCCTCGATCAACGCCTGCATCGGCGCCTTGATGACCGCTTCGTATTCCGCGCGGTGCGCCTCGAACCACGGCTTGTTGTTGTGCGCCGCGAGGCCGCGCAGGAACTTGAGCGTCGCCGGTGAAAAGCTCATGGCGCCCCCTTCCTCGGGTATGCCGGCGGCGGGGGCACCGGCACCGGATGCTCGCGGATTTGCCGCTGCAGATATGCGATCGCCGCCTGGAGCTGGGCGTCGGACCCGCCGTAGGTGGCATGAGGCAAGTTATCGACGACGCTGTCGGGATCGACGCCGTGCCCCTCGATGAGCCAGCGGCCCTCCGGACCGTACACGCCGAATTCCGCCGCCGTGGCGATGCCTTTGTCCACGAGAAAATTGCTGGACGAGAGCCAGATCTCGCCGCCCCAGGTGCGCGTCCCGATCACGCGGCCCAGTCCCAGCCGGCGGACGCCTTCGGTGAACGCCTCGCCGTCCGACGCCGTCCAGGCGTCGCACAGCACGACGAGGTGACCGCGGAACGCCCATTGCATGTTCCAGTACGGGTTCCCCACGCGCGGCTGCCAGTAGAACCACGCCTTGCGCAGCAGCTTCTCGAGCACCCAGCTGTCGATGTTGCCGCCGGAATTGTGGCGCACGTCGATGATCAGTCCGGCGCGGTCGAAGACGGGATAGAAATCGCGCGCCCAGCGGGTGATGTCGGACGACGTCATCGCCCGCAGATGCACGTAGCCGATCTGCCCGCCGCCCGCCGAATCGACGATGGCGCGGCGGCTCACCTCCCAGTCGTCATAGCGCAGGCTGCGAGCCTGTTGTGCGTTGATCGGCGTCACGATCACGTCGCGCGCGCCGCCGCCTCCCGCCGGCGCCACGTGCAACAACGCCTGCTTCCCGGCGACTCCTTCGAGCAGGGCGGCGGGACTCGACACGGTCGCGGTCGCCACGCCGTTGATCTGCTGGATCACGTCGCCTTCGTGTACACCGGCCGACGGCTGCGCGAGCGGTGCCAACGCCGACGGATAGTCGGGGTCGCCGCGATAGATGTGCGTGACGCGCCACCCGCCCCCGCTCGAATCCCGCGTCAGCTCGGCGCCGAGCGAGGCGGGCTGCACCTGGTCCGTCCCCTGCCGCAGATCCCCGCCGTAGACGAAAATGTGCAGCGCCGACAGCTCGCTCACCACCTGCGCCAGCAAATCCGACAGATCGTTGCGGTCGGCGACGCGCTCCACCAGCGGCCGGTACTTGCTGCGGATCGCCGTCCAGTCGAGCCCGTGCAGGTGCGGGTCGTAGAAGTAGTCGCGCTCCAGCCGCCACGCTTCGTCGAACATCTGGCGCCACTCTTCCCGCGGATCGAGCGGGAACGTCCATGCGGTGAGGTTCACCGCCGCCTTCTCGATGTTGGCGCTCGCCCCGCTCGACGCGTCGATCACATCGAGCACAGCGCCTTTGCGGATGAGCAGCTTCTTGCCGTCTCCCGACAGCTCGTAGCTGCGCACGTCGTCCACCAGCGTCTTCGGCGTCACGTCGGTGTTGCCGATGTCGAGCGCCTGCAGCGCCGCCGGGTGCTCGATCGTCGTCAGGCGCGTGAGCCAGAACAGCCGCGTGCCGTTCGCCGACAGCGCCTCGTAATTCCCGGCGGGGATGGGGACTTCCATCAGGCGCTGGGCGATTCCCTCGAGGACGAGTGCCGGGGTCGACGTCGCGGGCGCGCCGGTCTTCGCGGGCGCCGCCGGCGTTTTCTTGGCGGTGTCGGGTGCTGCCGGAGACTGCAGCTCGTCCGCCGGCTGGAATGGAAAGCGCAGCCCCGGCTGCAGCGCCAGCGCGTAGATCTTCGTCTGGCGATCGAAGAACGGCTCCGGCTGCCGCGGCCCCCACGGCGCTCCGACGAGCGACTGAAACGTCCGGTCGGACAGGAAGTACAGCCATTTTCCGTCGGGCGTGAACGCCGGGCCGTAGCCGTCCGAGCGTTCCGTCGTCACCGCGGTGCGGCGGCCGTCCTGAACGCCGTACAGCCAGATGCGGCCGAACGTGACCGTCGGTCGCACGTATGCCAGATACCGGGAGTCGGGCGACCAGGCGAGGTCGGCGAAGTCCCCATCCGGGGTGGAATCGATCGCCACCGCCGTGCGGCGGTCGAAGCGATACAGCCACAACACCTGATTCTTGTCGTAATACGCCAGCCACTGGCCGTCGGGGGAGGGGACGCCGTCCCAGCGGAGCACGTGGGCGTCGCGCGTCAGCTGCTCGGGATCTCCCACGCCGTTCGCCGCGAGGCGCCACCACTCCGTTTCGCCGCTGCGGTCGGACAGCGCGAGCAGCGTTTTCCCATCCGAGGAAAACCGCGCCTGCCGGTAGCGCACCTGCGCGCCGGAGGCCTGGGTGGCGTCGACCAATCGCCCGCCCGCCTGTCCCGTCGGCGCGACGAACACCTGTCCG
>DATFTG010000159.1:0-4160 GCA_035262265.1 Gemmatimonadales bacterium
CGCCGACCTGGTTCTCAACGGGCACGAGCACAACTATGAGCGGTTCGCGCCCCAGACCCCCAGCGGCTCGGCGGACCCCACCAACGGGATCCGCGAGATCATCTCGGGGACCGGTGGCGAGAGCCACTACAACGACGAAGGCACGCCGCTCGCGAACAGCGAGGTCTTCAACGGGACGACTTATGGGGTGCTCAAGCTCACCCTCGGCGAGGGGACCTACAGCTGGGAATTCGTCCCGATCGCGGGACAGACGTTCACCGATAGCGGCACCGGCACGTGCCACTGAGCCAAGGAGCTGCGCCCATGATCCGGATTCCTGGACTGGCGCGCCGCCCCTTAGCTTGGGGAGGCGTGCTCACCCTGATCGCGATGCTGACGGCCTGTGCGACCGAGAAGCCGACGTCGTCGAACGGCGGTGGCGGCGGTACGCTCGACAACCCGGGCGCCGTCGCAAGCGTCACGATCACACCGAAAAACGTGGCCCTGGCCCCCACTGGGACCCAAGGATTTCAGGCAGTCGCCTTGACGGGCGCCGGGGACACCGCGCACAACACTCTCACCTGGCAGCTCGTCGGGAAGGGAACGCTCGTCGATACCAGTACGACGGGCGGCACCCACGCCAGTCATGTTCAAGCCGGTGCCGATACCGGGCAGTCGATGTTGATCGCGACGGTCAACACCCTGGCCGACACTGCGTTCATCAACGTGACCAGCCAGCCGGTCGCGTCGATCGTGGTCGCGCCGGCCGACGCGAGTGTCACCGCCGGCGGCACGGTACAGCTGCAAGCGTCCGTCACGGACGCGAGCGGCGCGCCGCTCAGTGGACGTAAGGTCACGTGGTCCTCGAGCGCCGGCGCGATCGCCACCGTGAACGGCTCCGGGTTGGTCACCGGCGTCGCGTCCGGCAGCGCCACCATTACGGCGACGTGTGAAGGGCGGACGGCGAGTGCCGCCATTACGGTGACCGGGTCGGGACCGCCACCCCCTCCGCCTCCGACCGGCGGCTGCCCGGGCGCCTGGCCGTCGGGGGTGTACCCGCGTATGCCGCTCTCCACTGGACAGGCGTTCTACGTGTCCCCGGGAGGCTCGGACGCGAACCCCGGGACGATCGATCAGCCCTGGCAAACCTTGCAGAAGGCGTTCGACGCGCTGCAGCCGGGTCAGATCGCCTATCTGCGGGCCGGCACATACGGCAGCTTCTGCTCGGCCAGCACGTTCAGGCGCGCCGGGACATTGACGGCGCCGATCACCGTGCAGGGATATGCGGGTGAGCGGGCGGTGCTGCACGGCCAGATCCGCATCGACGGCTCGTATTTCCGGCTCTCGAATATCGTCGCTGAAGGTCCGACGTGCGGCACATGGGGCGCCACGACTCGGCAAGGGGACAACATGATTCTGATGACTCCCGGGCTGACGCATAACGTCGAGGTGTCCAGCTCCGAGGTCTATCACGACGGGTGGCACGCCGGGATCTCGGCCGGCGGCGACGACATCTGGATTCTCAACAACTACATCCACGACAATGGCGGATTCAACGATACGAGCCAGATCAACACGTCGCACGGCATCTACTACCATGGAGGGACGCGGGGCGTCGTAGCGAACAACATCCTGGAGCACAACCGCGCTAAAGGCCTGTCGGCGCGATTCACGGCCAATCATATCCTCGTGATCAACAACACCGTGGTCGGCAACGGGCGCTCCGGGATGGACGTCGCCGAAAGCACGTACGCGTGGACCTTCGTCAACAACGTCGTGATGAACAACGGCAACGTGAACGACGGCGTGGGCATCAACACGGGCGGATCGGCCGGCGGTGCCACGAACATCGAGATCAACAACATCTTGTGGAACAACGGCACGTCGGGGACGAGCAACTGGGATGCGAACGCGACGGTCACCAACAACGTCGTCGCGGACCCGCTGCTCGCGAATCCGGTGAGCTCGGCGCCGTCGACTACGCATCAGGGGTATTCCAACGACTATCACCTCAAATCCGGAAGCCCGGCAATCGACTTCGCGTCCGTCCTGTACGCGTTGCCGTTCGACTTCGGAGGGGTTTGCCGGCCCAAGGGGCAGGGGCCTGATGCAGGAGCAATTGAACAGCAATAGCTGACGGCAAAGTGTGTTGCGCACATCCTACACCCGCTTCTTCGGGTGGCGGTGAGTCCACCGTATGTGCGGCACGACAGATGCAACGACGCCCCCCGGCGACGGTTATTATCGGCCGGGGGGCGTGCGTCGTCTGGTCCCCGCCTGTGTGATCGTCCAACACATCGCAGTCTCTGATAAATGAAAGCGGAGGGCAGGGCATGCGTCTGAGGTACCGCACGCTCCTCGTCGTGGCGCTGGTCGGTTGCGCGCGCTCGGATTCGGGACTGGGGCCGCCGCCCGCTCCCAAACCGCCGCCCGGGACTCGGGTGGGCTACTACGTGGAAGCGCCACCCTACGGGACCAGCTCCGGCAACGGCACCGACTCCGCCCCTTGGGACCTCGCCACGGCGCTCGCCGGCGGGCATGGCCGCGCCATCCGGGCCGGCGACACCGTCTGGCTGCGCGTCGGCACCTACACCGGCAGCTTCGAGACCTCCCTCAGCGGAGAACCGGGCGATCCCATCGTGTTCCGCGGTTACCCCGGGGAGCGCGCGACGATCAATGGATCGCTCGCGGCGCAGGGGTCGGATCTCACGTTCTGGGGATTCGAGATCCTGCAGACGAATCCACTCACCATTGTCGACCGCGTGCTCGAGGCCAACACGGTGAACGGCCGGTTCGTGAACCTGGTGCTGCACGATGCCGGGTTCTCCGGAGTCAGCATGGGGGCGGGGTCGGGCAGCGGTGTGGAGCTGTATGGCTGCGTCATCTACAACAACGGGTTCCGCAACAACATCGATCACGGGATTTACGCGCACAACAGCACCACCGGCACCAAATACATCACCGACAACGTCTTCTTCAACAATTTCGCTCGCGGCATTCAGATCTATGAGGGCAGCGACTCGTTGCTCCGCAACTTCGCCGTCGAGGGCAATGTGTCGTTCAACAACGGGTCGATCGCCGGAGGTCAGTCGACGGAGAGCAATCTGCTGATCAGCGCGCCGGCGGTCACGAGCGGGATGGTCGTGAAGGGGAATCTGCTCTATTTCTCTCCTGGCACCGACGGCGTGCAGCTGCGGCTCGGCAACTACGACACCACCGACAGCGCCAAGTACAACGCGAGTATCGATCTCGAGGGCAACTACGCCGCCGGCGGGAACCTCGCGCTGGAGATGCAGTACCAGTGGGCACAAGCGACGATCCTCAACAACACCTATTTCGGCACGTCGGCCACGGACGTCGTGCGCACCGGAGGTCCTACGCCGCATCTGTACACCTGGTCCGGTAACACGTACTACAGGGATCCCGCGGCGACGGCCTGGCAGCACGATACGACGAAGTACGATTTCAACGGCTGGAAGACGGCCACGGGCCTGGGGGTCGGGGATAGTGCCGTCGCTGGGGCGCCCGGCGCAAACTGGGTGTTCATCCGCCCCAACAAATACGAAGCCGGGCGAGGGTTCGTCGTGGTCTACAACTTCGTCGCGCAGAACCCCGTGGGCGTCGACATCTCCGGCATCGTACCGATCGGACGCCACTACGAGGTGCGCAACGTGCAGGACGTCTACGGTGCGGCGATCGCCTCGGGCACCTATAGTGGTGGACCGGTGGCCATTCCCATGAATGGCGTCGCCCCGCCCAAGCCGATCGGCCGGACCGCGCCACACACGGCTCCACACACGGGCCCCAATTTCGATGTCTTCCTCGTCACGAGTTCTCCCTGATATGTGTGTGACGGCCTCGCTCGCGCTGCTCACGTGGGGTCTCGGATGCGGTCCCTCCCACCCCGCCGCCAGGCAACAGGTGGGAACGGTTCCTCGCACCGGGCACTACGTGGCCCCACAGGGCACGCCCGCGGGCAATGGGTCGGTGCAGCGGCCGTGGGACCTGCAGTTCGCGCTCTCCGGTGCTCAGGGGCGGGTACACGCCGGCGATACCGTCTGGCTGCGGGGCGGGACGTATCACGGGGCGTTCCGGACGGCGCTCGATGGGGGAGCGGGTCGCTGGATCGTGTTCCGGCAGTATCCCGGCGAGCGCGCAACGATCGACGGCACGCTCCGCG
This sequence comes from Gemmatimonadales bacterium, assembly GCA_035262265.1. Classification (GTDB taxonomy): domain Bacteria; phylum Gemmatimonadota; class Gemmatimonadetes; order Gemmatimonadales; family GWC2-71-9; genus DASTHG01. The sequence continues at coordinate 4,160 of DATFTG010000159.1, forward strand.
C
>DATFTG010000160.1:0-16378 GCA_035262265.1 Gemmatimonadales bacterium
CAAGACCGACGCCGAGTACCGTGACATCGTGCGCCGCTACCTGCTGCCGTCGACGATGGGGCAGCCCAACCCCCAGGTCACGATCGAAACCGACCGGGGCACGCTCACCATCGAGCTGCTGCCCGTGCAGGCGCCGCTGACGGTCGCGGCATTTCTGGCGCTCGTCGACCGGCACTATTTCGATGGCCAGACGTGGCATCGCGTCGTGCCCAACTTCGTCGTCCAGGCGGGCGATCCGCGCGGCGACGGGTGGGGCGGTCCGGGGACGCTGCTGCGCGACGAGATCAACCCGCTGCACTACTCCACCGGCTCCGTGGGGATGGCGCTGTCGGGTCCCGACACCGGCGGCAGCCAGTTCTTCATCACGTATTCGGATCAGCCGCATCTCGACGGGACATATACGATCTTCGGCCGCCTGAGCGGCGACGCCCGTGCGCTGCAGTCGCTCGCCCAGGGTGACCGCATCCGGAGTATTCACCGATGAGCCCGCGCGCGGCGCGACTCGCGTTGCTCATCGGGCTGGTGTGCGGGAGCCCGCGCCTGCTCGTCGCGCAGCTCGGTTATTTCGGGCAGAACAAGATCCAGTACCAGAGCTTCGCCTGGCGTGTCCTCCCCGGCGAGCACGTCGACCTCTACTTCTATCCCGAGGAAGAGGAGCTGGCCCGCGTCGCCCTCGGCTACGCGGAGGAGAGCTACGGCGTGCTGGAGCGGCGCTTCAGCCACTCGGTGCAGCACCGCATCCCGCTGATCATCTACGCGTCGCACACCGATTTCGAGCAGACCAACGTGCTTCCGTATGCGCCGCCGGAGGAGCTGCTCGGGGTCACCGATTTCCTGAAGCGACGGGTGACGTTGCCGTTCACCGGCAATTATGCCGACTTCCGCCACACCCTGCGGCACGAGCTGGTGCACGTGTTTCAGCTGTCGCTGTCGACCGAGGCGTACCTGCGCTATCCCCGCACCACGCACGCCCCGCTGCCGTTGTGGTGGACCGAAGGGCTCGCCGAGTATTTCTCGGCGGGAGAGGACTCGCGCGACGAGATGATCCTGCGGGAGTTGACGGTGTCGGGTCGACTGCCGGCGCTGCCGCAGCTCACCTATGCCGGCGGCGGGATCATCTATCCGATCGGCGGCAGCATTCTGCGCTATCTGGGGACGACGTACGGCGACTGGCGCATCGCCGCGCTGTATCACGACATCTGGAAATACCAGTCGTTCGACGACGCGCTGCGCGAGCTGTACGGACGCTCGCTCGCCCAGCTGTCGGACGAGTGGCAATACTGGATGCGGCGCCGCTATTACACCGATGTCGCGGCGAGCAAGCCGCTGGCGCTCACGGCGTCGCTGATCACGCGGCTCGCGATCAAGCCGACCGCCTACCGGCTGCCGGGGGACAGCACCACGCGGGTACTGTATTTCTCGCCGGCCGACGGCTACGCCAGCATCTACAGCAAGAATCTCGAGGGACACGACACGCATATCGTGGTGCACGGCGAGCGCACGCCGGAGTTCGAGTCGTTCCACTATTTCGAATCGCGCATCGGCGTGAATCCGGCGGGGATCGCGGTGTTCGGCAGCCGCTTCGAATCGCGCGACGCGCTGATGTTCTGGAATCTGAAGACCGATCGGCTCGTCGGCCGCTATCAATTCTCAGGGATCGTCTCGATCCTGTCGCCCACCTGGGCGCCCGACGGAAAGAGCGTCGTGTTCAGCGGTCTCGCGGTTTCGGGATATTCGGATTTGTACCGCCTGTGGCTGCCCGAGGGACGGCTCGAGCGGCTGACGTCGGATCGTTACCAGGACATCGATCCTTCGGTGAGCCCCGACGGGCAAACCGTCGTATTCGCGTCCGACCGGACGCCGTTCGGTGCGCAGGGAGCGAAGAATCTCTTTCTCCTCGACCTCGCGACCGGGGCGGTGCGCTATCTGACCTACGGCAATTGGCAGGATGAAACGCCGCGCTGGGCGCCCTCGGGTCGCATCTGGTTCACGAGCGACCGCGACGGCTCGCTGCAGATCTATTCGGTCGATGCGGCGGGCAGCGGGCGCCGCGAAACGGCGGCGCTGGGCGGCGCATTCGATCCGCAGTTCGTCGACAGCACTGCGGGGTATGTGTTCGGCGGCTTCGCCGATCTCTCGTTCAATCTCTACCACGCGACGGAGCGGTCCGACACCGGGCCGACCGTCGTGGCGCTGGACAGCGCGCCGCCGCCCGCGACGTGGCAGTGGCCCGAGCTGACGGAGCCCGCGGTCGCGCAGGCGGCGCCGACGCCCTACAAACAGCATTTCGGGCTGGACTTCGCGGCGGGCGAGGCGGCGGTGGCGCCGGGTCTCGGCTCGGAGCAGGGGGCGGTGCTGCTGTTCAGTGACCTCCTCAACGACCACCAGCTCATCGGGACGGTGTCGTCGTTCGCGTATTCGGGGAGCGGCTTCGGTAACCTGCTCGACAACATCTCCGGCTCGGTCTTCTATCTGAATCAGACGCACCGCACCAACTGGGGTGTCGGCGCCTACCGGCTGCGCGGGCTGTTCTACGAAAACGACTTCACCAGTCTGTTCCAGGAGACGTCGTACGGCGTGCTGGGGCAATTGCGCTACCCGCTGTCGCGCTTCCGGCGCCTCGAGGCGGAGTTCCGGCTCGAGCACTCCGACCGCTTCGATTTCGCGTCGAGCGTGGTGAGCGAGCCGCGCCGGGTCGCCTGGCTCGCCGCCAACTACCTCACCTACGTCAAGGACAACAGTCTCTGGCTGCCGACGGGGCCAATCGACGGCGAGCGCTATACCGCCACGGCCGGTCTCGTCAACGACGTCAACCACGGACGCTTCGACTCGTACATCCTCTCGGCCGACTACCGGCATTACTATCGGACCACGCGCCGCAGCGCCTTCGCCGTGCGCGCGCTCGGCTACTGGACGGGGGGCGAGCGGCCGCGGCTGATCAACATCGGCGGCTCGTGGGGGCTGCGCGGCTATCCGTATTTCGGCTACGTCTCGGGGACACGCGCCTGGCTGCTGTCGGGGGAATGGCGCTTCCCGATTACCGACTACGTGTCGCTCGGATTCCCGTTCGGCGCGGCACAGCTCCCCGGGATTCAGGGGGCGCTGTTCACCGATCTGGGAAAGGCGTGGACGCCGACGACGACCGAGCGCGGCACGCTGGGCAGCTGGGGGCTCGGGCTGCGGCTGCCGCTCGCCGACGTGCTGGTGCTGCGCCTCGACCTCGGGTGGCGCTACCATCGGGGCGACATCACGACATATGGATTACCGTCGCGCGACCGGTCCCCGCGCTTCGTCGATTTCTTCTTCGGATTCAACTATTGAAGTGCCGGTTGCTTGACCGCCCCGGCGCCCGTTCCTACATTGCCGCGTGTGTCACCCTGACCGCCTGTCGAGGTCATCTGGCGCCGCTCGTGCCCGAGCCGCTGGCGCCCGTCGCTCCCGACAGCATCGCGGCCTGGACCGTGCCGAACGGTCCCACCCGGCCCGTCGCGCTACGGTTCAAGTGGAAATACCGCGACGATCGGCAGAGTGGCGGCGGTCGCGGCACCCTGCGTATCGCGCCGCCCGATTCGATGCGCGTCGACTGGGCGGCGTACCTGAACATCAAGACCGGCGCCGCCGTTGTGATTGGCGATTCGCTGCGCTGGGCGGACCCGAAGGAGGATTCCTCGTCCTCGATGGCCCAGGCCATCCAGCTCGTGTGGACGGCGCTCGGCATCGTCCGGCCGCCGGATGCGGGGGTCGCAACCTTCGGTGCGCGCGATTCGACGGGCGCCGCCTGGCGTTACATTCGAGATCGCGACACAGTGGCGTTCCGGCTCGCCGGCACACCGCGGACGTTACAGGGAGAATGGCGGCGCGGCGGCAAGGTGATGGCGCGCAGCCGCACCCAACTCGCAGCCGGGGGACTGCCGCAGGGCACGCGCGTGGACGTGCCGGAGAGGTCGGCCCGGTTTGAGATCACGTTCGTGGCGGTGGATTCGACGGTGCAGTTTCCTCCGGTGCTGTGGCGCAGCCGGCACTAGCCTGCTGGCGCTGTCGCTCGGCGGGTGCCTCTACGGCTTCGCCGGCGGCGGGTTGCCCAACATCAAGACCGTGGCCATCCTGCCGTTCGACAACGAGACGCCGGAGCCTGCGCTGACGACCGAAGTGGCCACTGCGGTGCATCAGGCCATCGAAGATCGGCTGGGGCTACGCCCTTCCGGTGAACAGTCCGCCGACGCCGTCGTTCGTGGCCGTATCACGCGCTACGACGCCGACCTCCCCCTCGCCTTCCAAAGCGGCACCGGCCAGGCCAACGTCACCCGTCGCCAGGTGCAGATCACCATCGATATTTCCATCGTGGACCAGCGCGACGGCAAAACGCTGTGGCAGAACCCGAGCCTCACCGTGCTCGGCGACTACCAGCCCCCGTCCGAGGCCGAGGGACGCAAACTCGCGCTCGACAAGCTCGTCACGGAGATCGTGAACGGGGCGCAATCGCAATGGTGAGCGTGCGGCGCGACCGGCGTGGCGCGAGCACGATGGGCTGCCTCCTGTCGCTGCTCGTGCTCGTCGCGGTGCTGTACTACGGCGTCAACATCGGCGAAGTGTACTTCCGGTACTATCGCATCCTCGACGAGATGCAGTCGCAGGCGCGCGTCGCGGCGGCGCTCGACAACGGCACGATCCAGCGACGCATCGCGTCCGCGATTCAGGAGATCGGACTTCCCGACGACGCGTCCGGCAATCTCCAGATCACGCGCTCGGCCAGCCCGCGCGAGATCACGATCGAAACCGAATACGCGGAGACGGTGAAGCTGCCGCTCTTCCTGCACACCTTCCACTTGCATCCCAAGGCCACCGAACCGCTCTGAACACCGCGGGCAAGATCCGGACGAGAGGCGCCGCCGCCTCGTGGCGGGCGGCGCAGGCTGGTCCGGTCGTGTTCACGAACGGGGTGTTCGACGTGCTGCACGTCGGGCACATCGCCCTGCTCGAAGCGGCGCGCGCCGAGGGCCAGGCCCTTATCGTGGGGGTGAATGACGATGCGTCGGCGCGGCGGCTGGGAAAAGGCAGTGACCGGCCCCACGTCCCGGCGGCCGAGCGCGCCCGGCTCCTCGCGGCGCTCGATGCCGTCGATTGTGTGGTCGTGTTTGCCGAAGAGACGCCGCTCGAGCTGATTCGCGCCCTGCATCCCGACGTCCTCGTGAAAGGCGCCGATTACGAGCCGGCGCAGATCGTGGGCGCACCGGAGGTCCTCGCGTGGGGCGGCCGCGTCGTCCGGGTGCCCCTGCTGCCCGGTCGCTCCACGACGGATCTGGTCAACCGGATCCGCAGCTCGCCACCCGACGACCGTCGATAACCGAAGGCGCAACTTGCCCCTCCTGATCGCGACCCGCAATCCCGGCAAGGCGCGGGAAATTCGCGACCTCTTCGCCGGCCTCCCGATCGCGATCGTGTTTCCGAACGAAGTGGAGCTGAAGCGCCTGCCCGAAGAGGAGGATCTCGAGCAGGCCGACAGCTACCTGGGCAATGCGGTGGCGAAGGCGCGGTATTTCGCGGGGCGCAGCGGTCTCGCGACGGTCGCCGACGATTCCGGAATCGAGGTCGATGCGCTCGGCGGTGCGCCCGGAGTCCACTCCGCGCGGTTCGCGCTGCTTGCGGGGGCGCTGGCACCGGGTCAGGATCCGGACGCAGCCAACAACGCCCTGCTGCTCGCCAGGCTCCAGGGGATTCCCGACGCGGACCGGACGGCGCGGTATCGCTGCGTCGTGGCACACCTCGACAGTGCGACGGCGCCGCCCGAGGTGGTGGAGGCGGCGTGCGACGGGCGGATTCTGACGGCCCCTGCCGGCACGGGCGGGTTCGGCTATGATCCGTTGTTCTTCTCGACCGAGCTGTCGCGGGGATTCGGCGAAGTGCCGGCGGCGATGAAGCATCGCGTGAGCCACCGGGGACGGGCGTTCCGCGCGTTGATCGAGGTCCTGTTGCGGAGGCAGCTCCAGGTGAAGAGGTGAGGCTCGTCCGTTGGGTGGCGTTGGGCTGTTGCCTCGCGTGCAGCGACTGGATCCCGCAGCCGGGCAGTGAGGTCGTGTTCTCCGGACACTTCACGCTGGCGCGGGAAAGTGACTGGACCGGCGGGCAAGCCTGCCATTATGTCGCTGCGATGGATCAGACGGTGTGCAGCTGGGGGCACCTGTGGATCAGTGTGGACAGCTTCGCGCTCTCGGCATTCGGAACCGACGTGCACCAGGGGGGCCTGGCGGGGCCGTTGCTGCAACGGGACTCCGTCCAGTTCGCCGCGCGATTCGGGGTGCGCAACGTATGTGCGGTGTTCATCCTTGGCAAAGCGTCGCGACCCAATGGCCCGGGCGTGTTGTCGGCCGATTCGCTGCGATTCGAGGGCTTCAACCTGCTGGGGGACTCGGTCCGCTGGGTGTACACACCGCTGCAGGTGCAGCGGCCGAACAGCTGCGTGTGAGGGAAGGGTGAGGAAGGAGCGCGGGCGATGCTTGTCCTGTTGATCATCGGGGGGACGATCTGCTGCGTCACCTATTTTGCCACTCGCCACCCCAAGGACGGGAGTGGGGGCCGCGACACGGCGTTGCTGCAGCAGGAGGTGGAGGGGTTGCAGGAGGAGCTGCATGGCGTGCGCCAGGAGTTGTCGGAGCTCGCCGAACGGCTCGATTTCGCCGAGCGGATGCTGGCGAAGCAACGGGAAGGGGAGCGGCTCGGTCCACCGAAGGGGTGAGATCGCTATCTTGGCGGAGACTCACGGGGCGTGGCGCAGTCCGGTAGCGCGTCTGGTTTGGGACCAGAAGGTCCCGGGTTCGAATCCCGGCGCCCCGATTGATAGAAACGGGCCGGCGCGGTCGCAGCGCCGGCCCGTTTGCATTGCCGCAGATCCTCCCTATTTCGACTTCGTCGAGTCCTTCGGGGCAGTAGACGATCCGCGTCCGGCGCGGCGAATCTCGCTGTTCGCCGCTTCCTGCGCCTTATCGGCATCCTTCGCGCTCAGGCCAAGACTCTGCAACGTCTTCCCGATGCTCTTGCCCGACTTCAAGCCATCGAGAATCGCCTCGGTCGTGATGCTGGGATTCGTGGCGCCGAGATCCTGCGCGAGGACGTTGGCCTGGATGAACTGGCCGCGGGTGAGCCTCCGGTTCGCGCCGACCGCCGTCTTGTAGGAGCTTTCGAGCGCGTCTGGCGTCGTATTCAGCTTGGGCGCGATCCCACGAAAGCTCGTGACCTTCGGAGTGGACGCCCGGGACGATGACGACGAGTGCGAGGCCGCTGAAGCATGCGGAGTCGCGGTGGACTGAGATTTCGTTGCACCTTGCGCCGCGGCTGTCGCGTAGCTGAACAGGGCGAGACCCGTGACGAGGGTCGTCGCGCGAACGATGCGGGTGATGTACGTCATGCTTTTCCTCCATCCGGTGTGACAGGTAGTGCACCCTCTCGCCACTGTGACTTCGACAAACGACTGTCGGTCACGACGGTGATCGCGCTCACGGGGATTGTGATGCGGCGGCGCATGGCGTGCAGCTGACACGGACCACGAATAGGGCGGGGACGACGGCTGCTAGTTCAGCAGCATGATCCGTCCGATCGACGGCACTCCCTTCTGGTTCACCAGGAACAACATGTACGGTCCGGGCGTAGCCACTGTGCGGCTCGCCGGAATGCCGATCGACAGCCCGCCCGTCACGATCGTGAACGACAGCGGCACGAGTCTCGCACCCTGATCGAAGGCGTGCGTCACCGAGCTGAACCGGATGAACGTCACCTTCGCCACCGAGCCGGTATCCGGGGTGTTCACTACGATCGTCTGGCCGTAGTGCACGACGGATGGTGTCGAGTCGCTCACGACCGGCCGCGGGCCGTTGAACAGGTAGGGCGGTGAGAACAGCTCGTAGTTGAGCTCGTTGATGGTCCCCCCGGCGTCCCCGCTCCCTGTGTGCAGCAGCCGCCCATCCGGCAGCAGCAGCGTCGTCCCGTGATACAGCCGCGTCACGACATTGCTCGACAGCGTCGTCCATGCGCCGGTCTTCGGGCTCCAGATCTCGGCCGCGTGCACGGCGCCGTCGTAGTTGTTGAACCCGGGCCCGCTGGTGCCGCCGGTGACGAGAACGTCGCCGGTCGGCAGCAGCGTGGCGTCCATCTGGCGTCGCGCGAATTGCATCGAGCCGGTATAGAGCCACACCGGTCCGGGCTGGTTGAGATCGATGATCTCGGCGGTGCTGGTCGGCGGATCGCCACCCCCGACGTAGAGAATCTTCCCCGGCTCGTACATCACGGCCGAGCCATAGCCACGATTGCCGAACTGGCGCACCGGCCCCGCGGTCCACGTTCCGGTGCCGCTGACGTCGAGCCAGAGCGACTGCTGGTCTTCCCCGGCGACGAACACGCGGCCGTCGGGCGCGACGAAATCGCGCGGATAGTAGGGCAGGCCCCATGCGGCCGTTGTCAGCTGGCGCCACGAGCTGCCGTTCCAGATCTCGGGCAGCAGCACGGTGCTGTTGTTCTCGTCCGTTCCCGCGAGCGTGAGGATCTCTCCGTCAGGCAGCGTGGTGTTCGTCGGATACCAGCGCCCCCTGGCCATCGGCGCCACCGCCTGCCACGTCTCTGTCGCGGGATCGAAGATGTTGGCGTTCGGCAGGCCGTGCAGATCGCTGATGTGTCCGCCCGCGACGAACAGCCGGCCGTCGGGGAGCCAGTCGTGCCCCGCGCAGAACAACAACGAAGGAGATGGCACTTCCTTGAACACACCGGAGACCGGATTCCAGACCTGCGGAACTCCGGCATGTCCCCACGTCAGCACTTTGCCGCTCAGTAGCAGGTGGGCGTGCAGCTGTACGATCGGCGCTCCCCATTTGCTCGACCACTGGCCGACTTTGTCGGGGAGCGGCGGCGGGGGAGGTGGAGGCGGCGGGATATGGCGAGCGACTGGGGTATCGCCGCCGCACGCAACAAGCAGCGCGAGGACTGGGGTCAGGCCCCGAAGCGTCCAGGAAGTGGGTCGGCGCATTGGGGGCATAGTAACTCGCACCTTCTGTGCCATCCATCACGGTCCATGCACGCGGTGGGTCCCTTCGATCACGCCGCCGGCGCGAATCTTCCGTACACTGACCGTTCGCATCCCCTCGATGGGATGTTCCACAGCGTAGGTCAACGCCGTGACCATCTGCGGCAACGTGACCAGACCGAGGCGCCGCGCGCCGTGTCGCGTCAACGGAATGAGCGACGCGATCCAATAGAGCGGCAGCAGCAGCATGGGCCAGCGATGTCCCGGGCCGAGGACGTACCATGGCCGCAGCACGGTCGCGTTGAGCCCCGAATGCGCGATCAGCTTCTCGGCTTCCTGTCGGGCCTTCCAGTAGGGTTTCATGACGGGCGCCGGCTGCGCCACCGAGACATAGACGAAGTGCCGGACCGCTGCCGCGCTCGCCGCGGTCACGGCGGCGCGGGCCGAGGCGAGGTCGATGGTCTGGAATTGCTCGGCCTTGGCGGGGCTCGGGTGCGACACGCCGACGAGGTGGACGAAGGTGTCCGCCGGGGCGATATGGTGCGCGTAGGTCGACTCGTCGAGCGCGTCGCCGATGATCGGCGTGACCGCCGCGGGCAGCTTCGCCGCCGACCAGCGGCGCACCAGGGCGGTGACGTGGTGACCGCGCCGCACCAGCTCAGCGGTGAGGCGGCTCCCGAGGTAGCCCGTGCCGCCGGTGAGAAACACGTGCCGTGGCTCGATCATCGGGGCTCACGATAGCATCCCTCGCTGCTATTCACTACAATACCACTCGGCGGCTCTGCGGCTTGGCGTCTACCGAACGCCTCGGCGTCTCGTCGTCTGGATCCCGCTCAACTCACCGGCGCCCGTAGCTCAGTTGGACAGAGCATCGGCCTTCTAAGCCGAGGGTCGGAGGTTCGAATCCTCCCGGGCGCATTCGTTCCGCGACTGAAGTCGCGGCTCGGCGCTCGCGCGAGCGGTTCTACACCTCTTTGCCCTCACCCGCATCCGCCGCTCAATCAGCCCGCCACCGCCCTCCCATGCGTCGCTCTCCCTGATCGCCCGGCAGTAGCTCCGTTGATCGGGCTGCCTCGCTGCCGTTGTGACCCGCCGGCTGCTGGCTGAGCCACAACCCCGGGATCGGCACCGTGATCGTGATCTCGGCGGGCGTGCGGATCGCGGGCAGTCCCGAGAACCGGTCCCGCATCGGCGCCGGGAGCGCGTTCGCGGTCCGCAACGGACAGGCGATATAGTTCCCCACGATACCCACCACCCGGTTTTCGATCATGTCGGCGAGCGAGCGGCCGTCCTTGTCCACCACCTTGGAGAGGGCCAGGTAGCGCAGCGTCGGGTCGCCGGCGGCAATCAGCGCCGCGGCGTAATAGGGAAGGTTGGCCGCGATGTGGCCCAGCAGGCGGCTCTCACGCGGGTCCACTCCGGGCACTTCGGCGAGCGCGGCGAGGCTCGCGAGGTGGGCCTGCGATTCCTTGTTGAGCACGAAATCACGGATCGAGAGCAGCCGCTTCCAGCTGTCCCCGGCGCGCCCCTCGACGTGCAGCGCCGCGAACGACAGCACCAGCCGGGTGCCGTTCTCGAGGGCCAGGTGTCCCGGGAATTTGAGCGGATGCTGATGGAAATCGGCGGCCCGGATATATCCGATCCAGCGCGTCGGTTTCGGGGGTGCGAGCCCGTGGATTGGCTCGGTCGGCGGATCGGCGGGGAAGAAGTGCAGCGCGTAGCGCGTCTGGTCGGCATGCAGGAAACACCATACCTGGCGCAGATCGATCGGGGCGGCGTGCGGATCCGTTTGCACGACGATCCGCAGCTCCGACACCGGGGGCGCCACATCGGGCTCGAGCGGCTTGCGACCGATGCCGATCACCCAGTCGAGATCGGGGAGCAGCGTGCGGTCGAGCAGCACCCGCCGCATCGGCGTCGCGAAGCGCTGCACCAGCGCCCGGGTCGCGATGTTCGGCAGCTGGAACGGGATCAACACGGCAGGGCGCACCCGCGCCGCCCGCGCGCCGATGCGGAACCGCTCCACCGGCTCGAAGAAATGCACGCCCAACGGCCGCGCCGGGTCGGGGTTCTTGATGACGCGCCGCACCGCCCCGGTCTGGGAGGGCCCCATCGCTTCGGAAACGCGCAGCGCCCGCCGGCGCAGCGTGCTCGCGGCGTGTCCCGTGCGCTCGAGCAGCTCGCGCACACACTCGACCGCGGCGTTCGAGAGGCCGATCCCGTTCGCGGACGGGGGCAGCGTGAACGGTTCGAGCGGGAGCGCCCCGTCTTCGGTGGTGAGGGCGTTGGCCAGCGTCGACCCGGCGATCAGTCGCGCGATCAGCTCGACCGGCCGTGCCGGCCGCGATGCCGCGCGCGTCGGCCCCCAGCTCCAGCGCCAGCGCGCGTCGAACACGTCGAACGCCAGCTCCTCACCACCCGCCAGGGTCCCGGTGTAGAGCAGGTCGCCCGCGGCGTAGCCGAGGGATTGCCAGTACAGCTCCAGCTCGACGAGCGCTCCGTAGCGTACACCGCGCGTCGCCGGAACAGGGGATTCGAAGAAATCGATTGGCGCTTGGCTCGCCAGGGGGCCCGATGTGTCCGCCTCATCCTCCATTGGCAGCACCGCGAGGCGGGAAAAGCGCAACGTGAGGTCGTGCCCCACCGTTTCGACGGGCGCCAGGGTACGCGCGCCCACCGCCGCCGTCTGCTCCTCCGCCGGGGCGGGGAGCAGGGACGAGGGGGCGGCGACTTCGGCATTCCCCCCTTCGAGCATCGCGACCGCAATCTCGAGCGGCTCCTCGCTGCGCAAGCCGACGCGCAGCCGCACCGTCGCCGCGTCGATGCGCGGGATCGGCACGAGACCCTGGGCATCGCTCACCCAGTAACCGGCGGGGTTGCCGGCAGCATCGAGCAGGGAGACGGGGACGCCGGCGGCGGGGGTATGCGAGCCGGGCTGTACGACGCGCAACGGCCACGATTGCGTTTCGTTCGGATCGATCATCGGATGCTGTTGAATGAGTTAGCCCGGGCGACAGGGCCACGCCAGGGCGGACGCCGCGGTCGCTTGCCAGTCCCGTGCCACACTTTCGCCGCAGCGAAGCGCTGTGCGTGCGGCACGCCTGCCACGAAGTTGGGCATAGATTGTGGCGTCATGCAGCGCGTCACGTTGCTCGTGTCTGCCGCCCTCGCGCTCGACGTATCCACCGGCGCGGCGCAATCGCCACGTGCCGCCAACCCCGAGCGCCCCACGGTCGCCACCCACGCCTACGCCGTTCCACCCGGGTACGTCGAAATCGAGCAGGGAATCTCCGCCCGCGGCACGTCCAGCCTCAGGGATGCCACGAGCTGGGATGTGAACGTCAAAATCGGGATCGCTCCCCACATGCAGCTCGGCCTCTTCGGCCCGGGCTTTACGCGCAACAGCGCCGGTCACGGCATCGGAGACTGGGGATTCGCGCTGAAGCTGCGAACCGACGTGTCTCACCAGACTGCGGTCGCGATCGTCCCGACGATCACACTCCCGACGGGCAAGGAACGGCTGGGACTCGGGGCCGGCCGCGCGCTCGGTCAACTGCCGCTGGTGCTCAGCATCGATGGCCCTGCGGGCGTGCACGCCGACCTCAATGCCGGTCCGCTCGGAATCGGCGCGGGCCGACCGCAGTGGCTGACCACCGCGTCCTTCGGCCGCTCGCTCGGGACGCTCGGCATCACCGCCGAGCTGTTTCGCATCAGCGCCGGCGCTGCCGGTCCGCGGCAGGCGGGCCTGCTTGGCGCCGTTCTGGTCACCCCCGTCCAATGGTTGGTGATCGACATCGGCGGGACGCTCGGTCTCGGTGCGGGCAGCCCTGACGTGATCTTCCTCGGCCTCACGACCAATCTCGGCCGTCTGTAAGAAGAACGGGCCCCATTTTGCTCGATGGGGCCCGTTGCAGCATCAACCGATAGCTGACAGCGCCTTACTTGCTCAGCGTGATCGGCACCCCGATCGAGAGCAGCACGTCGGCGTTGAGCTTCGATTTCATGGCCGTCGCCGTGCCGTCCGGGTCGAACGAGTACAGGTTCGCCTCGAGCGAGACGTTCAACGCGAACTTCGGCGTGACCGAGGCGCGAACGCCGGCGCCCAGAATCGCCGCCGGCGACGTCAACTTGGTCGTATCCTGGTCGTGTTCGTTCTTCCAGAACGTCCCGCCTCGATGCACGATGCCGCCACCGATGATGAAGTGGAGGTTGGTGCGAGCCGGCCGATACAGCATACGGGCGCTGGCGGTGACGATATTGCCGCCGACCGAGAACGAAAGGCCGCCGCTGGTGCTCGTATCATTGGCGAACGCGCGGAGACCGCTCTTGGAGTAGCCCCCGGCTGCTTCGATCCCGATCGTCGGCGACACCCAGTAGGTCAGGCGGCCGCCCCAGGTCGAGGAAGCCGTCTGCTGGATTTTCACGTTCGACCCGTCACCGTTGGCGTCGTTGCTCATGGTCAGGAGAGCGTAGTAGCTCGCGAAGAACGGAGTGAGCTCGAATTTCGCCTGCGCCCGGGCGGCGCCCGGGGTCACGACGGCGCCCGCCAGCACCAGCCCTGCGATCGCCGCGGTTTCCTGGATCCGTCTGATCATGAACACGTCGTTCCTCCCCCTGAAGTGTGATGCTGCCGCCACCTAGTGTCCGGATTCAACGGCGACCGGCGTCAAACGCGCCGTCACCGATGCGTCTCCCAGCTGACCCTTGATGTTCCCGCCCCAACAGACCACGCCCGACGACGTGACGCCGCAGGTGTGATTGCCGCCGGCGCCAACCGCCTGCAGCGGCGGCCCGTACGACACCTTGACGGGCGCCTGCTTGTCGACGCGGGTCCCGTCTCCAATCTGGCCTTCGCGATTGCGTCCCCAACAGTACGCGTCGCCGTCGGACGTGAGACCACAGGTGTGCTCGAACCCCGCCGCGAGGGCGGTGAAGCTATGCGCGCCGGTCACCGGCACGGGGGAATCGCGCTCACTCTTCGAGCCGTCGCCGATCTCTCCGGCCACGTTGGCGCCCCAGCAATATGCCTTGCCGCTCAGCGCGAGGGCACACGCGTGTTTGCCGGCGGCCGTGACGCTCGAGAACTTCACGTCGCCGTCGACAGGGTTGGGCTCGGTGGTGGATTCGCGCGCCCCGCGGCCCAGCTGGCCCGAGAAGCCGTCGCCCCAGCAGTAGACACGCCCGTCGCTGCCAAGCCCGCAGGTGTGCTCCGACCCCGCGGCCAGCATGCGGAAGCGTGTGGCGCCGCCGACGCGTTGCGGCGTGGCGTTGCCGTGGGTCGAGCCGTTGCCGAGCTGGCCGTTGTCGTTGTCGCCCCAGCACCAAGCGACGCCGTCCGCCCCGAGCCCGCAAGTATGCCGCGCTCCAGCGACGATCGACTGGAAAGCATGTCCCCCGGTCACCACTACCGGCGTCGACGAGCTTGCGGTTCGTCCGTTGCCGAGCTGGCCCTTCAGGTTCGCGCCCCAGCACATTGCAGAGCCGTCGGCGAGCGCGCAGGTGTGGTTGTTTCCCGCGGTCAAGAGCGTCGCACCGGAAACGCCGCTGACGAGGATCGGAACGTTCGTCGCGGCCCCGGCGGACGGGTCTCCCATCTGTCCCAGGTCGTTGCTCCCCCAGCAGGCGACGGCACCGCTCGCCGTGAGGGCGCAGGTGTGCTGCCCGCCGGCGGTGACGCCACGGCGCGCCGTCACCCGGGCGGCTTCAGACGGCGGATTCGCCGGCGGTTGCACGGGCGGCGGCGTCACGGCGGCGGGCTGTGACTCGGGGCCCGGGTTGTTCGCCACTGGGGGCGGCGCCGCCGGCGCCGGCACCGTGACGGCCACCGCGGCTCTGGTATTTTCGCTCGCGGCGGTGATCGTCGCCGCTCCGCCGCGGGTGGCGGTCACGAGCCCGGTCGGCGAAACACCGACGATCGAGGGGTCGCTCGTCGTCCACGTGACGTCGCGGTCGCGAATCGTGTTGCCACGCGCGTCCTTCAGCGTCACCGTGATCTGGCTCGCCTTGCCGATGGCGAGCGTCAGGGTCGCGGGGGTGAGCGTTACGCTGGCGACTGGCACGAGCGCCACGCTGACCGTCGCCTGTGCGGTCTGCGATTCGATTTGTGCGGTGACCGTCGTTTGCCCGGCGGCGACGCCGGTGACGACGCCCGTCGGCGTCACCGTGGCGATCGCTTTGGCGCTCGAGCTCCAGCGCACCGGCCGGCCGGTGAGCACACGGTCGCGGGCATCCCGCGGCGTGGCGACGAGCTGCGTCCGGGCCCCGATCTGGAGCGAGGCCTCGGGCGGCGCGATCGTCACGCTGGCGACGGCGATCGGGGTCACCGTCACGCGCGCGCTGCCGGCTTTCTTCTCGACCAGTGCGGTGATCGTGACCGTGCCGAGGCGCAGCGCGGTGACGGTGCCGCCGGCCGAGACCGCCGCGATGGTGCGGTCGCTCGAGCCCCACGTGACGGTGCGGCCGGTGAGGACGTTGCCCTGGGCGTCCTTCGGGCTGACGGTGAGCGCTGCCGTGTCGCCCGCGGCGATCGACTTCGGACCGGCAACCTCGACGCTCGCTACCGG
Source organism: Gemmatimonadales bacterium (assembly GCA_035262265.1). Classification (GTDB taxonomy): domain Bacteria; phylum Gemmatimonadota; class Gemmatimonadetes; order Gemmatimonadales; family GWC2-71-9; genus DASTHG01. The sequence goes on from DATFTG010000160.1 coordinate 15,571, forward strand.
CGCGGCAACAGTGGTGATGACGACCGATCCGGTGTCGCTTTTTCCGTCGATCGTCGCGATCACGTCGACACGACCCGCGGCGCGCGCCTGCACGAAGCCCGTGGGCGACACGCGGGCCCTGGTGCTGTCGGCCGACTTCCACAAGACGGTGTGTCCGACGGAGGCGAGAATGTTGCGGCTCGCGTCCATGAGCACGGCGGCGAGCTGGGCGGTGTCGCCGACCACGAGTGCGGTGGAAGACGGGATCACGGTGATCGACGCGACCGGCGCGGGCGGCGCAGCCGGAGTCCCCGCGGCAGGAGCGGGAGCGGGGGCGGGGGCGTTGCCTTTGCCGCGGCCGAACATCGCCCAGGCGCCGACGCCGATCACGACGAGCGCGGCGGCGAGACCGACCCACTTGAGGGCGCCGCCCTTCGGCGGCACCGGAGCGACCGTCGGTGCGGGCATCGCCGGCTTCGACGGCCGCTTGCGCTGCGGCGGCGGAGGCGGCGTGATGCCACGCGGCAGGGGAGGCACCGAGGTCGGCGTCGTGGTGCGTGCCTTCGGCGGCGCGGGTGGCGCTGTAGGCGGTACCGGCGTCGACGCCAGGATCGCGGTCGGCGAATCGGTGATTTCATGTGACGCGACGTTGGGTGAAATCGGCTCCAGCGGCGTCGACGGCAGATGCGGCGCGGGCGGCGCAGCCGGAGTCCCCGCGGCGGGAGCGGGAGCGGGGGCGGGGGCGGGGGCGTTGCCTTTGCCGCGACCGAACATCGCCCAGGCGCCGACGCCGATCACGACGAGCGCGGCGGCGAGACCGACCCACTTG
>DATFTG010000161.1:0-15312 GCA_035262265.1 Gemmatimonadales bacterium
TCGCCCCGGCGCGGTTTGGCGATCGCTCTCCTGGTCCTGGGGCCCATGGGTGAGCTGAACGCTCAGGGCACCGATGCCCTGCGCAAGACCGACCTCGTCCGCCTGCTGACGGCCAACACTCAGACGCTGCCCCAGATCGTCGCCCTGGTGCGCCGCAGCTGCGTCTCCTTCACCCCCACAGCGCGCGACCGCCAGGACCTGGCCGAGCTCGGTGGCGATACCACGCTGCTCAAGGCGATCGATCAGTGCGTGCGCGAGCGCGCCGTTACTCCGGCGGCGTCGAGCGCGCGGGGCACGCGGCCCGTCGCCACGCCCCCCGCAGCGCGCCCCCGTCCCCCGGCGTCGAGCCAGCCGGAGCCGATTCCCGTACCGCGGCTCGCCGATGTGCCGCCGCCGCTCGTCGCCGTGCCGCTCTCCTCACGGATGAGCGTCGCCGCCGGCGGCACGGCGACGGTGACCGTGGTGCTGAAGCAGGGCGCCGATCCCGTCTCGGGAATCCGGCTCGTGCTGCGCGGCTCCGCGCGGCTCTCGGGGAGCGACTCGGACGCGATGGCAGTCACCGATGACCACGGCATCGCGCTGTTCCGCATCCCCGTGGGCTCGAACCCGGGGACGAACCGACTGACCGTCGCCAAAGTAGGCGGCGACTCGCTGAATGGTCCGGCGGAAATTCAGGTGTCGGTTGTCGGGAGTCGACCGCCGGAACGTCCGACCGCCTCGACCGCCGGACAGCCCGACCGCCCGACCGCCGCGACCGCCGCACCGCCCGAGCGGCCGACCCCCACCGTGCCGCTGGGCCGTCCCTTCGCCGAGCGCACCGGGTTCGTATCGGGCGCCAACCAGCGCGGCGCCGCGGGTGAAGTCGCATCCCAGCCCCTGGTCTATGAGGTACGCGACGGCGCCGGGCGACCGCTCGGCGGCGTGGGTGTGTTGTTCAGCGTGACCAACGGAGAGATCGTCGGCACCGCGTCCAATCTCACCGACTCGATCGGCCGGACGCGCGTGCGAGTGCAGTTCGGCGAGCGGGCCGGCGTCCCGACGGTGGTGACGGGGACGATCGGCGACATAGTGCACGATGCGACGCTCTATCCCGGGTCCGGCGCGCCGACGCGGCTCGTGGTGTTGTCGGGGGGGAACGCGATGGTGGGTGAGCTGGTATTGCTCGGGGGGCGGGCGACGGAGCTCCGGATCTACGGTCGCGACCGGTTCGGCAACGTGGCGCCGCTCGAGGGGCTGCGCGCGTCTTCGGGAGACGAACGGATCGTGCGCGTGACGGAGGTCACTTCGGACTCGGGTGGGGGATCGATTACTCTTACAGCTGGGAAAGGCGGGTCGACTGGCGTCGTGATCGAGGGGTCGGGGCTGCGAGCGGATTATACCGCTCAGGTGCATCCGTAGCCCCGACTTGCTATCTTGGGCGGTGCCCCAGGTCCGTGGGGCTTCCGCTCGTGAACCGCGTCAGGCCCCCGCAGGGAGCAGCGCTCAGCGATGTCGGAAGTCGCTGCGGGGCGCCTGGGGCATTCTCATATGCCTAAGAAAGCGCCCGCGCCCCACGTCCTCTCGATCGAGGACGATGCCGCGATGGGGCAGTTTCTGAAGGCCGTCTTCACCGCCCAGGGGTTCGCGATGGACCTGGCGGCGGACGGGAACGAGGGACTGGCGCACGCCCGGCGCCGCGTCCCCGACGTCGTGATCCTGGATTTGCTGATGCCCTACAAGAACGGGTTCGAAGTGCTGCGCGAGCTCAAAGGCGCCCCGGAAACGAAAGGGGTCCCGGTCATCATTCTCTCGTCGAACAGCCGCGAAGAGGACATCGTGAAGGCGCTCGAGGCAGGGGCCGACGACTTCGTCGTGAAGCCGTTCCGCGCGCGCGAGCTGGTGACACGCGTGCGCAAGCTGCTGGAGCGCAAGACCGCGTGAGTCAGGCGACGCTCGTTCAGTTCGTCTGGATCGTCATCGTTGTCGTCGGCAGCATGTTCGGTCTGGTCCTCCTGGTGACGCTGGGGCACAAACTGCTCGTCCAGATCCGTACTGGCTACGAGCGGCGCCAGCGCGCCGTCTTCCTGCCCAAGATCCACGCCTACATCCACGCCGACACCGGCCACTTCGGCCAGTACATCCCGGGGCCGCTCGGCGTCTGGGACCGCCGCGTCATCCTGTGGACGCTGCTCGACCAGATCCGCTACGTCCGCGGCAGGGTGCAGCACCGCATCACCGCCGCCTTCGAAGAGCTGGGATTCGTCGACGCCGAACGCCGCAAGCTCGCCGACCGCCGCTGGGTCAACCGCGTCGAGGGAGCCGAGAAGCTGGGGCGCATGATGAGCCGGCGCCCGCTCCCCGAGCTCGTCCAGCTGATGCGCGACCCCGTCCCCGAGGTGCGCATCCGCGCTGCCAAGGCGCTGGGGGCGATCGGCGGGCTCGAAGCGGTGGAATCGCTGCTCGGCGCCCTCAAGGACACCAACCGCTGGTCGGCGCTGCGCATCGCCGATATCCTGGCGACGCTCGGCGAAGCGGCGGTCGACCCGCTGTTGCGCGAGGTGCCCAAGCTCCCCGCCATGGCCCGCGTCCCCGCGATCGACATCCTGGGACGGCTGCGCTCCCCCAAGGCGGTGCGGCTGCTCGAAGATCTGCTCAACGACAGCCACGACAACGCCCGTGCCCGCGCCGCCCACTCGCTCGGCGTGATCGGCGACCCGCGCGCCGCGCCGAAGCTGGTGCTCGCTCTCAAGGATTCGGAGTGGCCGGTGCGCGCCATGGCCGCCAAGGCGCTGGGGATGCTCCCCGGCACCACCGGCGTCCCCGAGCTGAAGACGGCGCTGGGCGACCGCGAGTGGTGGGTGCGGTCCAACGCGGCGCTGGCGCTGGGATCGAAGGGCGAGAAGGGCTATCAGGCGCTCGCCGGGCTGCTCGATTCGCCCGACGCCTATGCGGCGCAGCGTGCGGCGTCGATGCTGCAGGAGGCGGGGGTGTTCGACCGCTTCGTGGGCAAGCTTGTGGACGGCACGCCGCGCGAGCGGGCTGCGGCACGCAAGCTGCTCGGCAAGCTCGTCATGCTGCAGCGCACCGACCTGCTCCAGGACATCGCCTCCCGCCACGACGATCCCGCCGTCCGCGAGGCGGTCACCGGGCTGCTCACCGCGCAGGCTGAACCCGTGGCCGCCGCCGGGTGAACTGGGCGCTTTGGGTCGCGCGCGCGATCGAAGGCTTCAACGCCTTCGTGCTCGCCTATTTCCTCGCGCTCAACATCAGCTACATCCTGCTGTTCTTCGTCTCGCTGCGTGAAGTGCTGACGTTCCTGCGCCGCACGTTCTTCTCCGATTACCAGCAGATCCTGCGCTCGGACATGACGCTGCCGATCTCGATGATCTGCCCGGCGCACAACGAAGAGAAGACGATCGTCGACACGGTGCGCTCGCTCCAGATGCTCAACTATCCGGAGTTCGAGATCATCGTCGTCAACGACGGCTCCAAGGACCAGACGCTGGAGCGGCTGCTCGAGGCCTACGATCTGCGTCGCGTCGACCGCGTCTACAAACGCTCGCTCCCCACCAAGTCGGTGCGCGCCCTGTATGCCAGCCCGATGGTGCCGAACCTCGTCGTGGTCGACAAGGAGAACGGCGGCAAGGCCGACGCCCTGAATTGCGGGATCAACCTCAGCCGCTACCCGCTGTTCTCCTCGATGGACGCCGATTCGGTGATCGAGGACGACGCGCTGCTCAAGGCGGTGAAGCCGTTCATGGAGTGGCCCGAGGAGACGGTGGCGGTGGGCGGCATCGTGCGTTGCGCCAACGGCTGCACCGTGCACGAGGGGCGCGTCACGCACATCGCGCTGCCGCGCCAGCTACTCCCCGTGTTCCAGGTCGTCGAGTATCTGCGCGCCTTCCTCTCCGGCCGGCTCGGCTGGAGCGCGCTGCGCGGGCTGCTGCTGATCTCCGGGGCGTTCGGCGTCTACCGCAAGTCGGCGGTGGTGGAGGTGGGAGGCTACGACTCGTCCACCGACACCGAAGATCTGGAGCTGGTGATGGCGCTGCACGCCGTGTATCGCGAGCGCAAGAAGCCGTATCGCATCGTCTTCGTCCCCGACCCGGTGTGCTGGACCGAAGTCCCGGGGAACTGGCGCATGCTGCGCCGCCAGCGCAACCGCTGGCACCGCGGCATGCTGCAGAGTCTGTCGCGCTACCGGCGCATGATGTTCAATCCCCAATACGGCATCATGGGACTGGTGGTCTTGCCGTACTTCCTGATCTTCGAAACGATGGGCCCGTTCATCGAGACGCTGGGCTACGTCTCGGTGCCCCTCGCCTGGGCGCTGGGCCTCCTCAACACGAAGTTCTTCCTGCTGTTCTTCGTGCTCGCCGTCGCATTCGGCGTTTTTCTCTCCGTCGCCGCGATCCTGCTGGAAGAGATCAGCTACCGCCGCTATCCGTCGTGGTCGGACCTGTGGAAGCTGTTGTTCTGCGGCGTGGCCGAGAACTTCGGATTCCGGCAGACGCTGGCGGTGTTCAAGATCCAGGCGTTCTGGGAGTATCTGCGTGGGCTCCGCAGATGGGGCAAGCTTGAGCGCGTGGGATTCGTGAAAGCGACGGAGCATACGCGGGCGGCCTAGCAACAAACGCGTGTCATCCTCACCGACGGTCTGTCATTTTCGAGAGAGCCACCCGTTACAGTCTTGTGACCCCCTCACCTCGGGCTGTGTGATGAGGTGAGCCGATCGTTCGAGCCATCCAGATAGCGATGATTGGCAGTACATCGCGCGACTCTTGCACCGGGTGTCTCGACGTGTCGGCGGCTCGACAGGATCACCAGTGGGGACGTAGTCGGACGGCGATGATGCGCGGCCGGGCATGGTAGCCGGCATCGCGCCGTCGCCGCTGCCGGCGGCCGGGCCGCCCCTCGTCCCGCGGTGGCGCCGCGACCGCTCGCCGCTTGCGACGCGGCCTACCCCGGCGGCACTGTATCGCCGCTTCAAGGTCACCGACCTGTTTGCCGTGCTGCTGGCCCTCGCCGGCGCGTTGCTGGTCCTCAATATCGACCGCCTGCCGAACGGCGTGCCGGCGTTCCTCGCGCTGCGCCTGACGCTCCAGAAATTCCTGTTGATCTGCGCGCTGGCCGTGTCGTGGAACGCCGCCTTCAGCTGGCTGGGCCTGTACCGGCGCCTGCGCAACGGGGCGGTGGAAGGACTGGCGCGGGTGACGGCGGCCTGCACGCTCGGCACGATGCCGGTGCTGCTCTTCCCCCTGTTCAGCGCCAGCGGCTCGTTCACCCTTCGCACCGTCGTCCTGTTCTGGGCCCTGTCGGTCCCTATCGCCGTCGGGATGCGACGGCTGCTCCGCCATCTGAACAACCTGTTTGCGCCGCAGCGCGACTGGGACGTGCTGATCGTCGGCAGCGGCTCGCGGGCGGAGCGACTGTCCCGCGAGTTGTACAACCCGCACGGGCGTCGGGCGCAGCTCGTCGGCTTCATGGACACGAGCGAAACCCGCGCCCGCCCCAGCGTCCGCCAGCGCTGGCTCGGGCCCCTGACCCAGCTGGAGTCGGTGCTGATGGGTCGCGTCGTGGACGAGGTCGTCATCGCGCTGCCGATCAAGTCGTGCTACGAGGAAATCCAGCGCGTCATTCACACCTGCGAGCGGCTCGGCGTGCAGTCGACCTATCTCGCCGACCTGTTCCAGCCGTCGCTGGGACGGGTCGGGTACGAGCACGCCACCGTGCACACCGTCAAGGTCGTGCAGGATGATTTCCGGCTGGAGATCAAGCGCGTCGTCGACGTCGCCGGAGCCGCGGTCGGCCTGGTGGCGCTGGCCCCGCTGTTTCTCGTGATCGCGCTCGTCATCACGCTCACGAGCCCGGGACCGGTGTTCTTCAGCCAGCTGCGCTACGGGCTCAACAAGCGACGCTTCCGCATGCACAAGTTCCGCACGATGGTCCAGAACGCCGAGTCGATGCAGACGGCGCTCGAGCAGCGCAATGAGGCGCAGGGACCCGTGTTCAAGATCAGGCGCGACCCGCGGGTGACGCGAGTGGGCGCCGTGTTGCGCAAGTGCTCACTCGACGAGCTGCCGCAGCTGTGGAACGTGCTGCGCGGGGAGATGTCGCTCGTCGGTCCGCGTCCCCTCCCGCTGCGGGACGTCGGTCTGTTCGAGCAGGGATGGCTGATGCGCCGCTTCAGCATGCGCCCGGGGTTGACCTGCCTGTGGCAGATCAGCGGTCGCAGCGACGTGAGCTTCGATCGGTGGGTCGCGCTCGACCTCGACTACATCGATCGCTGGACGCTGCGACTCGACGCCAAAATCCTGTTGCAGACGATTCCAGCCGTTCTCAGAGGTACGGGGGCCCGATGATCGCTCGGCGGCTTACCGGCATCCTCGCGGGCGTCGCGCTCGGGTGTGCCGGCTCCATTTCACAGTCGCGCGCCGTCGATCCGCCGGCGGCCGCGAACCTGATTCGCCCCGGCGATGTGGTGCGGGTGCGCATCTGGCGCGAGCCCGAGTTGTCGGGCGAGTTCACGATCGACGAAACCGGCACCGTGGTGTTGCCGCGGCTCGGGGCGGTGACTCTGGGTAACGCGTCCGCGGGCGACGTCCGCACACGCCTCGTGAGCGCGTACGAGCAGTTTCTCTCTCACTCGTCGGTCGAGGTCACGCTGCTGCGACGGCTGCAGGTGCTCGGCGCGGTGCGCAATCCCGGCCTGTACGCCGTGGATCCGACGATGACCGTCGAGGACGGCCTCGCCCTGGCAGGCGGGGTGACCACGGACGGCAGCCCCGATCATATCGAGCTGATCCGGCAGGGCGAGAAAGTCCCCATCCAGCTCAGCCGCCGCATGGCGATCAACGATTCTCCGATCCGCTCCGGCGATCAGCTCTATGTGCCGAACCGCGGCTGGATCAGCCGTAACCCCGCCGTCGCCGTGGGCCTTCTCTCGGTGATCGCCACGACGGCCGTGATCGTCCTGCACCGCTGACCGACATGGATCATTTGCTCACACCATCGCATGAGCCGGCGCGGTCGCTGCTTCCGATCCCGACCCCGACCCCGAGCCCGACCCCGAGCGCGGCCGGCAGCAGGATCGCCGGCGACGCGCACGACCTGCTCGGCATCCTGCGCCGCAACGTGTGGTGGATCGTCGGGTGCACCGTCGTGTGCCTCACGGCGGCGCTGCTCTACGTGGCGCTGGTGCGCCCCGCTTATACCGCCGCCGCGTCGGTCCGTATCGACGACCGCCGCGAGCAGGACCAGGCGCCGGGGCTCTCGGCGCTGGGGTTGACTGGCGGCAACGAAGTCAACACTGAAATCGAAATGCTGCGCAGCCGCATGCTGGCGCAGGCGGTGGTCGATTCGCTCGGCCTGCAGCTGCGCCTCACGGCGCCGCGCTGGGCCACCCGGGACCGGGCGCTCGTGGTCCGTCACGTCGATCGGGATGCTGCGGCGTCGATCTATTCGCTGCGCCCGGAGGGGCGGGACGGCTTCACGCTGCGCAACGATTCGACCGGCAAGACGCTGGGCCATGTCGTGCCAGGCGCCGCCCTGCCGATTCCCGGTCTCGACGTCGCGCTGTCGGCGTACGCGCGGGGTCTCGGATCGATCACGTTCAGCGTGGCGAACTACGACGACGCCGTCTTCGCGCTGCAGCAGGGGCTGACGATCGCGCGCCGCAATCGTGACGCCAATATCGTGGACGTCACCTACGCAGGCACCGATCCGCGCATCGTGCAGGCGGTGCCCAACCTCCTCGTGGCGCGCTTCATCGCCGACCGGCAGAACACGCAGCAGGGGGAGAACCGCGGGCTCGTCGGATTCCTTCGCGACCAGACCACGCGGATCGCCGGGCAGCTGCAGCTCGCCGAGGACAGTCTGCGGCGCTATCGGGTGGCGGCGCACATCGTCAGTCTGCCGGAACAGGCGCGCACCGGCGTGAGCGGGGTTGCCGCACTGCAGGCTCAGCGCAACGACCTCGACGCCGAGCGCAAAGCACTGGCGGAGCTGCTGCGCGTGACGGCGGATTCGAGCGCCGATTCCGCGGCGCCGACGCCGATCGCCTTCCCGACGCTGTTGCGCAACCAGGTCGCCGCGACGCTGCTCGGGTCGCTCGCCGAGGCCGAGAATCGCCGCAGTGATCTGCTGTCGCGCCGCTCCCCGGAGGATCGGGACGTGCAGATCCTGAGCCGCCGCATCGCCGATCTGCGCGGGCAGCTGCAGGGCATCGCGGCGACGTACCTGCGCGGCCTCACCGATCAAATCGGCGCGATCGACAGCACCCTGAGCCGGTCCGCGGCGGATCTGCAGACGATTCCCACGAAGGAAATCCGTGTCGCGGAGCTGGAACGCAATGTCAGCGGGCTGGAGCAGATCTTCACGCTGCTGCAATCCCGGCTGAAGGAGGCCGAGATCGCGCAGGTGGCGCGGGATCCGAGCGTCCGGCAGATCGACACGGCGATCCTGCCCCGCAAGCCGGTGGCTCCGAAGCGCGGCCTCACCCTCGCCCTCGCGTTGATGGTCGGACTCATCCTCGGCGTGTCGGGCGCCCTGACGCGGGAATACGTGGACCGCGCGGTGCACACGCGGCGTGACGTCATCGCGGTCACCGGAGTGCCGGTGCTCGCCGTGATTCCGCATGGCGAAGCCGAGGACGAGCGCAAGCGCCTGCCCGACCTGGTCTACAAGCGGGGCCGCGCCGCCGGCAACGGCGACGGGAACGCCGAAGGCGGGCGCGCGTTCGCGCCGGGAAGCCAGGCGGAGATTGTCGAGGCGTTCGTGCGTCTGTCGACCAGCCTCAGTATCCAGCCGGACCGAACACTGAAGGTGCTGATGATCACCAGCGCCCTCCCCGGCGAAGGGAAGACGACCAGCGCGGTCAACCTCGCCCTGACGAGCGCCTGGCGCGGCAAGAAGGTGCTGCTGGTCGACGCCGATCTGCGGCGCGGGATGATTCACCGCCTGTTCCGGCTGCCGCGGGCGCCCGGGATGGCCGAGGTGCTCGCGGGCACGCCGCTCGACGAGGCGGTGCACCGCGTAGAGGTCGGACGCGGTCCGGAGCTGTACGTGTTGACGACAGGGGCGCTCGTGCCCGATGCCTCGCAGTTCGTCGGGACCGCCGACCTCGGCGGGTTGCTCGACACGCTGCGCCAGCAGTACGACCAGGTGATCATCGACTCCTCGCCGATCAACGTCGTCTCGGATGGCACGCAGCTCGCCACCGCCTGCGACGGCGTGATTGTGGTCGCCCGCGCCGGGGTGACGGTGCCGGATTCGCTGGACTACACCCTCGAGCAGCTGCGCCAGCTCCGGGTGGCGGTCGTGGGAACAGTGCTCAACGACATCGATCAACGACGCGATCCCGCGTACCGCGAGGCCTATCAGTATCATGACAGCTACCTGGCCGCTCAGAGCGGCTGAGCCGGCGCAGGTTCGCCTCGGGGCTGTCGCCCGCCCGGTCGATGGCCTGCTGTATCTGTCGCTCACCCTGCTGCTCCTGTCCACGCTGCAGGCCGGCCCGGTCAGCGACGTCATCAAGCTGCTCTGGCTCGCCTCCGTGGCCGTGCTCACGGCGTTGAACGCGGGGGCGGCGTTCGGCGTGTACGTGGCGTCGGTCGCGCTGTTCGCGGTGCTGCACTTCAGCGGCTGGGGTTCGGTCTTCGAGCGCCCCGACAATTACGCCCTGCTGATCGTGCTCGGGGGACTGACGGCCCGCACCCTCGCGCGGCAGCGGGCCGGCCCGTGGCATCGCACGACTGTGTGGATCGGGGCGTTCGTGGCCTACACGCTGGTGCAGGGGATCGCGCTCGGGGTCATGGACCGCACCGCGTTCGCCTGGTTCATGCGCATGTTCGGGCTCCCGATGATGATGTTCGTGCTGCTGTCACGGTACGGCTTCGAGGCCGTCGAAGTGCGTGCGCTGGTCCGGGCGCTGTTCGTGGTGGGCGTCTACACGGCGCTGGTGGCGATCGTGGAGCGATTCGGGTGGTACGACCGCATCGTGCCCGCGTGGATCGGCGATCCGAAGTTGAACTGGTTCATGGTCACCTCCGGCCGCTCCGGGGGCCTGCTGATGCAGCCGGAGTGGAACGGACTCGCGCTCAGTCTGATCTACTGTCTGGCGATTCTGTCGGGGCGCCTGCTCAGCCCCGCCGAACGTGGCGTCGCACTGGTCGTCGGCGCCCTCTGTCTGGTCGGAATTTTCTTTTCGTATACGCGAGCGGCCTGGCTCGCCACGACGATCGCCTCTCTGGTGTTGCTGTTGCGTCCGTCGGGGAATCGGGCCGCCACCCACGTGAAGCGCGCTGCCGTCGTGGCGGCCGCACTCATGTTCGGAATCGGTCTCGCACTGGCTCGCGGCTCGACCGCCCAGAGCCGGATCGGCGATTCCAACGAGGTCTACTTCCGGCTCAACCTGTGGGAGGCGGGACTGCACATGGCGGCGGAACGGCCGCTGCTCGGCGCCGGCTTCGCCACGTTCAGCGAAAACGTCGCCGACTATCAGCAGGACATGACGATCGGTCCGAATATGGACATTCGCTCCACCCCGGTTCACAACACCCTGCTCGCCGTGCAGGTGGAGCTCGGAGTCGTCGGGCTGGTGCTCTATGTCGGCGTGCTCGTCGGCATGTTTCGCCGGGCGCGGCAATCGGTCGCGCGGCAATGGGGCCGTGAAGGGATGGTGTGGGTCGCCGTTTTCGCAGGCGTGTATTTCCTGCAGGCGCAGTTCGCCAACGCGCACGAGCCGACCACCAATCAGATCTTCTACGGGTTCATGGGCGTTCTGGCCGGGCTCTGACCTGATGCGGCAATCCTCTCGCATGTTGTCGGCCGCCGTCATCTCCTACGCCGGTCTCGTGGGCAGCTTCGTCGCGAGCGTCGTCGCCTCGCGGCTCCTCGGGGTCGAAGGGAAGGGCCTCTTCAGTCTGTTCGTGGCGACGATCACCGGGTTGTCGCTGCTCGCGACGCTGGGCGTGCATCAGGGGCAGCTGTTTCACGTGAGCCGGCGCCCCGAGTGGCTGAGCCACTTCATGACGAATGCCGTGCCGTTTTCTCTCTTCGGCGGAGGCGCGGTCGCGGCGCTCTACTTCCTCGGCGGATGGGCCCTCGGCTGGACGGATGTGCGGGCGCTTGGCGTGTTCGGGGTGATCGCCGGCCTCGTCGTGGTGCCGGTCACGGTGCTGATGATTTTTCAACGCCAGTACTTTCTCGTGCTGCACCGCTACGAGCTCGCCAAGGTGGCGGGCACCGTCGCGGTCACATTGCCGCTCTTCGGCTACGTCGCCCTGTACGTGGTTCATCAGACCAGCCTCGACGCGTTCCTCGGCGCGTTCGTCGGCTCGCAGCTCGTATGCCTCGCCGTCTTCCAGGTGCCGGTCCAGCGGCTCGGCGCCCACGGCGGCGGCTTCTCTCCCGATCTGGCGCGGCAATCGCTCGGATTCGGCCTGCGCCAGCTGGCGAGCATCTTCTGCTCCTACCTGATGGGCCGGCTCGATTTCTTCATCGTGGCACAGTATCTGGGTGGCCGCGGCCTCGGCATCTATTCCGTGGCGGTGAGCCTCGCGGAAATCACGGTGCGGCTCTCCAACGAGATCGGCACGATGCTCTACCCGGCCTTCTCGGGCCGTACCCTCAAGCCGGGACAGCCCGCGGCGGCGCTGCGGCTCGTGACGCTCATGGCGGTCCTTGCCGGGGCTGCGATGGCCCTCATCAGCGGGCCCCTGGTGCAGCTGCTGTTCGGCCCCGCGTTCGCCGAGGCGGTGCCGGCGTTGCGCTGGCTGGTGGTGGGGACGGTGGCGTGGAGCACGACCCACGTGACCTGGACGTATGTCTCCGCCACCGGCCGCCCGGCGATCGGGGTGCTCGTGTACAGCACTGCCACCGCCGTCGACGTTCTCCTCAACATGGTGTTGTTGCCCCGGCTCGGCGTCATCGGGGCCAGCATTGCCGCAGCAACATCCTATATCGTCGCCGCGCTGCTCTTCCTGCACTTCTTCCGCCGCACCGAGACGTGTTCCCTGCGGCAGGCGTTCATCGCGAACGCATCCGACTTGCAGCTTCTCTGGAAGGCGGCGCGGGCGGTGGCCGGCCGCTTCGGGCGCCTGGTGGGCGGCTCGTTCGTCGAGGTCCAGGGTGCGCCCGACTGATTGGCTGGAGTGGACCGCTCGCAAGCTGGCGTCCCAGAGCCCGGGGGCGCTGCTGCGCCGCGTCGGCTACGCCGCGCAGAAACGCTGGGCCGACCGGACTTTTCCGAGTGCGCAGGCGGTCCGGCGGGCGAACGGCGTCTCCCGGGACACCCGGGCCGTACGGGCGCAGATACTGGCACGCAGCGCGCCGCGCTGGCATTGGGTCGATGCCGATATCGCACGCATCGCGCGCGCGGTCCCTGCCGAGCGGCGCGACCGCACGATCGCGGCCGCGGACGCGCTGGTGGCCCGGCGCTTCATGTTCTGCGGCCGGGATCCGATCGAGCTGCCGCCGGGGGAGTGGACGGTGCCCGCGGTGAGCGGCGGCTGGATCAGCGCCCTCAACCGTCATCACTGGTTTGCGACACTGGGCTTCGCGTACTGGTATTCGGGTGACGCACGCTTCCTGCAAGCGTTCGTCGCGCAGTCGGCCAGCTGGATGGATCGACACCTCCACCGGCTCGGCCGGCTCGAGTGGGATGGGCCGTTCGAGGTCGCGAGTCGCATCAATGCGTGGCTGTGGGCGCATTTCCTGTTCGCCGGCGCCCCCGACTGGGACTCCGCTCATTACGGACGGTTCCTCGGGGGGCTGGGTCTGCTGGCCGAATACCTCGATCAGACGATCGAGTACCATTCGCCCGGCAATCACGTCCTGCTGGAAGCGAAAGCGCTCGCCCTCGTGGGAGAGGTGTTCCCTGAGTTCGCCGGCGCCGCCGCATGGCGCCGCAAAGGGTGGCGCCTGCTGCTCGAAGAGCTGGGCCGGCAGGTGTGTGCCGACGGCGTGCACGCCGAGCGCTCCACCATGTACCACCGCATCATCGCCGGAGAGCTCGCCGAGCTGTGGCGCTTCTGCCGTCGCAACGAACTGCCGCAGCAGGCGGACCTGGAGCCGCTGGTGCAGGGGATGGCGCAGTTTCAGCGCTGGATCGACCAGGGCGACGGGGTGCTGCCGCTGTTCGCCGACGCGCACGCCGAGGACACGTACTATCGCTTTTCCGCTCCGAGTGTCGTTGCCGGCAGCACCGCGCTCATCCAGGAGGCCACCGACCACGGCTACTGGTTGCTGGGGGCCGAGGCGACCGACGCCGCTGCCCCCGCCGCGGAGCTGACGCCGGCCGGCCGCGCCTTCGCCGAAGGTGGGTACTTCGTGGCACGCTCCGGCTGGGCGCCCGGTGCGGACGTCCTCGTGTGGGATTGCGGTCCGACCGGCTATCACCTCAACCGCAAGCACGCGCACCTCGACGCGCTGTCGTTCACGCTGTCGATCGCCGGGACGCCGCTCCTCATCGATCCGGGGACCGGGACGCGGGATCGGCGCAACGTGCTGCGCGGCACGCGGGCTCACACCACGGTCTGTGTCGATGGCGTGGAGCAAGGCGTGCTGGCGGCGCGCGACGAAATCTGGTCCGCGCCCAACGCGGAGCTCGAGCTGTGGGCGACGTCGCCCGAGTGCTCGGTGATGGCCGGCCGTCACGACGGCTACCGCCGCCTGACGTACCCGGTGTGGCATGCCCGGACGATCATCGTGATGCACGGTTTGTACTGGCTGGTCGTCGATCGCCTCACCGGCAGCGGGTGGCACCTCGCCGAGCAGCGCTTTCAGTTCGCGCCCGATGTCGCCATCGAAGAGTGGCGGGACGGCGCCGGCGTCGCAGCGACCAAGGGCGCGGCGCGGCTGTCGCTGCACTGGGCGTCGAGCGGCGGAACGCGGGTCCGGTTGGAGCCGGGAGTGTCCGAGCAGTTGTACGGCCGGCCCCAGCCGACCACGGTGGCCGCCGCCGTGTGCGCGGGACCGGTGCCGCTCGTCGTTGCGGCGGTTCTCGGGTCAGACGGCGCGCGGCCGACGGTGCGGTTGGACTCCGGCACGGCAGCGCAACGGCAGGTCGTCGTTCGGGGTGCGACGTTCGAGCACGAGATCCATTTCGGCGCGGACGCCGCCGCTCTGCCCCTCCCCGGCGGATGGACCAGCGACGCCCGGCTGGTGATTGCCCGCGCCCGGCCCGGCAGCCCCGCCCACGATCTGTTGCTGGTCGGCGCCACGCGCGTGCAGCGGCACGGGGCGGAACGCGGCCGCGCGGCGGGCTATCACGGCGTCGCGGGACTCACGCGCTTGGTGCTGGACTGATGATCGCGGCCGCGAAAAGCGCGCGCGCGACGATCGGCTACCTGATCGCCGTTTTCCCGGGGCTGACGGAGACGTTCATCGCCCGGGAGATCGAGGCGTTGAAGAGCCGCGGATTCGAGATCGTCGTGTTCGCCATCAAGCGTCCCGATCCGGTTCCGCCGCCGGCCCTGTCGAGCGACGAGACGCTGCGGGACTGCGTGTACGCGCGCCCCGACCGTCTGGTGCGTCACTTCGCGGTCAATCTCCAGGCACTCGTGATCCATCCGGTCCGCTACATCGCGACGCTGCGCGCCATGGCGAGCGGCTGGACGGCGCTCGAGCCCCGGATGTTCGTGCGGTTGCTCTACCACTTCGCGGTCGGCGTCGGCTTTGCCGGTGAGATGCGGCGTCGCGGCATCACTCACCTGCACTGCCACTTCACCTCGGGCTGCAACATCGCGCTCGCCGCGCACCTGTACGCGGGGATTTCATTCTCGTTCACCGCCCACGCGTCGGACGATCTGTTCGTGCGGCCGGTACACCTGCCGCTCAAGCTGCGCTACGCGTCGCTCGTGATCGCCGTGAGCGAATACAGCCGACGCTATCTCGATTCGGTGACCGGCTACGTCTACAGCCACAAGCTGCATCGCGTGTTCAATGGCGTGGATCTGGGGGAGGCGGCGCGACTCGCGCCC
Organism: Gemmatimonadales bacterium; assembly: GCA_035262265.1. Classification (GTDB taxonomy): domain Bacteria; phylum Gemmatimonadota; class Gemmatimonadetes; order Gemmatimonadales; family GWC2-71-9; genus DASTHG01. The sequence goes on from DATFTG010000161.1 coordinate 14,961, forward strand.
GCGGCGCCGCCGGGCGAACAGCCGGCCGGCGATGGCGACGCCGGGACGTCCCGGCCGCTGCGCGTGCTTTCCGTCGGGAACGGCGCAGGGGTGAAGGGTTTCGCGACGCTCATCGAGGCGTGCACGCAGCTGCGGGCGGCGGGGTGTCCCGTCGAGTGCACCATTATCGGCGAGGGCCCCGGGTCGACGCTGCTCACCCGTCGCTTCGGCGCGGCCCTGAACGGCGCGGTCCGGCTGCTCGGCCCGCGGCCGCTGTGCGACGTCTACCGCGCCATGCGCGACGCCGACGTCTTCGTGCTGCTCTCCGAGATCGGCATCGACGGCCACCGCGACGGGTTCCCCACCGTGCTGC
>DATFTG010000162.1:0-12977 GCA_035262265.1 Gemmatimonadales bacterium
TCGACGTCTTTCGCTGCATCCGCGATTTACATCTTGTCGGGCGACGTGCAGCCGATCTACACCGGGAACTGCACGGGATGCCACTTCACTGGCGGCACGGCGCCCGACCTCTCGACCGGCAATTCGCGCGGCTCGACGGTCAACGTCGTGGCGTCGTGCAATAGCGGTTTCTTCCGGGTCGCCCCGGGCAACGCGACGAACAGCGTGGTGTACCGGCGGATCTTCGACGGCGGCATCTGCGGCTTCATGCCCCCAGCCACGAGCGGGCTCCCGGCAGCGCAGCAGAAGATCATCAGGGCGTGGATCAATAACGGGGCGCTGAACAACTAGGGATGGTAGGAGACGGTAGGAGGTGTCCGATGTGATTAGGATAATGCCGTAGTCGGGGGCTTTTTTTCGCGGCGGCTTCATTCAACCTTGGACTACGAGAGCCCCGCCCGCTTTGAACGGCAGCTCACCGCTGTCTAAACGATGTCCAGGTAACGGGAAAGACCACGTCTCCCTGCCTCCCACCGTCTCATACCGTCTCCTAGAAGTTGTACTCCAGTCCTGCCGTCCACGCCACACTGGGCTGCAAACCCGAATTCCGCAACGGGAACAGCGTATTCGTGACGATCTGAATACCGCGCCGCGTGCGGAGTTTGAACCCGAAGTTGAGGCTCATCAGGTTATCGGGCTGGCTCGGGATGTTCGTCACGTCGAGCGTGCGGTTGGCGGGCGCCAGATAGTGCACCGGCGCCGGGACGTGCAGTCGCGAGGTGCCGATCTCCCAGGAGCTCAGCAGGTCGACCGCCATGGTGGCCCAGGGCGAGAGCAGCGCATCGTACCCGAGGGCGCCGTCGATGGAGTTGTTCTGATCCGAGGCGTCTCGCACCGTGTAGCCGAGATTCACGTGGGGACTGAAGCTGCCGAAGCGGGCGGAGACGACTCCGAGGGCACGTCCGGAAAATGCCCCGGATCCAAGCAGGTTCTTGTCGTCACCCGTGGGAAACCGCGCCGAGACGAACAGCGCCCCGCCGACTTTGTCCGTTTGTGCGACATTCACCTTGAGGTGCGCTTCCAGGTCTCCGATGCCGCTCGCCACGCCGTCGGCGGAGGAGACCGCCGTGAGCACGGGATCCGTGGCCGTTCCAGCGAAATAGTGTACGATTGCCCCGCCCGCCGGCACGATCTGCGCGACGCCATTGCCATGAATCGAGGTCCGCACGAACGGCACCGTCACGCCGACGTCGACGCCGTCGACGAGACCGTATGTCAGGGCGAGGGAGGCAACGAGCAGGTTGACGTCGATCGCCATTTTCACGTTGATGAAGTCGTTCTCGAAGGAGGGGCTGCCCAGAGTATCAATTCCCGCTCCGGTCGCCGAGTCGCCGATGTCCTGGTGGGTGTAATTGAACGAAAGTGCGTTCAGCGGCACACCGCGCAACCGCTGGAAGTTCATCTGGGTCAGACCGAGGCCCACGAACCAGCGGCCGCGGCCCAGCGTCTGGGATCGCTCGGCGAAGATGGGGCCGGCCGACGTCGACGTCTTGACCGGGACCCCGCCAACGAACTTGAACGTGGTGCCGCTGGACGAGGAGCTGATCGGCGTGTTGGACACGCTCAGGCCGATCGAGCTGCCCAGAAATGCGACCATCGCCGTGCCGTCGGTGTCCGCGGACAGCTTGAAGTGCGCCCCGTGAAAGCCGGTGAGGTTGGAGAGGCACACGAATTCGCCGCAGCTGCCGAAAGTGAACAACTGCCGGATCTGGTCGCGCAGGGTCTGGGCGTGAGCCAGGGACGGCGCAGCGAACGCGATGATCGACCACGCCACGAGGACGACGCGACGCAACATGCGGACTCCCGGTGGAAGATGGAGAGCGCGAATCATATGACCGGGCGTTCACGCCCGCAATGCGTTCGCTCAGCGCCGACCGGACGCTGACAGCGCTTTGACGAGCCGATAGGTGAACTCGGCACCGGTGTAGTATTCGGCGACGCCGATGCGCTCATCCTTGCCGTGCGCGCGAATGTCGTCGGCCTCGAGAAACACCCCCGAAACGCCGTAGACCGGCACGCCGGCGTTGCGCAGGTAGAGTCCATCGGTGGCTCCGGTCTCCATGTTGGGAATGACGGGCACGCCGGGCCAGAGCTGCGCGGAGATGCGCGTGACCGGATCGAGAACTTCCGGAACGAGCGGCGACGGCGGTGACGGGCGCGCCGTGTCGAGCGGCGTGACCATCACCGCGGAATCGGCGATGACGCGGCGCAGCGCCGCCAGCACGGAATCGGGATCGTGCCCCGGGAGCATGCGACAGTTCACGACCGCCCGCGCCGTCTGCGGCAGGGCGTTGTTGGCGTGGCCACCCTCGAGCCGCGTCGCCACGCACGTGGTGCGCAGCTGCGCGTTGAAGAACGGCGACGACGCCGAGAGCCGCGCCTGCGCGGCGCTGTCGCCGCGCGCGGCAAGGTGCATATCCCCGGCGGTCGCCGGCGGCATCGTCGCCGCGGCGCGGTCGAGGTAGGCGCGGGTGATGTCGTTGAGCATGACGGGAAAGGCGTAGCTCCCCAGCCGCTGCAGGGCCGCGGCGAGGCGGTAGATGGCGTTGTCGGGAGTGGGGAGGGAGCTGTGGCCACCGGGGCTCGTCACGACCAGCTGAAAGTCGTGATAGACCTTCTCGCTCGCTTCGACGTTGCGCGCGAACGGGATGCGGTTGCGCTCCAGCGGGTCGCCGGCGTCGCCATTGATACAATAGACCCCATCGATGAGGCCGCGCCGGTTCGCGAGCAGCCACTGCACGCCGTTGTAGTCCCCGCCCGACTCCTCGCCCGCCGTGAGCGCGAGGATGACGTCGCGATCGGGAACGAACTTTTCCTGCTTGAGCCGGATCAGCGCTGCCACGAAGAGCGCAGCCATGTCCTTGATGTCGCTCGTGCCGCGGCCGTAGAAGTAGCTGTCGCGCTCCAGCAGGGTGAACGGATCGACCGACCAGTCGGACGGCAAGGCCTCCACGACATCGAGGTGCGCCAGCAGCAGGATGGGACGCCGCTTCCCGGTGCCACGGTAGCGGGCGACCAGATTCTGGTTGCGCGAATCGGTCGGCCCGACGATCTGCACGTCCGAGTCGGGGAACCCGGCGGCCACGAAGCGCCGTGCCATGGCCCGCGCTGCGGGGGTGGTACTGCCGTGGTCGTGCGTGGTGTTGATGTTGATCAGCTCGCCCAGGAGGTCTCGGGCGAGGCGGTCATTCGCGCTCGGACCCGTCGTCTGCCCGACAGCGCACTTTGCAACCGGCTGCAGGACCAGGAGCAGGAGCAGGCCACAGGACTTCACGAACACGGTCGGTCCTCGGAGATGGATCGGCAGAATATATTGAGGCACGATGACCGCTCCACCGACCCCCACCTGCCCGAAATGCGGCACGGCGGTAACCGCCGGGGCGCGCGCGTGCTCCAACTGCGGAGCGGACGTGTCGGGGCAGCAGGGACAAGCGGCCACGGCGTACGCCTCGCCGTCGGACGCGACGCGCATCGGCCTCACGCAGGGCGGGATGATCGACGCGCTGCGTCGCGCGACCGTGGGAGAGTACGAGATCAAGGGCGAGCTGGGACACGGCGGCATGGCGTCGGTGTTCCTGGCGCACGAAGTCGCCCTCGACCGCAAGGTCGCGATCAAAGTGATGTCCCCCGCCCTGTTCAGCACCGCCGGGATGGTGGAGCGCTTCAAGCGCGAAGCGCGCACGGCGGCATCGCTCAGCCACCCGCACATCATTCCGATCTACGCGGTGCGCGAGAGTCCCGAGATCGTCTACTTCGTCATGAAGTTCATCGAAGGGCGTTCGCTCGAATCGATCGTGCATCAGCTGGGGCAGATGCCGGTCCCGCTCGTCCAGGCAATCCTCTATCAGGTGGGCTCGGCGCTGGGGTATGCGTACCGCAGTAAGGGAGTCGTGCATCGTGACGTGAAGCCCGCGAACATCATGATCGACGCCGACGGCTGGGCGGTAGTCACCGACTTCGGCATCGCCAAGGTCACCGAGTCCAAGGGGCTGACGCAGACCGGCGCCACGATCGGGACCCCGAGCTATATGAGTCCCGAGCAGTGCGCGGCCAAGCAGGAATTGACGGGTGCCTCCGATCAGTATTCGCTCGGCGTCGTCGCGTATGAGATGTTGGCGGGCAAGCTGCCCTTCGAGGCGGAGACGACGGTCGGTCTGCTGTTCGCTCACGTCCACGAGACGCCGCCGTCGATCGCCGACATCCGCCCGGATATCCCGTCCGAGGTCGCCGACGCGGTGATGCGGATGCTCGCCAAAGACGCCGCCGATCGCTGGCCCGATATCGAAACCGCTGTCGGCGCGATCGGCGGCACGCCGATCGCCCACGACGATCCGATCCGCTCTCAGCTCGTGGAGCTTGCCGGCGGTCGGTCGCAAAGTCCGGCGGAGACGATCCGCACGCCGATGAGCCCCGTCCCCGCCAACAAGCTGGCGCCGCCGCCCGCCACCCGCACGGCGACGCCGCGGGAGCGCCGTCCCGCCACCCGCACCGGAACATCCGTTCCGTCGGGGTCGCGCGCGCCAGCGGCGGCGCCTGCCCCACGACGCTCGGTGCTCGTGTACGTCATTCCCCTGGTGCTGCTCGCCGGTGGAGCGGTGTGGTGGTTCCTCGGTCGCAACCCGTCTGCCGCGCCGGCGGCTCCGCCACCGCTGGCAGCGGTCGAAACGGTGCGCGTCGCGGAGCCTGAAACGGTGCGCATGACCACCACGGCTCCGACTCCCTCGAACGCCGATACCACGAAGCGCACCGGGACGGCGCCGCGTCCTGCACCCTCGACGACGACCCCCGCGCCGAGCGGGACGTCCCGTGCCGCCGAGTCGCAGGGGTTCAAGATCGCGGAAGCACAGGCGCTCGCCGTCCGCCTGCGTGCTGCGGGTGCGGGAGCGTCCTCCGACGCGCTCGCCGCGGGTGACGCTGATGCGAACGCCGCCGACGTACTGGCGCAATCGGGACACTACGGCGAGGCAAGGACCAAGCTGGCGACGGCGGTAACGGAGTGGACCGCGGCGGGGACCGCCGCCGTGAATTCTCCGCGGCGCACCGATGGCGGCGGGTTCCGTCGCGGTGGCGGCGAGCGCGGGGGACTCCAGACCGAAGCCCAACAGATCGCCGCCGAATTCGCCGACGCGTTCAGCAACAAGAGCCTGGCGCGCATCCGGGTCGTGTATCCCCGCGTCACCGAACAGCAGGCTCAGGAGTGGGGAGACCTGTTCCTCAAGGCCAGCAACATGACGATGCAGCTCAACGCGAACGGGGTGATTCGCCTCGGACCTTTGGAGGCCAATGCAACGCTCGAAGGGGCCTATGATTACACGGAGATCCAGAGCGGCGCGGCGGGACACCAACAAGTGAGCTGGCAGGCGACGCTGCGCATCACGCCCCAGGGCTGGAAAATCGTCTCGCTGCGCTAGCCGCAACCCTTTCGTACGCGGCGGTGACTAACCTCTTATGGGAGGTCCCCGCATGTCACCACGCCACATATCGATGCTGGCCGTCCTAACCGCGCTGCTCAACGTGCCGGGAACGGCCCAGAGCCTCACCGGCAGGATCGCAGCGCTCCGCGACGGGTCGGCCACGCTCACCTATGCCGCCCGCCCCGACGTCTGCGGGGACGGTCACAACATCATCCTGCGCAATCTCGAGCAGCGTGGTGAGATCATCATTTTCACCGATGGCGGCGACCTCATCACCTCGATCGGGTCGGCTCAGATCCCGGTTTGCACGACCGGCCCCGTGCGGCTCCGATTCGTCGTCCAGAACCACCGTGTCGGGATGATCTGGCCCAGCGTCGGGCGCGACGCGCCTCGCGCCGATGTGAACCTCGGGGTCGTCAGCACCGCGGACGCCGTCGACTGGTTGATCGGTGTCGCCCGGACGGCGAGCGAGCAACCGGCCTCGCGAGCGCTGCTCGCGGCGGCGATCGCCGACAGCGTCCGGATCTCCACCCGCATCTTCGCCATCGCCCGCGACCGCTCTCTCCCAACGGCGAATCGCGAGCAGGGGCTCAAATGGGCGACCCGCCTCGCCCCGCGCGAGTCGAACGACACGATCGACGAGGGGGTGCGGGCGATCGCCGCCGACGAGAGCGACGTCCCCGATGTCCGGGAGCGAGCGATTCGGGTGGTGATCCACCCTGACGACGACGCGTTTCTGCGCCAGCTGTACGCACGGGTCACGCAGATGCAGTTGAAGGAACGGATCATCCGGGAGCTCGGCGATTCACACTCGAACGCCAACGCCGACTGGATCATGGGCGTGGCGCGCAACGAGCGGGAGTCGATCGAGCTGCGCGACCGGGCGATCCGGGTCATCGGCGAGGACCTGAATGACGTCGACCGGCTGCGGGCCCTCTTTCCCAGCCTCTCGCATCCCGATCTCAAGGACCGCGTGGTGCGCACCGCCGCCGAAGAGGGCAGCCAGGCCTCGCTGCAGTGGGTCGCGGCGATCGCGGAGAACGCGAGCGAGTCGGCCGATATACGCGACCGCGCGATCCGCGGCCTCGGCGAGCAGGGGCAGACGTCCTCCCTGCGCCGCATCTATGCCCGGCTCGACGTCACCGATCTGCGGGATCGGGTGCTGCGGTCGCTGGGCGAAGCGGGCGGCGCCGAGAACCTGGCGTTTCTGCGGCAGGTGGCGTTGGACCCCAACGCGCACTCTGATCTGCGGGACCGGGCGCTCCGCACCCTGGATGAGTCCGGCCTGCGCTCGGAGGAGCTGGCCCGGATGTACGACTCGATCGACAATCGGGAGCTACGCGATCGATTGATCCGGCTGCTGGCGGAGCGCGGCGACGCCGCGTCGCTCGACAAGCTCCGCCAGATCGTGGCGAGCGATCCCGACGCCGATCTGCGGGAGCAGGCGCGCCGCAAGCTCGCCCAGCGCTAGGCTAGTTCCGGATCGGCTCCACGCGCCCCACGAATCCTTCGGCGCGGAGATCGTCGGCGCCGTCGAGATTGATGAAGCGGGCGTACGGGATCCAGCGTTGCCAGTCCCGTGGACGGCTCAGCGCAACCCGAACCTGTCGGTCGTACAGGAGATACACGTTGAGTTTCGCGACATAGCGATAGCGCTCGCGCAGCCTCAACCGCAGCTCCTCACAACTCGGCCGCCCAATGTACGCGTCCTGCGTCGGCTTCGAATATCCGTCCGGGCATGGCACCGCTTGATTGATCGGGAACGCGGTGGGGCCGCGCGTCTCCTGGAACGCGACCGAGAGTCCCGAGTCCACTTCCTGCACCACGATCACCGCGTGCTGCGGCATGGCATAGAACCGAGCTGGAGTGTTGGGCACGGCAACAGGATCTGTGCCGAGCAACACTCGCGCCGAATCCCTGGTGATCGGTTTCGCATTGGGAACCTGTGCCATCGTGGCGGCGAACGGCAGGAACGTCAGCACAGCGGCAAGACTGCGGGGGAGGCGCATAGGACACCTCGCTTTGGGCGTCTCGGTGAAACCCTAGCGGAATCGCTTGGTCGGTACAGGCCCCAGCGCACCAGAAATACCCCGAACCTTTTCATCCGATTCCTCTGCGATCGAGGGAGCGGTACTGAATCGCCTCGCTCACGTGCTTCGGCTCGAGCTCCGGCTGGCCGTCGAGATCGGCGACGGTGCGCGCGATCTTCAGCACGCGGTGATAACCGCGTGCCGACAACCCGAGACGGCTGATCGCCGTGCGGAGCAGCGCGTCGGCGGCGTCCGACACGCGGCAGAACGAGCGGATGTCGCGCGGCGCCATGTGTGCGTTGGCGTAGACCCCCGGCCGCTTCGCGAACCGCTCCCGCTGCACCAGCCGCGCCCGGTCCACGCGCTCGCGAATCGCGTCGCTCGGCTCCCCCACCCCACGCTCCGCCAGCGCCTGGTAGGCGACCGTCGGTACCTCGAGGTGCAGGTCGATGCGGTCGAGCAGCGGCCCCGACACCCGCGCCAGATAGCGCAACACCCCCTGCGAGCCGCACGAGCAGGTGTGCTGCGGGTCGCCGAACCAGCCGCAGGGACAGGGATTCATCGCCGCGGCGAGCATGAAGCGCGCCGGGTAGGTCAGGCTCATCGACGCCCGCGCGATCGTCACCGTGCCGTCCTCGAGCGGCTGTCGCAGCACTTCCAGCACGTTCTTGCGGAATTCCGGGAGCTCGTCGAGAAACAGCACGCCGCCGTGGGCCAGGCTGACCTCGCCGGGGCGTGGATACGAGCCGCCCCCGATCAGGCCGGCGTCGGAGATCGTGTGGTGAGGGGCACGGAACGGCCGTCGCGCCACGAGCGACTCCCCGAGGGCCAGGACGCCGGCCACCGAATGGATCTTCGTCGTCTCGAGCGCCTCCTCGAGACTCATGTGCGGCAGGATGGTCGGGAGGCGGCGCGCCAGCATCGTCTTCCCGCTGCCGGGCGGCCCGACCATCAGGAGATTGTGCGACCCCGCCGCCGCGACCTCGAGTGCGCGCTTGGCGTGTGCCTGTCCCTTCACCTCGGCGAAATCGACCTCCTCCCGCGCGCGTTCGGCGAAGAGACTCGAGAGATCGACGTCGGCGACGGGAAGCTCGAGCTTCCCGTCGAGGAAGTCCGCCAGCTCGGCGAGACCGCTCGCGCCCAGCACCTTGAGGCCGGACACGACCCCCGCCTCCGCGAGATTCTCCTTCGGCAGGACGAGGGCCTCCGCGCCCGCGGCGCGTGCGGCCAGCGCCACGGGGAGCGCGCCGCGCACCGGTCGAATGGCGCCCTCGAGGCCCAGCTCCCCGAGCACGACGACCTGCCCCAACCGCTCGACACCGATCTGCTCGGTGGCGGCAAGAATCCCCACCGCGATCGGCAGATCGAACGCCGAACCCTCCTTGCGCACATCTGCCGGCGCGAGGTTTACGGTGATGCGCTTCAGCGGGAAGGTGTAACCGGTGTTGGCGATCGCCGAATAGACGCGCTCGCGGCCCTCCTTCACCGCGCCGTGCGGGAGTCCGACGGTAGCGAAAGTGGGGAGGCCGTTGGCGATGTCGGTCTCGACGTCAACCAGGTAGGCGTCAATACCGAGTACCGCCGCAGAGCGAACGCGGGCGAGCACCCCAAAGGATGCGCTCGCACCCCGAAAATCATGGTATCGAAGTGTTGCCGGTCGTTGCGAACTTACGCAGTGCGCCGACTTCCCCTAGCGCCACACGAGCAGGTACCGCAGCTGGACCTGCCCGCCGCCCGGCATCTTCTGGAGCCAGAACTCGAACGATCCTACCGCGCGGCACTCGCGACACACACGAGGGTCGCTGTCAGAATCGCTCTGATGCTTCCCCGTCGCGGCGCACGCTCATCGCCGTGATTTCGGTCTCTCACTCGTGTCTCTTGTTTTCGCGACGGCGCACAGCCAGAACACCTCCATGCCTTGCTCGTCGCCAAGCTCGTTGATCAATCCCAGGAATGCGGTTCACAGGGTTCGAGCATGGGATGCAATGTGCACGCACCGGGATCAGAGCCGCAACATTTCCGGCATGGACGCATCCGCGGCGGGCGCCGGAACGACCCTGTCCGGCGGGGAGAGCGGGCGCCGGAAGAGGGTGACCGTTAGACTTCTCGCCGGGTGAAAGCGGAGTGACGTCGCCGTTGACCACGTTCCTGGGGAGGCATTCCATGCGTGCTGTTGTGGGCGCCTGCGGCGCCCTGCTGGTGGTGCTGGCGGGCTGCGCGAAACCGGAGACTCCTGAGGAGGCGCAGGCGCGGATGTCGCGCGAGGTGGCCGCGGCGCGGCCAGCCCTCGACTCGGTCGCACGCCGCTGGGAGCGCTATACCGCCGCCGCTCAGGCGGACTCGATCGCCATGCTGTTCACCGAGCAGGGCGAGCAGCTGCCACCCAACGCCAAGCCCGTCGTGGGGCGTCCCGCGATCCAGGCGTTCCAGACCCAGTTCTACAGCCAGGGACCGACCACGATCAGCATCTCGACCGACGAGGTGCTGGTGAACGGACCACTCGCGGTTTCGCGCGGCGGGTTCACCGTCGAAGTGAAGAGTGCGAAGGCGATCGCCGATACCGGGAAATACCTGATTCACTGGCACCAGATCGGCGGGAAATGGCTCATCGCCGACCAGGCCTGGAGCAGTAGCATTCCACTTCCACCCCCTCCGGCACCGGCAGCGAAGCCGGCACCGAAGCCGCGCACACGGACGACGGTTCGCCGGACGCGCTGACGAAACGAAGGTTGGGGAGGTTGGTCGAAGAGGGCGGAGGTTGGTGGAGGTAGATTCATTCACCTCCACCATCTTCCACCCTCCTCCACCATCCTCCACAGACCTGCAATGACCGACCCCCTACTCTCCCGCTGGCGCGCCGACACTCCTGGCTGTACCGAACGCGTCCACCTCAATAACGCCGGCGCGGCGTTGCCGCCCGCGGTCGTCCGTGATGCGGTGGTGTCTCACATCGCGCGCGAAGCGGAGATCGGTGGCTACGAAGCCGCCGACGAATCGGCCGAGCGAATCCAGGAAACGTACGATGCCGTGGCAGCGCTCATCAGCGCGCAACCGCGCAACATCGCCGTGGTCGAGAATGCGACGGTGGCGGTCTCGCAGGCGCTGCAGGCGTTCGACTTTCACGCCGGCGACGTGATCGTCACCTCCCGGGCCGATTACGTCTCCAATCAGCTGATGTACCTCTCCCTCGCCCGCCGGCTGGGTGTCCGCGTGCGGCGTGCGGTCGACCTTCCCGAAGGCGGCGTCGACCCGGAGAGCATCCGCGCGCTCCTCGCCGCCGGGAGCTGCCGCCTCGTGACGTTGAGCTGGATCCCCACGAACTCGGGGCTGGTGCAGGCGGCGGCCGCGGTCGGCGCAGCGTGTCGCGCCGCCGGGGTGCCGTACCTGATCGACGCCTGCCAGGCGGTGGGACAAGTGCCGGTCGACGTCGAGGCACTGGGGTGCGATTACCTCGCCGGCACGGCGCGCAAATGGCTGCGCGGCCCGCGCGGCGTCGGGTTCCTGTACGTGTCGGACGCCGCGCTGGCGCGCGGCGATCACCCGCTGTTCGTGGACATGCAGGGCGCCGTCTGGACCGGCGCTGACGAGTTCCGGCTGTTCGACGGCGCGCGCCGTTTCGAGAATTGGGAATTTTCCCACGCTCTGGTGCTCGGCCTCGGTGCGGCGGCGCGCTACGCCGCCGACGTGGGCGCCGCGGGGATGGTGCGCGCCCGCGCACTCGCGACACGGCTGCGCGATCGTCTCTCGGCAATCCCGGGCGTCTTGCCGATGGACCGCGGAGCGGAACGCGGCGCCATCGTCACGGTCAGCACTCCGCAGCGGGACCCTGCCGAGCTGAAGGAGCGGCTCCGTGCCCGTCGCATCAACACCAGCGTTTCCGACCGCGATGATGCCGTGATCGACATGGACGAGAAACGGGTGACGTCGGTGCTGCGGTTCTCGCCGCATTACTACAACACGGAAGACGAGCTGGAGACGGCGGCGTTGGCGCTCGAAGAGGAGTTGCGAGGAGGCTGATGGCGAATCAACGCAACGGCAGCTCGACATGCAGGTGATCTGCCGTCCCGACGTGGCGTAACGTGCGGAATCCCATGAGCTCGAAATACCCCTGGACCAGCAAGTTCACGATGAGCCCGCGTCCCGCCGTGTGGATGTCCACTGCGTGGACCCAGCCGTCGCGCTGTACGCCGTGCATGGTGTTGGCTACCACAGGCAGACCCATCCGGGTGTAGTCGGCCGCGGAGCGGCTCATGTCGGTGACGACGAGCCTGTCGTCCGCCAGGTCGAGCGTCGCCAGCGCCATGCGCAGCAGCGGATGGGTGTCGCGGTACTCGGCGCGAATCGATTCGCTCTGGGCGTGCGAGCGATCGAGATAGGTCAATCCCCGAATCAGGAACCCCGCCACCAACGGCAGCGCCACCCACCGGGCGACCCATCCGAGCCGCGCCCGCCCGGTCAACCGCCTGCTGGCGAGTGCGCCGTACAGCGCGAGCACTCCGATCATCGCGACTCCGGAGGCCAGCAGCGCGAGCGACGAGGGCCAGTGAGCGGATTCGTACAGCAGCACCGCTCCCCGCACCAGAACCACGAACGGGAGCGCGATGACCGCGATGGGCGTCGCCAGCCGGAGCGCCAGCGCGCCCCACAGGTGCCATCCTGCCGGGCGGCGTGAGGGGAGGGCGTGAGCGTGCGTGCGAATACACCACCTCAACTGGAGTTGCTGAAGAATTCCGGCATCCGTACGACAGTCGTGCGGAAAGGATTCAGCGCCGCCTGGGTAAGCCCAACAGATAGGTGACCCGGGACGGGGGCGGCGCCGACCGCACCGTCCCGATCTCCCATTGGTACCCTTCCTGCAAGTCCGCCACGAGATCGCGCAGCTCACGAGGCGTGTAGGTCCGCAGACACGACACCGTACCATCGAACCACACTGCCAGCGGCACCACGGGGATCAGGTAGGTCCAGAACAGCCGGCTCCAGCGGAACGGCCGGATGAACGGCGTGAACAGCAGCACGAGCAAGGGGAAGAACAGGATTCCCGCCAGCGCGAGCGCGGACCGCCTGGTCACCTCGAACACCGCGATGCCCTGACGCGCCCGCGCCGCATCTGCGAGTATCGCGTGCGCCTCGGCGGGCGGAAAATGATGCAGCGCGGTGAACAGCGTGCGAAACCCGGTCAGCCGCTCCGGGACGGCCGTCGCGCTCACTGGATCCCGGTGTCCCGCGACGGCGCCGCCGCTCGCGACCTGCAACCGCGCAAACGCCGCCTGGTTGGGGAACCAGTCGGAGAGCAGAACGTGCGGCTCAGGACCTCCGACGGCCGGGATACGGCGGACCAGGTCCAGCCACGGGCCGCCGCCCCCCGAGCAAAGATCGATGATCCGGGTTCCGCCCACCGAGCCCAGCGCGCGCGCCAGGAGCGGGGCGGCGCCGCGGTAGGGCGCGAACGTTTCCATCAGGAATCGCAGAAAGTCGGTCATGGCGTCCCGGATGG
>DATFTG010000163.1:0-16949 GCA_035262265.1 Gemmatimonadales bacterium
GCAGATCACACGTACCTTCTCGTATTCCCAATGCGGAGGTTCCATGCGGCGATGTGCGTCTGTGCTGTCCGTCGTGATCATCACCGGTGCCGGTGTCGGCGCCGCACAGCGCCCACTCGCGCAGCACGTCGCGGTTGCGGCGGTTGCGCCGCGCCCCGAGGACGTGGCGACGGTCTACGGCATGCTGCGCGCGTTCTACGACGTGATCTCGGGACCCGCCGGGCAACCGCGGCAGTGGGCGCGCGACCGCACGCTCTACATTCCCGATGTCCACTTCGTGTCGCTGTCGACCGACAGCGCGGGACGCGTGCGGGCCGAGGTCGTAACCCACCAGATGTTCGTCGACCGCTCCGACGCCGCCCTCGTGCGCCGCGGCTTCTTCGAGACCGAGATCCACCGCACCACCGCGCGCTTCGGCAACGTCGTGCACGTGTTCAGCACCTACGAGATGCGCGAGCGGGCCGACGGACCGGTGTTCGGCCGCGGCATCAACAGCATCGAGCTGTTCTGGGACGGGACGCGGTGGTGGATCGCCGCGGCGCAATGGGACGATGAGCGCGCCGACAATCCGATTCCGAAGGAGTACCTGCCGTAATCCCGCTCGCCGATCGGCGCCGCTACTACCGGGCGGCGCTGCGGTTTTCACGGCTGGCGCGGCGCGTGGTGCAGCGCCGGGTCGCGCGTGGCTTTCACGCCCGCCTCAAGGCCGACGCCAGCTTCGTGACCGACGTCGACCTCGCGGTGGAGCGCGCGCTCCGCGTCGCCATCACACGGTCGTTCCCCGATCACGGCATCCTGGGCGAGGAGTTTCCGCCGACCAGGGATTCGGCGCCGCTGCAATGGATTCTCGACCCCATCGACGGCACGACGAGCCTCACCCACGGCATTCCCTTCTACGGCACGATCATCGCGCTGCACCACGAGGGCACGCCGCTCGTCGGCGTGATCGACCTCCCCGCCCTCGGGCGCCGCTACAGCGCCGCGGTGGGACTCGGGAGCTGGTGTGACGGGCGGCGCCTGCGCATCCGCGACGTGACGGCGCGCGCTACGCCCAAGGAAGTCGTGTCGGCGGGAGACCGCGACCGCTTCGTCCAGTGCCGCGCCGGGCATGCGTTCGATCGCCTGATGCGCCAGCATCCCACCGTGCGTGGCTATGTCGATTGCATCGCGCATTGCTTCGCCGCCGAGGGACTGGTCGGGGCGGTGGTGGACTACGGGGTGAAGTTGTGGGACATCGCGGCCACGCAAGTATTGATCGAAGAAGCCGGGGGGCGCTACGTGCTGGGCTTTGAGTCTCGAGGGAAGGATCCGGCCGTCTACGGAATCATCTGCGGCAAACCGGCGGTGGTGCGCAGCATGGAGCGGCTGTTCGTGCGTTAACTGACGGCCTGACTGGCGCGCCCCACCTCGCGCAGGAACTCGCGTGACTTGCGCACCTCTTCCAGGTACTCCCCGATTTCGTCGTCCTCCTTGTTCGAGTCCCAGTTCAGGAGCTCGGCCATCTTGCGCGCCACGTTGGCGGCGACGCCCGCCCCATGCTGGGGATCCTCGTAGAACAGGTGGAGCCGGCGCATCAGGACATCGGTGAGCCGCATCGCCATCTCCCGCTCGACGGCGTAGACGACCTCGGCGCGGATCTCCGCCCGCCCCGCCACGAGCGGGCCGCCCAGCACCTTGTTCTTGGTCACGAGATTCAGGATCGCGGCCGACTCGGTGCCGTAGCTGTCGACGAGGTGCCGCGCGGTAACCGGCGACAGCTCCTTCATGCGCACCGACTGCATCATGACGTCGAGCGCCGCGATCTCGCCGCCGGGGAGCGGCAGGGTCTCGGTGGCCGCGCGCGGCGGTTGCTGCCGGCCGTCGATCTGACGCAGCCGCTGCACCACGAGATCGACGACGTCCCGACCCATCACCCGGTAGGTCGTGAGCTTGCCGCCGGCGATCGTGATCAGCCCGCTCGAGCTCTCGACGATGCGATGCTCGCGCGACACCCGTCCCGCCGGAACGTCGCGTTCGTCGGCGAGCAGGGGACGCAGGCCCGCCCACGTGGCGATCACGTCGCTGGGAGAGAGACGCGCGCGGGGAAAGACGGCGTTGGCGGAGCGCAGCAGGTAGATGACGTCGTCCCCCGTCGCCCGCACGGCTTCCGGCTCGACGTTCTCTTCGGTTTCGGTGGTTCCGATGTACGCGAGATCGTTCCAGGGCAGCACGAACATCACCCGCCCGTCGATCGGCGACGCGATGGTGACGGCATCGTGCAGCCCCAGGCGGTCGCGCCGCACGATGGCGTGAGCGCCCTTCGAGGCCCGGATCAGCGGCGCCACGTTGGGGGCGTCGAGGTGCCGGATGCGGTCGACCCAGGGACCGGTCGCGTTGACGATGGTCAGCGCCCGGACCAGGCGCTCTTCACCCGAGAGCGCGTCCTTGATGACCGCCCCGACGATCCGTCCCTCCGCCCGCACGAAGCTCGTGACCGCGGCGTAGTTGGCGACCAGCGCGCCCAGCATACTGGCGCCGCGCAGCGTGCCAAGCACGAGGCGGACGTCGTCGGTCTGCGCGTCCCAGTAGAGCGCGGCGCCGCGCAGGTCGCGGTCCCGCAGCCCGGGCTCGGCGTCGAGCGTGCGCTTGGGGGAGAGCCAGCGATGCAGGTGGGTGTTGCGGAAGCCGGAGAGCAGGTCGTATAGCCACATCCCCGCGCGCAGCTTCATCGGTGAGACGCGGCCGCCCCGATAGAGCGGGAAGAGAAACCGGGTCGGTCGGACGAGATGGGGGGCCGTGCGGAGCAGCACGCGCCGCTCGCGGCTGGCTTCGAGCACCAGTCCCAATTCGAGGTGCTCGAGGTAGCGCAGTCCGCCGTGGATCAGGCGCGAGCTGCGCGAGCTCGTCCCGGAGCCGAAATCGTGCGCGTCCACCACCGCGGTGCGCAGCCCCCGCGCCGCGGCGTCCCGCGCGATACCGGCGCCCGTGATCCCTCCGCCGATGACGAGGAGGTCCACGGGCTGCGACTGCATCGATTCCAGCGCAGCGCTGCGCTCCAACTCCCCTCCGAGCCTCGACGGACGACCCGTCGGTGCGTGTTCCGGGTCACGGTCGCGTTGCGGCCGCCACCCTGAGGGGTGGGCCGTCAATGTAATCCCAACGCGTCGCCGCCGCGCTCGATTCCCCACCGCTGCCGGAAAGTTGTAGGTTTCCCGCGCGGGAAATCCGGAGGCCAGGGAACGCATGTCGAATCCCACGGGCCGGCGTGTCGCCATCGTGGCGGGGTGCCGGACGCCGTTTTGCAAGGCCGGGACGGACTTGAAGTACGTCCGCGCCGTCGATCTCGCGCGCCACGCCGCGCGCGAGCTGATCGAGCGCACCAACCTCACCCCCCGCGCCGTCAACGAAATCATCTTCGGACAGGTCGTCGCCTCACCCCTCGTCCCCAACGTGGCGCGCGAGGTCAGCCTGCTGCCGCAGTTTCCCAAGGAGATCCCGGCGTACACGGTGAACCGGGCGTGCGCGTCGTCCAACCAGGCTGTCACGGCGGCGCACGATCAAATCGCCTTCGGGCACGCCGACATCGTGCTCGCGGGCGGTGTGGAATCGCTCTCCGACGTCCCGATTCTCGTCTCCCGCCGCCTCGCCGACATCCTCGTCACCGCCAGCAAAGCCAAGAGCCTGGGCGCGCGCATCGCCACCTTCGCCCGCGTTCGGCCGCGCGACTTCATTCCCGTTTCGCCCGCCATCGCCGAGCCGTCGACCGGAGAGTCGATGGGCCAGTCGGCCGAGAAGATGGCGAAGGAGAACCACATCGCGCGCGAGGCGCAGGACAAGTGGGCGCTGCGCAGCCATCAGCTCGCCGCCTCGGGAACGGCGGATGGCCGGCTGACCGCGGAGATCGCTCCCTGGCTGCCAGAGCGCCCGGGCGGAGCGGTCGTGGCCGCGGACAACGGCATTCGCAGCGACACGTCGCTCGAGCAGATGGCGAAGCTGCGCCCCGTGTTCGACCGGCGCTACGGCTCGGTCACCGCCGCGAACTCGTCGCCGCTCACCGACGGCGCCTCCGCCGTGCTCCTGATGGCGGAGGAGGTCGCCCGGGCGCTGGGCTACGAGCCGCTCGCGTTCGTCCGCTCCTACGCCGTCGCGGCGGTCGATCCCGGGTGGCAGTTGTTGCAGGGGCCGATCTGGGCCGTCCCCACGGCGCTCGAGCGGGCGGGCATTCAGTGGAAGGACATCGGGCTGATCGAAATCCACGAGGCATTCGCCTCGCAGGTGTTGTCGAATCTCCAGGGATTCGCCGCGAAGGGGTGGGAGATCAATGAGGACATCATCAACGTGATGGGAGGCTCGATCGCGATCGGCCACCCATTCGGCGCGACCGGCGGGCGGATCGTCACGACGCTGGCGAACGAAATGAAGCGGCGCAGCGTGCAATTCGGGCTGATCTCCGTGTGCGCGCAAGGCGGCATGGCTTCTGCCATCGTGCTGGAGCGTCGCTGATGGCGATCTTCCGCCACGAGGTGAAGGACGGCGTCGCCGCCGTCACGCTCGACACGCCGGGCGCCCCCGTCAACGTCATCTCGCGCGTCGTGAAAGACGATCTCTACGAGCTGCTCGCCGAGCTCGAGCGCGACGCGGGCGTGAAAGCCGTCGCCTTTTTCTCGGGGAAGCCCGACAACTTCATCGCCGGCGCCGACATCGAGGAGTTCGTGCAGCTGAAGAGCACCGCGGACGCCGAGCAGCTGTCGCGCGACGGCCAGGCGCTGCTCGACCGCGTCGCGTCGTTCCCCAAGCCGATCGTCGCGGGAATTCACGGGGCCTGCCTCGGCGGCGGGTTGGAGTTCGCGCTCGCCTGCAGCTATCGCGTCGCCACCGACCACCCCAAGACGCAGATCGGGCTGCCCGAAATCCAGCTCGGCATTCTGCCGGCCGCCGGAGGCTGCCAGCGGCTGCCGCGGCTCATCGGCGCGCGCGCGGCGCTCGACATGATCCTCGCCGGCAAGAGCGAGCGCGCGGCGAAGGCGTTCCGCCTGGGGATCGTCGACGAGCTGGTGCCGCGGGCGATCCTGCCGGAGATCACAATTGCCGCCGCGCGCCGGTTGGCGCAGAGTCCCTTCCACCGCCGTCACGGCGGCGGGGTGCCCGGGCTCCTGCTCGACGGCAACCCCCTGGGGCGGCTGCTGGTGTTCCGCCTCGCGCGCCGGCAGGTGCTGTCGCAGACCAAAGGCAACTATCCCGCGCCGCTCGCGGCGCTCGACGCGGTGCGCCACGGACTGAGTCACGGGATGAAGGAAGGGTTGAAGCGCGAGGCGCAGCTGTTCGGGCAGCTCGCGCTGAGCGACGTGTCGCGCAAGCTGGTCCAGATCTTTTTCGCGACGCGCGAGCTGAAGAAGGATCCCGGCGTCGCCGGGGCGCCGCCGCCCGCCGAGGTCACCCGTCTCGCGGTCGTGGGATCGGGGTTCATGGGCGCCGGGATCGCCGGGACGACCGTCGTGCAGGCGGGGATCGACGTGCGGCTCAAGGACGCCGACCTCGGGCGCGTCGCGAAGGGGCTGGGTGCCGCCCGCGATATCGTCAACGACCGGCTCACCCGGCGCCGCATCACGAAGTTCGAGCACACGCGACTCGTGGCATTCCTTTCCGGCAGCGATCGCTACACCGGTTTCGGTCGCGCGGACCTCGTGATCGAAGCGGTGTTCGAAGAGCTCGCCGTCAAGCAGCAGGTGCTGCGCGAGTGCGAGGAGGTGCTGCCCCCGAGCTCGGTGTTCGCCTCCAACACGTCGACCATTCCGATTGCCCGCATCGCCGAGGCGTCGCGGAGGCCGGAGCAGGTCATCGGCATGCACTTCTTCTCCCCCGTGGCGCGGATGCCGTTGCTCGAAGTGATTCCGACCGCGGCCACCGCACCGCAGACGGTCAGCACCGCTGTCGGCTTCGGCCGGCGGCTCGGCAAGACGGTGATCGTGGTGAAGGATGCGCCGGGATTCTGGGTGAACCGCATCCTCGCTCCGTACATGAACGAGGCGGCGCACCTGCTCGTGACGGGCGTCCGCCCCGACGACATCGATGCCGCGATGGTGCAGTTCGGATTCCCCGTCGGGCCGATCACGCTGCTCGACGAGGTAGGGATCGACGTCGCGCTGCACGCCTGCGAGGTCCTGCAGGCGGCGTTCGGCGAACGATTGACGCCGCCTCCCGCCCTCGCTGCGCTCGTCAAGGACGGCAGGCTCGGCCGCAAGGCGGGGAAGGGCTTCTACACCTACTCGAATGGGAAGAAGGGCGGCGTCGATCCCGCGATCTATCCGCTGCTCGGGCTGCAGCCCAACGGCGGGATTCCGTCGGCCGAGATCGTGCAGCGCCTGACCTACGCGATGCTGAACGAGGCGGCGCGCGCCGTGGCGGAAGGCGTGGTGCGCACCCCGCGCGACGGCGACATCGGCGCGATCTACGGATTCGGGTTCCCGCCCTTCCGGGGCGGCCCGCTGCGCTACCTCGACGATGTCGGCGCGGATCGCCTCTACGCCGAGCTGCAGCGCCTCGGGGAGCGGCTGGGACCGCGCTTCATGCCGAGCGAGGCGATCGTCGAGCACGCGCGGTCGCGCGCCCGGTTTTATCCCTGATGCTGCGCGCCAGCCTGCTCTGGCTCAGCGAGCAGCCCCGTATTTTCGAGTTTGTCTCGAAGAGCCGCCTCGCCAGGCGGATGGCGTCGCGTTTCGTCGCCGGAAAGACGATCGACTCCGCCATGGCGGCGCTGCGCGATCTCAACGCAGCGCGCATTTCGGCCAGCCTCGACCTGCTGGGTGAGTCCGTAACCCGCGCCGAGGAGGCACGAGCCGCGCGCGACGTCTACCTGCAGCTGCTCGACCGGATTCACGCTGCTGGTGCCGAGGCGAACGTCTCGGTGAAGCTGACGCAGATGGGGCTCGATATCGACGAGGCGCTGTGTCTCGAGAACCTGCGCGCCATCCTCTCCCGCGCCCGCCAGTACGCCTCGTTCGTGCGCATCGATATGGAGGGTTCGGCGTACACGCAGCGCACGCTCGATTTCTTCACGCGCACCGTGTATCCGGAATTCGGCAATACGGTGGGCGTCGTGTTGCAGTCCTATCTCCGCCGCACCGCCGCCGACGTCGACGCTATGATCGCCCTCGGTGCTCGGGTACGGCTGTGCAAGGGAGCCTACAAGGAGCCGGCGGACATCGCCCTCCCCGACAAGGACGACGTCGACGCCAACTACGTGTCGTGCATGGAGCAGCTACTCGAACACGGCAACTACCCCGGTCTCGCCACGCACGACGAGCGGATCATCACGCACGCCCGCGCGTTTGCGAAGGGTCGGCGCATCGAACCGTCGCGCTACGAGTTCCAGATGCTCTACGGCGTGCGGCGCGACCTGCAGCAGGAGCTGCGCGCGGCGGGATACGGGATGCGCGTCTACGTTCCGTTCGGCACTCACTGGTATCCCTACCTGATGCGCCGACTCGCCGAGCGTCCCGCGAACATCGGGTTCGTGCTTGGTAACATCGTGCGCGAGAAGCTCCGGAGGAGACGCCGGTGAGCGAGGACGGGACGCTGGGCGGCTACGTCCGCGTCCACCAGCGCCCCCCCGCGTTCGGCGGCACCGACGGCGCCGCCTACACCGTGTCGACGCTCGTCGACGACGATCCCGACCCCTCGGGGCGCTACGGCGCCGCGCTGTTGTTCGTGCGCTGGTCTGACGCGGGCGAAAAGGCCGTAGGACACCTGGAGACCGACTATCTCGCGTTCGGCACTACCCCCGACGAAGCCCTGGCGCCGGTGCTCGCGCTCTCCCTCGCGGAAGTGAAAGCGCATCTCGACGCCTGCGTGGCGCGGGGCGGCTGATGACGACCGGTGTCGTGCTGACTCGCAGCGGCAGCAGCTACCGCGTGCACACGGCGGAGGGGGAAGTGACGGCGGTGCTGCGCGGCAAGATCAAGCAGGACGACGACGACCGGGTGGTCGCGGGAGATGTGGTGGAGCTGGCGCTGCACCGCGACGGCCCGGCGACCGTCGAGCGGGTGCACACCCGGCGCAGCGTGCTGGCCCGCCGCAAGGCGAGCGGCGGGCGCAGCGTGCGGCGCGCGCAGCCGATCGCGGCCAACGTCGACCAGGTCGTCGTCGTCACATCGACCCGCGATCCGGATCCCAATCCCCGGATGCTCGATCGCTTTCTCGTGATCGCGGAGGCGAACGGTCTTCCGGCCGCCGTCGTGGTGAACAAAGTCGAGCTCGATCGCGAGGTCGTCGACGTGCTGAGCCACCGCTTCGGGGCGGCCGGTTATCAGGTGCTGGGAACATCGGGCAAAGTCCCTGAAGGCCTTCCCGCGCTGCGCGATTTGTTGCGCGGCCGTGAGACGGTGTTCACCGGCGCGTCGGGCGTCGGCAAATCGAGTCTCCTGAACGCGCTCGAGCCCGGGTTGAAGCTCCGCATCGGGGCGATCAGCGAGAAGTGGCGTACCGGCAAGCACACGACGCGCGCAGCGGAGCTGGTGCCGCTGGCGGTTGGTGGTTACGTGGTGGATACGCCGGGGATGCGCGAAGTCGGCGCGTGGGGCATCGCGCCCGACGAGCTGGGTGCCTGCTTTCCGGAATTTCGGCCGCTGCTCGATCAATGCCGCTTCGACAACTGCCGTCACAAGGCCGAGCCGGGCTGCGCGGTGCGCGCGGCGGTGGAGGCGGGGCGCGTGGACCCCGACCGCCTGCTCTCGTACGAGCGGATTCTCGAAGAGATCAGCGTTCCTTCCTGGTCCACCGGTTCGCGTCGCGAGTCCTGATCTTCGTCATCACCGCCGTGAACGCCTGATCGAGATCGATGCCCTGGGCATTCGCGAAGCAAATCACGACGAACAGGATGTCGCCCAGCTCGAGCGCAAGGTCCCCGTCAGCCTCATCCGCCTTCTTCTGCTTCTCACCGAAGCGATGATTGACTTCGCGCGCCAGCTCTCCCACCTCCTCGGTGAGGCGGGCGAGGATCGTGAGCGGAGGGAAGTAGCCTTCCTTATATTGTCGAATCCACTCGTCGACCGTCGCTTGAGCTTCGCGAAACGCCACGGGAGTCTCCGTCGATAGGATGGGTGTCGACTCGCTGCTGATCACACCGTTCGCAGGAGAGCGCTACGCCGATGCGCCCGCGCTCTCGCGCCTGATCGCGCCCCCGTATGACGTGATCTCCAACGAGCAACGCCGCCGCTACGCCGCCGCCGACCCGCACAATATCGTCCACCTCATCCTCCCGGAAGCCGCAGGCGACGCGAACCGCTACCGCGCCGCCGCCGCCCAGCTCGCCGAGTGGCGCGCAGCCGGCGTGTTCGTGCGTGATCCGGGACCTTCGGTGTACGTCGTGGCGCAGGAGTTCCAGACGCCCGCGGGCGCGCGTCACACGCGCGTCGGCATGTTCGCCGCGGCCGCCACCGAGCCGTACGAGACCCGCCGCATCCGCCCGCACGAGAAGACGCATCGCGGTCCCAAGGTCGACCGGCTCGAGCTGCTGCGGGCCACGCACACCAACCTCGAATCGATCTTTCTCCTCGCCCCCGACGCCGACGGCGCGCTGGCCGCGGGGTTGCGCGAGGTGGTGCAGGGGTCGCGGGCGCCCGACGCCGCGGGCGAGCTCGACAGCGTCGCCATCCGCTTGTGGGTCGTGTCGGGGCCGGACGCCGAACGCCTCGCGGGAGCCGCCGCCCCGCCGCTCTACATCGCCGATGGCCACCATCGTTTCGAGACGGCGGTCGCCTACGCCGGCGAAAATCCCGCGGCGCGGCGCCTCCTGGCCTTCGTGGTGTCGACACGCGATCCGGGGCTCGTCGTCCTGCCGACGCACCGCGTCATCTATGCGGGCGATCGCCAGCTCACAGCCCTAGAGACCGGCTGGCGGAAGTATTTCGACGTGCAGCCGGTGCCCCAGGACGCCGATCCCGTGCAGCTGCTCGCCACGGCGGGGCGCGATCGGACCGCCTGTGTCGTCGCGACCGAGGGCCGCAACGACCACCTGCTGGTGCTGCGACCCGACGCCCCGCTCGCCGCCATCGTCGAGCTGGGGCGGACGCCGGCCGTACGCTCGCTCGACGTGGCCATCGTCGAGCGTCTCGTCGTCCAGGAGATCCTCGCCGCCGGCCAGTCGACCCCCACGCTCACCTACACGCCGAACGCCACCGCCGCGCTCGAGCTGGCCCATCTCGGCAAGGCGCTCGCCGCGATCCTGCTCAACCCCACGCGGGTGGACCAGGTGCTGGCCGTCGCCGACGCCGGTGACGTCATGCCGCCGAAATCGACCTATTTCATTCCCAAGGTCCCGAGCGGGCTCGTGCTGCGGCAGGTGGACGCGTAACGCGCGGTATATCTTTTCGATCATGCCGGGACGCCCGCGCGAGCGCATTCTCGCCAATCTGGAAACCGTATACCGTGAAGCGTACGACCGCGCCAAGTCGGCGGGCGACGAGCGCCGCATGCTCGATCTCGACGCCGCTTTCCAGCGCGAGCAATTGCTGCTCGAGGTGCTGCTCGACATCCGCGATGCCTTGAGCGCGCCCAAGCCGGAAGCCCCCGGCGTCGATCCCATCGCCGCCATCGACACGATCCGCCGCGTCGCCAAGCTGCGCTGATCAGGAGACCCGTCATGCCACGCATCGTTGCCGCCACTCTCACGCTCGTTTGCCTCGTCGCCTGCGGCGGAAACAGCGCCGACACCGTGATCACACACGGTATGGTGTGGACCGGATTGTCCTCGGGTGACGCGCGGCCGGGCGCGGTCGCGATCAAGGCCGGCAAGATCCTCGCCGTCGACGACTCGACGGCCATCGCCAAGTACATCGGCGCGTCCACGCAGGTGATCGACGCGCACGGCGGGCTCGTGATGCCCGGTTTCGCCGACGGGCACACGCATTTCGTGGACGGTGGTTTTCAGCTCGCGTCGCTCGATCTTCGCAACGCCGCCACGCCGCAGGAATTCATCCGCCGCGTCGCCGCGTTTGCCAAAACACGGGCGCCGGGCCAATGGATTCTCGGCGGCGACTGGGATCACACGCTGTGGCCCGGGCAGACGCTGCCGCGCCGCGAGTGGATCGATTCGGTCACGCCGAACAACCCCGTCTTCATCAATCGACTCGACGGGCACGAAGCGCTGGCCAACACGGCGGCGCTCAAGGCCGCGAACGTCACCAAAGCAACGCCCACACCCTCGGGCGGCGAGATCCTGCACGATGCCCGGACCGGCGAGCCGACGGGGATTTTCAAGGACCAAGCCCTTGATCTGATCTACAAGGCCGTTCCCGCCCCCACGCCAGAAGAGACCGATTCCGCGGTCGCGCGTGCGCTCGCGTATGCGGCGTCGCTCGGCGTCACCGCCACCGCCAACATGTCGGCATCGTGGGCGGGGCTCGCGAGCTACCGACGGCTCGAGAAGGCCGGCCGCATGACGCTGCGCGTCTACCTCTACCTCCCGCTCGATCAGTGGCGCGCCGTCGCCGACACGATTCGCGCGAGCGGCGCCGGGGACGACTGGGTGCGTATCGGCGGATTGAAAGGGTTCATGGATGGGTCGGCCGGAGCGCGCACGGCGTACTTCTTCGACGCCTACAACGACTCCGCCGGATACCACGGGTTGCTGCAGAATCCGGAAAAGGACATGGCGACCTGGATCGGCAACGCCGATTCGGCGGGACTGCAGATCGCCGTCCATGCCATCGGCGATCGCGCCAATGCCGACCTCCTCGCCATGTACGACAGCGTCGCAAGGGTGCACGGGACTCGTGACCGCCGCTTCCGGATCGAGCATGCGCAGCACCTGCGCCGCGAAGACATCCCCAGGTTCGGCCAGGGCAGGATCGTGCCGTCGATGCAGCCGTATCACGCGATCGATGACGGCCGCTGGGTGGAGCAACGCATCGGCCCCGAGCGCATCAAGACGACGTATGCGTTCCGGGATCTCCTGAACACCGGTGCGCCCCTCGCCTTCGGCTCCGACTGGACTGTGGCGACGATCGATCCGCTGTGGGGCGTCTATGCCGCCGTCACACGGCGCACCCTCGACGACAAGAATCCGGGTGGTTGGGTACCGGAGCAGAAGATCACGCTCGCCGAGGCGCTCAAGGCCTATACGGCGAACAACGCGTGGGCGGTATTCGCCGAGCACCAGTGGGGAACGCTCGCTCCCGGCATGGACGGGGACGTCGTGGTCCTGGACCACAATCTGTTCACGATGGCGCCGGAGTCGCTGGCGACTGCCCGTGTGTCCGTCACGATCGTCGGCGGGAAAGTCGTGTACCGAATAGGCTGACAGCTGATAGCTGACAGCGCTCAGCCGTATTTGAATCCGGCCGTCTGGAGTGTAAGGGGTGTCGCGTCGCCGTTTTCGACACCTGCTTCCAGGATCTCACCCAGCACCAAGGTGTGATCCCCGGCGGGGAGCGAGGCGACGGCGCGACACTCCACCCAACCCACGGCTTCCGTCAACACCGGTGTCTGTGCCTTCGGTGCCGGCTTCGTCTTGACGCCCTTGAGCTTCTGCGGGGCCTGCTCCGACGTCCTTCCCAGCTTGCCGGCGAGCTCACTCTGCTCTGTAGTCAAAAGGCTGACAGCGAAGTGATGGGCGTCACGGATGAGGCCTATCGTCTTCGACCTATTCTCGATCGAGACGGCGATCATCGGAGGGTCGACGGAGGCCTGGGTGATCCAGTTCGCCGTCATGCCGTGCTCCTCACCGTCCGCGCGAACGGTCACGACGTAGAGGCCGTACGGAAAGCGTTCCAGAAGTTTCTGCGCTACGCTGTGGTCCATACGGGCAAATATTGACACTGTCCACGGTGAGCGCCAACCTGATCACAGCCAATCGACCTGGTGGAATCGCACACCAGCGTGACTCTTGCATTGTTGCCGTCTCTGGAGAGCCGTCTCATGCGCTTTATTCTTGCTGGTCTCACATTGGTCGTTCCAGGATTCGGAGCCGCTCAAGGCGGATTCCTGGATCGGTATCACGAATTACAGAATCTCACCGTGGTTCCGGGCAAAGTGGCGGAGGTGAATCACCTGGTCCTCACGCGGGACGTGGGGCAGCTGACGCTGGAGCGCGGGTCTCTCTACTACCTGAGTCCGATCGGCGGCCAGCCCGTCGGGATCGTGTTCCAGGGTAAGGCGGCATTCGCATTCGCGCCCACGGTGCCCGCCGAGCAGGCGGAGTTGCAGCGATTCGGGGGCTCCGCCTCCATGAACGACAGCGTGACGGAAGCGATCCTCCTGTTCGACGATTCGACACCGCAGCAGATTGGGCGACTCCAGTCCACAGTCGGGAACCCGCCACCCGAGCTGGCCGGCCATGTCAGGGACTTCATCGCGTCGTTCCGCCGCGAGAACGAAGGTTCCTACGACGGCGCCGTCATCGCTCCGCTGTTGAATGACGACACTACCGGATTTTTCATGGCGCGCATCGAGCGCGTGCACGGCGGCGCCGTGCTGTTCGAGATCGACCCGTCCGCCAACGAGGCGGTGCAGCTCTACCGGCCGGTGTCCAGAACACGGTGGGGTGGCAACTGGGCGGTCGTCACCCAGTTTCCGCCACAGCAGCCGCTCCCCGGCTCAGGAGCATGGTGGTATCGCAAGCGCCTCACCGTGCCGCGCTACCGCATGGACGTTCGCCTCACCCCCACGGGTTCTGCGGACCTCGATTTTGCCGCGATGGCAATGGTTTCGCTGAAGGCGGAGGAAGCCATCGGCCCCTGGCTGCTCTTCGATCTGCATCCCAAGCTCCAGGTCGACTCGGCCCGGTGGACGAACGGCGACGCGGCGCCCTTCTTCAAGGCCAAAGACGACGGCGATCTGTGGGTTCGCGCGGCGCGCCGCCTCCAACCCGGCGATTCGCTGACGTTGACGCTCTACTACCACGGCGATCTGATCGATCGTTTCCTGAACTGGTTCTACATCGATCCGACCGCCTCGTGGTACCCGATCAACGGACAGGGGGTCAACTACGCGACATTCGACCTCACGTTCCATTCGCCGAACTGGTATCCGCTCGCAAGCGTCGGCGACCGTGTGGATTCGAGCGGGGCGCCCAAGGTGATGGCGACGCACTGGGTGACGCGCCTGCCGACGTCGTATGCCACGTTCAATCTGGGCCTGTTCGACAACTATCACGTGCAGCAGCCGGACGCACCGCCCCTCGACGTGCTCCTGTCGGAGGACGCGCATCGCGAGCTGCGCCGTCAACTCGCCCTACAGGGAAGAATGATTCCGGAACAGACGCACATGAAGGAAAACGTGGCATCCGACGTTTCGAACAGCCTCAAGCTGTTCACGAAGCTGTTCGGGGAGTGCGCCTACAGCCACTTTTTCGTGACCGAGATTCCTTACGGCGAAGGAGTTTCGTTCCCCGGCATGATCGATCTTTCGTGGTCCACCTTCCAGGAGACGTCGCTCGATGGGTTTGACGAGTTCTTCCGCGCCCACGAGGTCGCCCATCAATGGTGGGGGAACGGCGTGCAGCCGGTGTCGTATCGCGACGCGTGGCTCAGTGAGGGGATGGCGTCGTTTTCTGCGTTGTGGTATCTGCAGGCCGAGCGAAAGCACAACGTTGAGTACTTCAAGTTTCTCGACCAGTACAAGCGCGACATCCACGACGACCGCGATGACGCCGGACCGATCTGGATCGGGTATCGCAACTCGTCGCCAGCCGCCCGGCGCGGTTACGACATCATGATTTACGAGAAGGGCGCGTGGGTGCTCCACATGCTGCGGATCATGATGCTCGATCTCGGCACTATGAAAGAAGACCGCTTCACCGCAACGCTGCGCGATTTCTACCAGTCCTACCGCGGCGCTCCCGCCACCACGGACGACTTCCGCCAGGTCGTCGAGCGCCACATGGGCGTCCCGATGGACTGGTTTTTCGACGAGTGGGTCAAGGGAACCGCGATTCCTACCTACCACGTCGCCTGGAGTCCGCAGGCTGCCGACAACGGCCGCTTCACCGTTCGCTTGCGCATCACCCAGGAGCACGTCCCGGCGGACTTTCAAATGTCGGTGCTCGTGTCGGCGGATCTCGGGGATGGCCGCTTCGCTCACTTTCGCGTTCCGGTGCGTGGCGGCCAGAGCGAATACACGAGCCCCCTCCTTCCCGCTGCGCCGCGCGACCTGAAATTCAACGACTTGAGCAGCGCATTGGCGGACGTGAAAATGGAACGCTGGTGAGCCTCGGGGGAGCTTTGGCGACACCGTGAACCTCTAGCTATTTTGCGACCTATGACGACCCCCAAGACGCGCGCTCGATCCGAGGCGCGGGCCGCACGCCAGCCGCTGTCGAAGCCCGAGCTGCTCGACATGTTCCGCTTGATGTACACGTCGCGCCGGCTGGACGACAAAGAGCTTCAGCTGAAGCGCCAGGGCAGGATCTTCTTCCAGATTTCCGGCGCCGGGCACGAAGCGGTGCTCGTCGCCGCCGGCAAGGTGCTGCGGCCGGGCTCCGACTGGTTCTACCCGTATTATCGCGACCGCGCCCTGTGCCTCACCCTCGGGATGACCCCGACCGAAATGCTGCTGGCGGCGGTGGCCGCGGCCGAGGATCCCAACTCCGGCGGCCGGCAGATGCCGTCCCACTGGGGGCACAGGGCCCTCAACATCGTGAGCCAGTCGTCCCCCACCGGAACGCAATTCCTGCAGGCCACCGGCTGCGCCGAGGCATGGCTGCGCTACGCCAAGGTCGACGCGATCGCCGACAAGCCGATCCATGACGACGAGCTGGTCTACTGCTCCGCCGGAGAGGGAACCACGAGTGAAGGCGAGTTCTGGGAAGCGCTGAACACCACGAGCAACCTGAAGCTCCCGGTGCTGTTCCTGATCGAGGACAACGGCTACGCGATTTCAGTCCCCGTCGAAGTGCAGACCGCCGGCGGCTCGGTCAGCAATCTCGTCAGCAATTTCCCCGACCTTCTGGTCGAGCGCGTCGATGGCTGCGACCCGATCGCCTCGTACGAGACGATTGCGCGCGCGGCGGCGCACTGCCGGGCCCGGCGCGGACCGGCGCTCGTTCACGCCAAAGTGACGCGACCGTACTCGCATTCGCAATCCGACGATGAGGTGTCCTACCGCCCTCCCGCCGAGCGGGAGTCGGACGCGAAACGCGACTGCGTTCTGACCTTCCCGGCACGGCTCATCGCCGAAGGCGTGGCGAGCCAGGCGGAGATCGACGCCATCAAGCAGCAGGTGGACGAGGAGATCCAGGTAGCGACCGACGTGGCGCTCGAGGCGCCGCAGCCGGCGCCGGAAACGGCCCTGCGCTACGTCTATTCACCGGACGTCGATCCCACCTCCGAGCAGTTCGACACCGAGGACGACCCGCACTTCACCGGCGAGCCGACCACCGTCGTCGACCTCCTCAACGCCTGTATGAAAGACGAGATGGCCCGCGATCCGCGCATTCTCGTTTTCGGCGAGGACGTGGCCGACGCGAGCCGCGAGGACAACCTCGGCAAGGTGAAGGGCAAGGGCGGCGTCTTCACCGTCACCCGCGGGCTGCAGCGTCAGTTCGGCGGACATCGCGTCTACAACTCGCCGCTCGCGGAAGCGAACATCGTCGGTCGCGCGATCGGCCTCGCCACCCGCGGCCTGAAACCCGTCGTCGAGGTTCAATTCTTCGACTACATCTGGCCGGCATACCATCAGCTGCGCAACGAGCTGGCCACGATGCGCTGGCGCTCCAACAACGCCTTCAGCTGTCCCGCCGTGGTGCGCGTGACGTACGGGGGCTACCTCAAAGGCGGGGCCGTCTACCACTCACAGACCGGTGCGGTGGTCTTCACGTCGATTCCCGGCCTGCGCGTCGTCTGTCCCGCGACCGCGCTGGACGCCAACGGCTTGCTGCGGACCGCGATTCGGTGTGACGACCCCGTCCTGTTCCTCGAGCACAAGCACCTCTACCGCCAGACCTACAACAAAGCGCCCAACCCCGGTCCCAACTT
>DATFTG010000164.1:0-25381 GCA_035262265.1 Gemmatimonadales bacterium
GAAACTCTCGATCTGCGCCGAAGCAGCCGGATTCTGCGCAGCGGCCTTGGCTATCTGACCGGACATGGATGCCAGCCGGAAGGGAACGAAGAGGTAGCCGAGCACGGTGGCGACGATCCCAAGAACGATCGCCGGTACGAACCACACCGGGCGCTCCCGCAGTCGCTCGAACACTTCGCTCGGCGAGAACAGCACTCGGACCAGATCCAGCACTGCACCCATCGCGCCTCCGTGAAAGGGAAACAGTTCGCTGACGCGGGGCCCAATATATGCAGCCTGAGCCGTTGCGCGCCGGAGCCTACGTTCCGTAGCCACACGAGGTTTCGCCGCTACACTTGACCCTTCTGGCAGCGCAGGGGTAGAGTAGCCAACACGCCCCCACAACTGGCGGTTGCATGGTCGGCATTCTTGGTCTCGTCCTGCTCACGCAGACCCCG
Source organism: Gemmatimonadales bacterium (assembly GCA_035262265.1). Lineage (GTDB taxonomy): Bacteria > Gemmatimonadota > Gemmatimonadetes > Gemmatimonadales > GWC2-71-9 > DASTHG01. Next base: position 438 of record DATFTG010000164.1, read on the forward strand.
CTGCAGGTCGCCGCACACCCGGCAAAGCTCGGTGTACGGGCCTGGCTCCCCGATACGGTTCTCCCCGTTGGCGCTCCCGCACGCGTCTACGTCGAGCTCGAGGACAGCGGATACCTGGCGCTGCTGCACGTCGAGCCCTCGGGGCGTATCCGGGTGTTGTATCCCGAGCATCCCAATGATCCCGCCTTCGTTCCGGGCGGAGCGGCGTTCGTGGTCGGCGGCATCAGCGACAGCACCACGTTCCGGGTCGTGGCACCGGGTACCGGTACGCTGCTGGCGGTGCGCTCGTGGACGCCGCTCGACTTCGCCGGCCTGGTGGAGGGCAATCGCTGGGATTACACGCGTGCCCTGTTGCTGCAGCCGACCGCCGGAAATCCCCTGGCGGCGCTGCTCGACATCGCCGACCGGATTACCGACGGCGAAGCCTATACCTACGATCTGACGGGGTACCGCACGCCGGGGGCGCTCGCCGTGCGACGCACCACTACCGATTCGGTTTGCGGCAACTGCTTCACCGCCCATCACCAGCACACCGATGCCACAGCTGCCGATGGCGACGCGGCGGTCATCGCCATCGATCACAGCATGGCCGCGTCGGGGAACGGGTCGGTCGTCGACTGCTCCTACGCTACGCTGACCAGCTCATTCTGCGGTGTCGACAACAGCGTCACCACCTATCAGGAATCGACGGAAGCCGAGCCGGCGCCCGAAGCCACCTCGACGGTCGTTTACCCGTACTATCCGCAGGGCTACTTCCCGTACCTGTTCTTTCATCGTCGGCGGACCGAACCGCCTCCGCCGCTGCCGCCACCGGCTATCGCACTGAACCTGCACGCCGCACCCCGGGCCATTGTGCCACCACCGCCCCGCCGCATTCCCCGAATCGCGGTGACACAACCGATGGCGCCGAGTCGCCCCGTGGCTGCCTCGACACCTGCCTCCGGTCCGGCGCCGCAGAGTGTCGCAACGGCGGCGACTCCCGTTGGCCGACGGTTCGCGATCGCGCGGCCGGCCGACGCCGGCGCGAGGGTCAACGTTGCCGGACCCTCAACATGGGCTCCCCCTGCCCCGCGGCAGACGATGATGTCGGCTCCGCCAGCCGCCATGGCCGTCACACGACTGGGCGGTACGGCGGCCGCTGCTGCGCCAGTGCGCGTCGTCGTGCCGTCGCATGCCGCGGTGGAACGGGCGAGAGGGCACTAACATCCTCCACCAACCTCCAACCGCCACAATCCTCCATCACTTTGGATAGGCTATTTCACCACCACCGCAGTCCTGTGTCTATCTGCCCACCACGCCCAGACCGCCGTCAGAATTCCCAGTGACAACCCCGTCCAGCCGATCGCGGTGACGCTGGGGGGCTTCGCCGGCAGCAAACTCAACAGATAGCCGAGTGTGGTGAAGGCCACGAGCCCCCACCACGCGTACCGGCCGACGCGATCGCGAGCACTCGTGCAGCGCGTATAGATCCAGATGCCGCCGATGAACATGAGGCTTTCGATGATGACGGTCGCCGGTACCGATTCCCACAGCCCGAGCCCCAGGAGCCTCGAGCTCCACGGACTGAGCGGCATGTCGGGACGGTGCGTGATCACATCGAGCACCCAATGGCTCACGACGCCGATGGCGATCATCGCGGTACCCGGGGCGTAGCGCGTCAGCGCATAGTAGATCCCGGCGAACAGCGCCGCCCAGACCAGCCCCATCACGAGACTGTGGGACCAGGGATATGACACGAAGGTCAGATTGAGAAACGGGTTGGCCGAGGGCGTGACCTCGACCCGCTCGATCCCGAGCAACAAGAACGCCGGCCAGAGCAGGTCAGCCAGGAGCGGAGCGGCGAGGAGCACCGCGAGCGTCGATTTCGGGGCGACCCGCTTCGACGCGAAGCCGACGGCGAAGTGCCCGATGAACATGCGAGTGGAGGCGCGGGGAATCGAACCCCGGTCCGAGCCAGGCTCCGAGACCGTTCCTACGTGCGTAGACGGGGCTTATTGGTCTCGCCACCCAGGCACCCCGCCGGCCAGGTGGCAACGAGCCCTTTTTCAGCTCTCATGCGATTCGTTCAGGCCCCGAATCACACCAGCCCGAATTTGCGATACGTGAGCGCCGCCTCAGGCGAGCTGCCACTCACGCAGGTGCGTGAAGCCGAAGCTTACGCAGCCAGTGCCAGGTTTGAATTGGCAGTTGTGCAGTTGCCAGTTGTTTAGCCAGGTGACTGACGACCTGGGCACGCAACGATTTCCTCACCAAACCCGTCGAAACCTGTCGCCCCCCTTCTCAAGCGGCGAACGGTAGCGGCGTCGTGCCGCGAATTCAAGCGTTTCCTTCCCGCTCCAGTGCGGCGCGGGCCGCCTTCAACGCTTTGCGCTCTTGCGGTGGCACTTTCGGGAACGCGAGATCGAGCTTCTCCAAGGCCTCGATGATCGCTTCCATAACGACGAGTCGCGTGAACCACTTGTGATCCGCGGGGACGACGTACCAGGGCGCGCCGGCGGTCGCCGTGTGCTGAATCATCTCCTCGTACGCATGCATGTACGCGTTCCAGTGCTGCCGCTCGGCGAGATCGGCGGCGGAGAACTTCCAGTTCTTGGCCGTCTTGTCGAGCCGCTCGAGAAAGCGCCGGCGCTGCTCCGCCCGCGAAACGTGGAGGAAGAACTTCAGGATCAGCGTGCCGTTGCGGGCGAGATGTCGCTCGAACGCGACGATGTCCTCGAACCGTTCCTTCCAGAGGTGTTTCGTCACGACGGCGTCGGGAAGCTTCTGGCGTGCGAGGATCTCGGGATGCACGCGGACGACGAGCACTTCTTCGTAATACGAGCGGTTGAAGATGCCGATGCGGCCGCGCTCGGGCAGAGACCTGGCGGCGCGCCAGAAGAAGTCGTGATCCAGGTCCTCATTCGAAGGAGCCTTGAAGGAGAAGACCTCACACCCCTGCGGGTTCACCCCGGACATAACGTGCTTGATCGTGCTGTCTTTGCCGGCGGCGTCCAGCGCCTGGAAGACGAGCAACACCGCCCAGCGGTCCTGCGCGTACAACTTTTCCTGCAAGGCCGACAATCGCTCGACACCGCGGGCGACGGTGTCCGCGACCTCCTCCTTGGACTTGAACCCCAGCGTCTCGGCGGGCTCGACGCGGGAGAGACGGAAGCCGTCGCCATCCTTCACGCGGAAGGCCTTGGCCACTTCCTTGCGTTTCATCGGTCAGGGGACGTAGGGAGAGGCCTGCGCCACGCGGTTGCGACCATCCTGCTTGGCCCGGTACAACGCGGCGTCGGCCGTGCCCCGCAGGTTGTTCACGTCACCCACGCTTTCCGGGAAAGCGGCAACGCCGCACGACACCGTGAGGGGATACCGCGAGCCGTTCCAGTGCCACGACTCCGTCTCCACCGCGCGCCGGATGCGCTCGGCGACCTCCATTCCTTCCGACAACGGCGTCCCGGGGAGCCAAACGGCGAACTCTTCGCCGCCGATGCGTGCCACGAGATCGCGGTCGCGGATCTGCTTCGACAGCACGCTGGCGAAGTGGCGCAGCGCCGCGTCTCCGGCCGCGTGCCCCAAGCCATCGTTGAGCGCCTTGAAGCGATCGAGGTCGGCGTACACGAGGGTCACGGGCTCCGTCGGCCCGCGGTCGCCGCGCTCCTGCTGCTTCGCCCGGAACGATTCGATCTGGCGCTCGAACTCCCGCCGGTTGCGCAGTCCGGTCAGCGGATCGACCACGGCTCGTTGCTCCGCCTCGTGTACGGCGCGGGCAGCGGCGAGCCGCGGCCCCAGCTCTGCTACCAGCTGACCGACCTGGTCGGCGAGCGGAGACTCGGGGAGAATCGCCGGTCCCAGGAGCACCAGCGCGCCGATCGCGAAATGGCCGTCCATCAGCGGGTACGCCTGACCGGCACGCTCCTGGCGCCGCCGCTCCGGGACGCCGGGGCCGAAGATGTCCTCGTTCACCTGGGTCACGACCGGCAGACCGGTCTGCATCGCGCGGATCGCCGGGGCGTCGGGGGACAGGCTGAGCCCGGCGAGCCGGCGATCGGCGGCCGTGGAAACGGCGAGCACCTGTGCCGCCTGCGTGGTGGCGTCGAGGATCACGACGGCCGTGCCGCGTTGCGCCAGCTGCTGGGCCAGCTCGGCGCCTGCCTTGGCGACGCCCTCCAGCGTCTGCGCGCCCGCCGCGATCATCGCGAGCTGACGGGCGACGAGCTGGAACTGGCCTTCGGGGACCTCGAGCTCCGCCAGCCGCATCGCCGCCACGATGCGACGCAGCTCTTCGGTCACCGCCTGGGCAATCTCCGGATCGGCGTCGCGCTCGGAGAGCAGCAGTCCCGCCCCGTACGGGAAATCGCCCACCGCCACGTAAGTCCCTTCGTCCTCGCGGGCGACGTGCGTGCGGCCGTCCACCGAGGCCAGCTGCACGATGGCGCCGCCGCGCTCCCGCACCGGCGTGCCCGGCTTGGGGTCGCCGTAGGCCTCGACCTCTTCTTCGTCGATCCCCACCGCCCACGCCGCGATCGCGTCGTGCGCGCGCCGCAACAGGTCGAGCGTATGAGCGAGGTCGGACGGGGTGACGGGCACCTGCTCGTGCAGCCACGTCCGCAGCACCCGGGCGATGCGGATGCCGTAGGCGATGGAGAAGCCCCCCACCGCACCCAGCAGTCCCAACCACCCGCCCCGCCAGATGGCCACCACGCAGCACACCAGTCCCGCCGCGCGCAGACCGCGCGCGAGCCACTCCCCGCCGGTACGCTTCACAGGTGATTGATGCGACTGGCCGCGGCGGCCGCGCCGAAGCCGTTATCGATGTTCACGACGGTGACGCCGGCAGCGCACGAGTTGAGCATCCCGAGGAGCGCTGCGAGTCCGCCGAACGAGGCGCCGTATCCGACGCTCGTCGGTACCGCGATGACCGGGACCCGGACCAGCCCTCCCACGACGCTCGGCAACGCTCCCTCCATCCCGGCCACGACGATGACCACAGCCGCACTGCGCAGCACGCTCGCTTGACTGAGGACGCGATGAATCCCCGCCACGCCCACGTCGGTCAGACGATCGACCCGGTTCCCGAACGCCCGCGCCGTCACCGCCGCCTCTTCCGCGACGGGAAGATCCGCCGTGCCCGCCGTGACGACCAGGACGGTCCCGCGGCCGCTGGCGGGCGGCTCGGGGTCCTGCGCGAGATAGACGGTGCGGCCGAGCTCGTTCACCAGCGCCCGCGGGAACCGCTCTCCCAGAGCGCTCCGATGATCGGCTTCCGTCCGAGTGGCGAGAAACATGTTGCTCGCCGAGACCAGCCGCTCGGCGATAGCGACGACCTGGTTCGGCGTCTTGCCCTGCGCAAAAATCACCTCCTGGTGGCCCTGGGTGAGCGGCCGGAGGTGATCGATCGTTGCGAACGGCAGCTGCTCGGGCGGGGGCCCGAGGTCGCCGCCGGTCATGCTGCCGCCGAGGCGAGCGGCGCGACCGTGAGAGCGTGGTCGGCGAGGTAGGCGGCGAAGATCGTTTCCGCCTCCTGCATCGACTCAATGGCGAAGAGGCGCTGCCGCAGCTCGGCCGAGCCCGGCAGCCCGCGGGTGTACCAGCCGAGGTGCTTGCGAAACTCGAGCGCGGTCTTGCGCGTGTCGCCCTGTAACCGCAACGCCAGACGCGCATGCGACAGGGCCACGGCGAAGCGCTCCTCGGACGTCGGGTCGGGGCGCATGGGCATGCCCTGAAGCAGATCGCGCGCCTGCGAGAAGATCCACGGATTGCCGAACGAACCGCGCGCCACCATCACTCCGGCGCACCCGGTGTGCCGCCGCATCGCCAGAACATCACGGGCGGTACGGATGTCGCCGTTGCCGATCACCGGGATGGTGAGCGCCTCCACGACGCGTGCGATCTCGTCCCAATCGGCGGCGCCGTTGTACATCTGGGTCCGCGTGCGGGGGTGCAAGGCGAGTGCCTGGGCCCCGGCATCCTCGCAACAACGTGCGATGGCTACCGGGTCGCGCTGGGCGTCATCCCACCCGCTGCGGATCTTTACGGTGACTGGCAGGTGGGTGGCGGCACGGACCGCTCCGATGATCGACCCCACGAGCGACATGTCCTTGAGGCAGCCCGATCCGCCGTTGTTGCGGACCACCTTCTTGACGGGGCAGCCGAAGTTGATGTCGACGTAATCGGGCTCGAACAGCTCGGTGACCATGGCGGCGGCCCGGCCCATCGTCTCGGGCTCGGCCCCGTACAGCTGAATGCCGATCGGCCGTTCGCACTCTTCGAACCGCATGTCGGCCAGTACGCGCTTGATGCCGAGTGAAACGCCGACCGAGGAAATGAACTCCGACACCACGACGTCGGCGCCGAAGTCCCGGGCGATTTGCCGGAACGGCGCCTCGCTCACCCCGGCCATGGGGGCGAGAAACAACGGCACGTCATATGCCACGCGGTACGGGAACTTCATGCGCACCAACGTAATAGCGCGTTGCGCCTAGAGCAACTCGTCATTACGTTAAGCGCCGCACCTTCGCTTAGGGACGGCCACTTGCACCTGCGTGAATTCTTCTCCCAAGACGCGATCGATCTGAATCTGAAGAGTGATTCGAAGGACGCCGTGCTCAAGGAGCTCGTGGGCCTGCTGAAGCTCGATGAGAAGGCCGACGGGATGCTCTACAAGATGTTGAAGCGGCGCGAGACCCTCGGCTCCACCGGTATCGGCCAGAACATCGCCATCCCCCACTGCCGCTCGCTCGTCGTCAACCGGCTGCGTGTCGCGTTCGGGCGCAAGCTCGCTGGGATCGATTTCAAGGCAATCGACGACAAGCCCGTCAACTATTTCTTTCTGATCGTGGCTCCGCCGCTCGAAGTCTCCAACCAGTACCTCCCGGTGCTCGGAAAGATCGCCCAGTTCGCCAAAGAGCCCGACGTTCCCGAACAATTGCAATCGCTTGCACAGCCCGCGGAATTCCTGAAGCTGCTGGAAGAAAAGAACATCTAGCTACAGGCAGGCTCGCCCTCGTTGGTGGCCGGGGCGAGGGGCGTACTCCCCATGAAGATGACGCAGGTCCGAGCCGTATTGGTATTGCCCATCTTCGCCGTGAAGCCGTCGCCCGTCAGGACGATCGACGGTACGGTGTTCCCCGTCGTGACGCTGTACGTCAATCCCCCCGAGCCGATCACTGTCGTGAAGCGCAGGGAGTCGGTCGAGAACACGACCTCCGCGGTGATGAGATTCCGCAGGTCCGCCTTCATGGCCGCGAGATAGGTCTTCTCCTTCGTGTTGGCGAACCGCTCGATCGCGATCGACGCCAGGAGACCGAGGATCACCGCCACCACGATCAGCTCGATGAGGGTGAACCCGCGGCGGTTCATGACGGGGCCGGTCATTCCCACTCGATCGTTGCCGGGGGTTTGGAGCTGACGTCGTAGGTCACCCGATTCACTCCGCGGACTTCGTTGATCACCCGGTTCGAGATGCGAGCCAAGACCTCGGGAGGAAACGGGAACCAGTCCGCCGTCATCCCGTCGCGACTGGTGACGGCCCGCAGCGCCACCACGTGCTCGTAGGTGCGCCCGTCCCCCATCACGCCGACCGAGCGGATCGGCAACAGTACGGCGAACGCCTGCCAGATCTGGTCGTACAGCCCCGCCTCCCGGATCTCCTCGATGTAGATCGCGTCCACACGGCGCAGCAGGTCGAGCCGCTCGCCGCTCACCGGACCGATGACCCGGATCGCGAGTCCCGGACCGGGGAACGGGTGCCGCCCCACGATCTCCTCGGGGAGCCCCAGCTCCCGGCCCACCTGACGAACCTCGTCTTTGAACAGCTCGCGCAGCGGCTCGACCAGAACCCACGGCAGGTCGGGCCGCAACCCACCCACGTTGTGATGCGTCTTGATCGTGACCGATGGGCCGCCGCGCGGCGAGCTCGACTCGATGACGTCGGGGTAGAGCGTGCCCTGCACCAGGAACCCGACGTCCCCTTCGACCTGCCGGGCCGCGTCTTCGAACGCGTCGATGAAGGTGTGCCCGATGCGCCGCCGTTTCTCTTCCGGGTCGTCGATCCCGGACAACTCGCCGAGAAACCGGGCGCTGGCATCCACTACCCGCAGGTCGATGCCCATGTGTTTGCGGAACGTGCGCTCCACTTGCTCCCGCTCGTGCAGGCGTAACAGTCCATGGTCCACGAATATACAGGTCAGACGGTTGCCAATGGCGCGATGCACCAACGCCGCCGCGACCGCCGAATCAACGCCGCCGGACAGTCCGCAAATCGCACGCGACGCGGACCCGACCTGCTCGCGAATTCGCGCCACCGTCTGCTCGATGAAGTGCCCCGGCGTCCAGTCCGGCGTGCAGCGGCAGATGCCGAACAGGAAATTCTCGAGGATCTCACCGCCACGCACCGAGTGCGCGACCTCGGGATGGAAGAGCAGGCCGCTGACCGGCGCGTTCGCATGCTGGAATGCGGCAATCGGCGCATTGGGACTCGACGCGATCGCGCGGAATTCAGGCGGTGCGGCACCGATGCGGTCCCCGTGACTCGCCCACACCGTCGTAGTCGTCTGCGGCTCGAATCCCGCGAACAACCCCGTCCCCTCCAGCACCGTGATGTCGGCGCGCCCGTACTCGCGCTCCGGCGCGGCGATCACCTTCCCCCCCGTGAGGTGGATGATCAACATCATGCCGTAGCAGATTCCGAGCACGGGGACGCCGAGCGCCAGGATCGCCGGGTCCGCGGTGGGGGCCCCGGGATCGAACACCGAGCTGGGGCCGCCCGAGAGAATGATGCCGGAAGGAGCGAACTGCTTGATGAACGCGAGATCGGTGCCGCGGCGCGCCGGGTGGATCTCGCAGTAGACGTGCGCTTCGCGCACCCGCCGCGCGATCAGCTGCGTGAATTGCGAGCCGTAGTCGAGGATGAGAATCCGGTTCATGCCGAGATCCAGCTCTTCCCTTCGGCGACCTCGCCGCGCACCAGGTCCTCGAGGGTCTCACGCGGCCGGGCGATGAAGAACCGGTCCCCCTCCACCATGACCTCCGGAGGCCGCGGCCGCTGGTTGTAGGTCGAGCTCATGACGAAGCCGTAGGCCCCCGTGCCCAGCACGGCGAGCAGCTCGCCGGGCTCGACCGCCGGCAGCCGCCGGTCCAGCGCCAGAAAATCGCCCGACTCGCAGATCGGCCCCACGATATTGACCGTCCGTTCGGGACGGGCCCCATCCTTCAAGGGGACGATATCGTGATGGGCGTTGTAGTGACTGGGTCGCACGAAATCCGTCATCCCGGCATCGACGATGACGAATTCCTTGCCGCCGGCATGTTTTCCATACAGCACGCGAGTCAGCAGAATACCGGCGTTCGCCACCAGGTAGCGGCCCGGCTCGCACAGCAGCTTGAGCCCGGCGGCGCTGATCGCGGGAACCACAGCCTCGGCGAACACCCGGGGGGCCGGCGCGTGCTCGTCGTGGTAGCGGACGCCCAGTCCACCGCCGACATCCAGCGCTTCGAGCGTCGCGATCCCGGAGGCCCGTACCGCGGCGACCAGCTCGAGCAGCTTGACCGTCCCGCGATGGTACGGCGCGACGTCGGTGAGCTGGGAACCGAGGTGCATCGCGAGCCCCCGCAGCTCGAGATGCTCGTCGGCGGCGATGCGCCGGGCGACGTTCACGACGTCGTCGAAGGGAATCCCGAACTTCGCCGTCTTCTCGCCGGTCTTCGTGTAGGGGTGCGTCTCCGTCGCCACGTCGGGGTTGACACGGATCCCCACCCGTACCTTCCCGCCGAACCGCCGGGCCACGGCGCTCACGACGTCGAGCTCGCTCGTCGATTCGATATTGAGGAAACCGATCCCGGCCGCGACCGCCTCTTCGATCTCCGCTGCCGTCTTACCGACGCCGGAGAAGACGATGGTATCGGGCGCGAACCTGGCGGCGCGCGCGCGCCGCAGCTCGCCGAGCGATACGATATCGGCCCCCGCCCCGGCCTGTTGCAGCACCCGCAGCACCGCGAGGTTGCCGTTCGCCTTCACCGAATAGCAGATGCGGTGCGGGATTCCCTTGAGCGCATCGTCCAGGGCGTGGTACTGGGCCCGGATGAGATTGGCGGAATAGACGTAGACGGGCGTGCCGGCGCGCTTGGCAATGGCCTCGAGCAGCGCCGGGTCGACGGCTAGTAGGCCTGTGCCCACACCGCCTCGGCGATGCTCGGGCGTCCGCACCACATACACGTGGCGGGAGCCTCCGGAGACCGGAACTCGGGATCGGGCAGCACGCGGACCGTCGCCGCCGTTTCTTCCTTGATCGCCGCCTCGCATGCGGCGTCGCCGCAGAATCCGCCGTACGCGAATCCGCCCTTGTCCTTCATGAACTCGATGAACTGCGACTTGGTGACGCCGCGAATGGACGCGGCTTCGCGCCGCTCGCGCGCCGTGCCGAGCAGCCCGCTCTGCATCTCGTCCAGGATTTGCGTTGCCGCAGCTGCGATCCCCGCCAGCGGCAGCGGAGCCTTGCCGCCCCCGCGCCGGGCGCTCATCGCCTGCCCCGCCGCGACGTCCTTAGGCCCGATCTCCAGCCGCAACGGAACACCGCGCGCCTCCCACTCGAAGTACTTGGCCCCCGGCTTCAGCGAATCGCGGGCATCGAGCGTGACGCGCAGGCCGGCCCCCTGCAAGTCGCCGCGCACCCGCTCGCCCACCTCCAGCACTTTGGCGCGCTCGTCGTCGGACTTCCAGATCGGTACCAGTACCACCTGCACCGGGGCGAGCCGCGGCGGACAGATCAGCCCGAAGTCGTCGGAGTGCGTCATGATCAGCCCGCCGATGAGCCGGGTGGTCACTCCCCAGGAAGTGTTCCACACGTACTCCTGGTCACCCGCCGCCGTCTGGTATTGCACCTCGAACGCCTTGGCGAAGTTCTGGCCGAGGTTGTGGCTCGTCCCGGCCTGTAGCGCCTTGCGGTCCTGCATCAACGCTTCGATCGCGTAGGTGCGCAACGCCCCGGCGAACCTTTCGCTTTCGGTCTTGACCCCGGTGATCACCGGCATCGCGAGCCAGTCTTCGGAAAACGAGCGGTAGATCCCCAGGATAGTGCGCGCCTCGCGCTCGGCGTCCGCTTCATCGGCGTGCGCCGTGTGCCCCTCCTGCCAAAGGAACTCCGTGGTGCGCAGGAACAGGCGCGTGCGGCGCTCCCAGCGCACGACGTTGCACCACTGGTTGAGCAGCAGCGGCAGGTCGCGGTAGCTCTGGATCCACTTCGCGAACATCGCGTAGATGATCGTCTCGGAGGTGGGCCGCACGACCAGCGGCTCTTCCAACGCCGATTCCGGATCGGGAGTGACCGCCGCCGCTCCGGTCTTCCCCGTCGCTTTGAGCCGTGTATGTGTGACGAGCGCGACTTCTTTCGCGAACCCCTCGACGTGCTCGGCTTCCTTGGCCAGAAAACTCTGCGGGATGAACAGCGGGAAGTAGGCGTTCTGGTGGCCGGACGCCTTGATCATGTCGTCCAGGGCGCGCTGCATCAGCTCCCAGATACGGTAGCCGTTGGGACGAATGACCATGCAGCCGCGCACCGGAGAATAATCCGCCAGCTCCGCCTGCATGATGACGTCGTTGTACCACTCGCTGAAGTCCTGCGCGCGTGGCGTGATCTTCTGCGCCTGGGCCATGCCTGCCTTGCGGATGAGAGTCTAGAGCCGCTCCAGCACATCCCGCGTCCGCTCGTTGCGGACGTTGCCGGTGTTCAACGTGCTCGCCGGCTCGAACAGCATCACCTCGACCTCCTCATCGGCCACCGGCCGGTGCTCGACCTTCCGCGGCACGATGACGAACTCTCCTTGCTCGATCCACACCGTCCGGTCGCGATACTCCATGCGGAAGCGACCCTTCACGACGTAGAACAGCTCGTCTTCGTCGTCGTGGTGGTGCCAAACGAAGGGCCCGAGGAACTTCACGAGCTTCACCTGTTGACCATTCAGCTCGCCGACGACTTTGGGCTCCCAGTGCGACCGGATGCGCGCGAGCTTCTGCGCGAGATTGACAGGCTCGGTCATGATCGTTGCAGCTCCGACACGACGGTCCCGAGCGGCACGGCCCGCTCCGTCCCTCCCATGAGATCCCGCACCACGGCGGTGCCCGCGGTGCGCTCCTCGGGGCCGATGATGACGGCGCGCGGTGCGGCGCGCGCTGCGGCCAGCTCCAGCTGCTTGCGGACCGCCTGCGGCTTGAGGCTGTATTCGACCGCGAGCCCGGCGTCGCGCAGGTCGTGCGCCAGCCGCAGGACGGTCGGATAATCGTCGGCTCCGACGCAAATCAAGAACCCGTCGAGTCGCGACGCCAGTTTCGGAGCCACACCATGCTCCTTCAACAACTCACCCAGGACGACGTCGCCCATCCCAAACCCCAGCGCCGGGAGATCTACACCGCCCAGGGCCTTGAGCAGGCCGTCGTAGCGCCCGCCGCCACAGATGGCGCGCAGCGACTTCGAAGCGTCGAACAGCTCGAACACCGTCCCCGTGTAGTAGGCGAGGCCCCGCACGATCGACAGATCGACGTCGATGAACTCGCCCAGCCCCATCGCCTGCAGCGCGCCGTGGACCTCCGCGAGCGGCGCCCCGACGTCGGACTGGCCGATCGCGGCGAGCTCGCCGGTAACAGGCGCGAGATCCCGCAACCCGGCGACACGAAAAATGCCGTCGATGGTCTGCTGGGAGCATCCCGCCGCCTGCAGCCCTTCCGCCAGCGCCTCCCGCGGCACCCGTTCACTGCGATCGATAGCGGCATAGGCGGCGTCGAGCTGGCCCGCCGCGACGCCCATGCCCGCGAGCAGCGCCTGCAGCACACGTCGATCCGAAACCCGCACCCGTACGTCCCGGGCCGAGAGCCCGCAGGCGCGCATCACATCGACGGCCGCCGCGATCAGCTCGGCGTCGGCGAGTGCGCCGGCCTCGCCGATGATGTCCATATTGAGCTGAAAGTGTTCTCGAAGCCGCCCCCGCTGCTGCCGCTCGTAGCGGAACAACTGAGGGATCGCAAACCAGCGGATCGGCTTTTTCAATGCCTGGGCCCGGGCGCCGACCATCCGCGCCAGCGTCGGCGTCATCTCCGGCCGCAGCGCCACCTCCCGCTCACCTTTGTCCGTGAACGCGTACAACTGCCCGACGATCTCGGCCCCGCTCTTCTGGGTGTACAGCTCCAGCGGCTCGAGGGGTGGCCCGTCGTACTCCTCGAATCCGTAGCGTGCGGCGACGCCGCGCCAGATGGCGAAGATGTGGTTGCGAAGGCCTAACTCGTCGGGGTAAAACTCGCGAAAGCCGGGAAGCGCTTTCCCTTGCATCGCAAGAATTTAGCCGAGCGGCGCGAACCCGGGCAAGCGCGCCATCGCGTCGCCGACGGTGTGGAACGACCCGGTGACGAGCACCGTCCGCGCGCCGTCCTGAATCCCGGCGAGCGCGGCGTTGAAGTCCGGCTCGAAGTGAATCCCCGCCGCGGCGAGACCCTCGTCGCCGATATCGCTCGCCTGCCAGCGCTGGTGCCCCGGCACCGATGGCGCCACCGTCAACACTAGCCGGTCGACGACCGGGGCGAGCGTGTCGAGCATCGCCCGCCAGTCCTTGTCATTACGGATACCGACGAGCGCGTGTAACGGACGCGGCGGTCCGAATTCGCGCAGCGCCCCGACCAGGACGTTCATCCCGTCGGGATTGTGAGCGACGTCGAAGATCCAGCGTCCGCGCACGTCGAATCGGCCCGGCATGTACGCCGACTCGAAGCTCGCAGGTACCCAGGGACCAAATGGGCCGAACGGCGGCGGCAGCGCGTTGAGCGCTGCAAGGGCGACCCAGGCGTTGGACCACTGGTACGCCCCGCGCAGCCCGAGGGCGAACCCCTGCGGCGGCGTCTGCGGCGCCACGCGGATGATGGGATGGGCGCCGTGCCGCTCGGCCTCCTCGATGAGGACCTGGCGCACCTCCTGATCCTGCTCCCCCGTCACGAACGGCACGCCGGGCTTCGCGATGCCCGCCTTCTCGGCCGCGATCGAGGCCAGCTCGTGGCCGAGGTACTCCGTGTGTTCCAGCGCAATCTTCGTTACTACGCTGACGAGCGGCGTGATCACGTTGGTGCTGTCGAGCCGGCCTCCCAGACCGACCTCGATCACGGCGATGTGGACGTCGCGGGACGCGAGGTCGGCGAAGCCGATCGCCGTCATCGCCTCGAAGAAACTCGCCCCGGTGCGCTCGATGTGCGGCTCGAGCAGCGCCGTCCACTCGGCGAACGCCGTCTCGCTCATCGGCTCGCCGTTGACGAGCACGCGCTCGCGTACGTCGACCAGGTGCGGGGAGGTGTACAGGCCGACGCGATAGCCGCGCGCGCGCAGCGCGGCGGTCAGGAACGCGCAGGTCGAGCCCTTGCCGTTGGTCCCCGCCACGTGGATCGAGGGAAATTGTCGCTCGGGATGGCCGATCGCCTCGAGCAACGCCAGGGTGGGCTCGAGGCTCCATTTGATCCGGCCGGCTTGTCGGGGAAACAGATAGCGGCAGGCGTCCCGGAAGGACCACCGGCTCAGTCGCCGGCCTCCACCGGCACCCGGCCGGCCATGTGCCGCAGCAGCTGCGCCGTCGTCTCGCGCAGCTCGCTGCGCGGAACCACCGCGTCGATCATGCCGTGCTCCAGGAGGAACTCGGCGGTCTGGAACCCCTGCGGCAAATCCTGCCCGATCGTCTGCTTGATCACCCGCGGCCCCGCGAACCCGACCACCGCACCCGGCTCGGCCAGAATCACGTCACCCTGCATCGCATAGGACGCCGACACGCCGCCGGTGGTGGGATTGCTGAGGATCGTCACAAAGGGAATGCCGTGCGACGCCAGCTCGGCGATGACGACCGAGGTCTTGGCCATCTGCATCAGCGACAACACGCCCTCCTGCATCCGCGCGCCGCCCGAGGCGGCCACGATGATCAGCGGGTCGCGGCGGTCGATCGAGCGGCGCGCCAGCCGAGCGACCTTTTCACCGACCACCGACCCCATCGACCCGCCCATGAACGCGAAATCCATGACGCCGAGGTTGATGGCGAGACCATCGAGGCGGGCGAAACCGGTGCGGATCGCCTCGAGCGGCCCCGCCTTCTTGACGGCGGCCTGCATGCGCTCGCGGTAGTTCTCGAAGTGCAGCGGGTCGGCCGAGCGCAGCTTCTCGTCCAGCTCGCGCCACGACCCCTCATCAATCATGAGGTCGATGTATTCCTGTGCGCTGATCCGCCGGTGGGCGCCGCAGTTCGGGCAGACGTTCAAGGCACGGACGAACCGCTCCTTGATGTCGATGTGCCCGCATTCTTCACACTTCTCCCACGCGTCGGCCGGGATTTCCAGCTTCACGCGCTCGGATGTCGTGCGGGGCTTACGTTCTTTTTTGAACCAAGCCATTCACGGAGTCGGGGTGCGGAAGGCCACAATCTCGCCGCCCATTCCCGGTGGCGCTAGCCCTTGCACGGTAACTCATTGCCCCAGGTCGGCATAGCCGGACTGGCGCGACTCCCACGCGACCCGCAGAACGATGCCGATACACAGGCAACAGCTAAGCAGAAACGACCCGCCATACGAGAAGAACGGCAGCGGAATGCCCGTCACCGGAAGCAGGTTCACGGCCATCCCCACGTTCTCCAGAATGTGGGCGAAGAACAGCCCGGCGATGCCGAACACGCAGAAACTCGAGAACGGGTCGGTCGCTCGGCGCGCCACGCGCAGCAGGACCAGGAGCAGCGTCGTGAACAGCGCCAGCGCCACGACCACACCCGCAAACCCCAGCTCCTCTCCCACGATCGGGAAAATGAAGTCGGTATGCTGCGCGGGGAGAAACGCCAGCCGCTTCTGCGTCCCCAGGGTGAAGCCCTTGCCGAACCAACCTCCGGACCCGATCGCGACCTTCGACTGAATGATGTGCCAACCCGTGGCGCGCGGGTCGACTTCCGGATTCAGAAACGCCAGCAGGCGGTTCTGCTGATATGGTGCGAGGTGGCGCCAGAACGGCAGCGCGATCACTCCCATGACCACGTTCGCCAACATCACCGTCAGCCCTTCCCACAGATACGGCCGCACGTACAACACGAGCACGAACAACAGCACGATCCAGGCGCCCCACGCGGCCGTGGAGAACGCCATCCCCAATCCGATCGCCGGCGAGAGGAGCAGCAGCAGCAGCGATGGACGGGCCCCCGCCCAATACAGCATCGCGAAGAGAATCGCGATAAACACGAGCGCACTGCCGAGATCGGGCTGCAGCACCACCAGCAGAAACGGGATGAAGGTGATCACGCCGGGGAACGCGAGGTCGCGGAGCGAGGCCGGGGGCTCGCGGCGATCGGCGAGCCAACGCGCCAGCATCAGGATCACCGCCAGTTTCGCCGGCTCGGCGGGCTGCCCGAGGCGATGCCCGGCGATCGTGATCCACGACCGGGTTCCCGCCGCCGTCCCCGCCCCCGACCCGAACACCAGCGTCAGGAGCAGCACGAATACGGTGATGCCGTAGACGTAGGGCGCGGCCCATTCGAGCAACCGGGGGGAAGCCCGGTAGATCAGCACGGCCCCCACGATCCCGAGCACCAGCCACGCGATCTGTCGCTCCCACACCGTCGCCACGATTGTCACGACGTCGGTGCGGCCGGCCGAGTACAGCGTCAACAAGCCGTAGGCCGCCAGCGCGAGCACCACCAGCAGCAGTGGGCGGTCGAGCTTACGGAATTTCCGGAGCACTGGTGCTGTCGACCGGCAGGGAATCGGGGGGCGGGCCGCCCAGGATCTGGTTGTCGGGCGGAGTCGGCGTACTGTCGTTCGGCACGACGAACTGGTACCGGGCCCCGGTCGTATCGGCGCCGAGGTAGTGCGCGATCACCCGCGCCACGAGCGGAGCGGCGACCGTACCGTGCCGGCCGAATTCCAGCACGGCGCCGACGACGATCTGTGGGTTGTCGGCCGGAGCGAAGCCGATGAACCAGCCGTGGTTCGCCCCTTGAGAGTTCTGCGCCGTCCCCGTCTTGCCCGCGATCTTCAAATCGGACAGGCGCGCGCTCCGGGCGGTGCCCTGCTCCACCACGTTGACCATCGCCTGGCGCAGCGAGGCCAGCTGGTCCGACGTCAGCTTGAAATCGTACTGCGGCTCGGAGGTGGGACGCACGAGATACGGTGTGCGGGACTTGCCGTCGCCCGCCAGCATCTGATACAGGCGCACCATGTTCAGCAGCGTCTGCGTGTTCTCGCCCTGGCCGATCGCGAGGTTCAATACCACGCCGGAGCTCCAGCGCCGCGGTCCGTAGACGCGGTCGAAGTACTCCGGGCCACTCGGGAAGATCGGCTGCAGCTCACCCGGCAGATCGACGCCGGTCCGCATCCGGAATCCCCAGTCGTTCGCATCCTCGAGCAGGGATGTCAGGCCCAGCTTCAATCCCAGCTGATAGAAGTAGACGTCACAGCTCTGCGCGATCGCCTGCTGGAGGGTGAGACTACCGTGCCCCAGCGGGCTCCAGCAGTGGAAGAATCGGTCGCCGTACTGCAACCCGCCGCGACAGGGAATCGCCATGCGGGTGTTCATCGTCGCCACGCCGCGCCGCAGCGCCATCGCCGCCACGGCGAGCTTCCACGTGGAGCCCGGCGGGTAGCGCGCCTGGATCGCGCGGTTCAGGAGCGGGTGTGTGGGACTGAGACTCAGGTCGCGCCAGTAGTCGGGCGACACTCCGCCCACGAAGGCGTTGGGGTCGTACCCCGGCGCGCTATAGAGGGCGAGGATACCGCCGGTCGTCGGGTCGAGGGCGACGAGCGCGCCGCTCATGGTGGCCGGAAAGACGCGCGACACGTAGCGCTGCAGATCGAGGTCCAGCGTCGTCTGCAGCGACGCGCCCGCCACGGGGATCAGGTCGGGCGCGGCGTTCTCCCGCACCACGTATCCGAGGGCGCTCACCTCGACGAATTTCTCCCCGTCCTGGCCGCGCAGCGTGTCGTCGTAGGAGCGCTCCAGCCCGTCCTTCCCCACCAGCTCGCCGAGCCGCAGCGGCGCGCCGCGCGGGCCGGCCAGGTCCTGCTCGGTGACCTCCCCCACCATGCCGACGACGTGCGCGACCGCCGCGCTGTCGGGGTAGTAGCGCTTCGGCTCGGTCTGGATCACAACGCCCGGCAGCGTGAGGCGCCGCTCCTCCAGCGTCGACACCACGTCGAAGGGGGCGTCGGTCATGACCACCGCCGACTGATACGGCGCCCTGCGGTTGCGCTGCAGCACACGCTCGATCGCCGCCGCGTCGAGGTGGAGGATCGGTGCGATCCGCTGCAGTGTCTTGCGCAGGGAGTCTTCGGGGGCCGGAAAGAGCGCGACGCTGTAACCGGGCACGTTCTCGGCGATGACGATGCCGTGCCGGTCGGTGATGATGCCGCGCGGCGCCGGCTGGATGATGGGCCGGAGACGGTTGTTGCGGGACTGCACGTCGTACCGCGAGTGATCGATGATCTGCGTGCGGAAGTACGTCCCGATCAGCACGCCGCTCGCCACCCAGACCAGCGACCGGGCAGCCCGCAGGCGCACGTCGAGCAGATGCGGCGGCAGCCGACTCACGACTCCCCCATGCGAACGGCCAGCCACGAGCGGAAGATCACGAGCATCACGATCCCGGCGAAGGCGGTGGTCACCCCTTCGAGCGGCGACCACACGAACAACTCCCACGTCAGCTGCGGCCCGGAGAACTTCCCCGAGGCCAGCACGAGGATGGCGTTGCGCAGCCACGTCCCCGCGAAGAACAACCCCCCATTGACGAGCAGATTATCGGCGAAGAACACCGCCTTCGCCCACGACGAGAGATACCCCACAATCGTGTGCGCGAGCGCACCCGCGCCGAAGCTCGCCGGCGTCAGGGCGTCGCCGATCAGTCCAACGATGAAACCCGCGGCGGCGCTCTGCCCCGGCCGCGACCGGATGGTATAGGTGAGCAGCGCCAGCAGGAGAAAGTCGGGGGCGACGCGCTGGTCCCCGAGGTGGCTGCGCACCGAGAATTGCAGCCCCACGAGCAGGGCGATGACAACCCAGAACCGCCCCCCGTCGCCGCGCCTCACGGCTGCGCCTTGGTGGAGTCGGGCGCGAACGTCGCGTGCAGATCCTCGCTCCGGCCGGCCGTCAACACCATCACGTGCATCACCGATCCGGGCGCGACGGCGGGGCGCACCAGGTAGGTCCGGTCCCATTCCGTCTCGCCCTTGGTCGCGACCACGGTGCCGATGGGAATGCCGCGGGGCAGGACCCCGCCCAGACCCGAGGTGAGGATGCGGGTCCCGAACGGGATGTGGGTGCGGTACGCCACCCCGGTCATCTCGAGCAGCCACACCCCGCCTTTGGAATCGTGTGGCGCGAGCATGCCGTACACGCTGCCGTCGGACGCCATCCCGCTGGCGCGGAACTCCGGATTCGCCCACGTCGCCACGACGCTCGTCCCGTCCTCGGTACGGCTCACGATCCCGAGCAGTCCCTCAGGAGCGACGACCGGCGCTAGCTGCTGCACGCCGCGCTTCGATCCGGCGGAAATCACCACGGTGAGCGGATCGGTCGGCGCCGCCTGATGCAGGACCTCGGCGGAGACGAACCCGGAGCCCAGCCGCGCGCCGAGGCCGAGCAGCGCGCGCAGCCGGTTGTTCTCGGCGCGGATCTCATTCAGCTGGCCCACGGCGAGGGTCGCCGAGTCGCGCTGCGCTTCGACCTCCGTGTAGGCCGCGCGCGACGTGCGCAGCTGCTCGGAGCGGCTCTGCAGCTGCAGAAACGGCCACAACACGGTGCGGCGCAGGCTCGAGGCGATGGGATCGCGGGTTGTGGGCTGCAGACTCATCGCTACGAGGGACAGTGCCACCGTGACGACAAGAACGAAGGTGTCGCCGCGAGTGGCGTATCGGTCAGCACCGAGCGCCATGCGGTCAGGTCGTCAGGACGTTGCGGTACTTTTCGGGGTCGTCCAGGATCCGGCCGGTACCGCGGACCACGCAGGTCATGGGATCTTCATCGAGGTGGATCGGGAGTCCGGTTTCCTGCTGCAGCAGCTGATCGAGACCGCGGATCAGCGCCCCGCCCCCCGTCATGACGATACCGCGGTCCACGATGTCGCTGGCGAGCTCCGGCGGAGTGATTTCGAGAGCGCGCCGCACCGCATCGACGATCTGCTGGATCGGCTCCTGCACCGCTTCCCGGACCTCGCTCGAATGCACCCGCACGATTTTCGGGATGCCCGACACGAGGTCCCGGCCCTTCACTTCCATCTCGCGCTCCTCCGCCACCGGCGCCGCCGAGCCGATTTGAATCTTGATCTGCTCCGCGGTGGGCTCGCCGATCAGGAGGTTGTAGTTCTTGCGCATGAACTGCACGATCGCCTGGTCGAGCTCGTCGCCGGCGGTGCGGATCGACGTATCGGAAACGATCCCCGACAGCGCAATGACGGCGATCTCGGTCGTCCCGCCGCCGATGTCGATCACCATGTTGCCGGTCGGCGTTTCGACGGGGAGCCCCACGCCGATCGCCGCGGCCATCGGCTCGGCGACCATATAGACTTCCTTGGCGCCGGCCGATTGCGCCGAGTCGCGCACCGCGCGGCGCTCGACTTCGGTGATCCCGCTGGGCACGCAGACTATCACCTTGGGCCGCACACGGAACACGTGCCGGTCGATGATCGTCTTGAGGAAATAGCGCAGCATCTTTTCGGTGACGTCGAAGTCGGCGATGACGCCGTCCTTCAGTGGCCGCACCGCGAGGATCCCGTCGGGGGTGCGCCCCAGCATGCGCTTCGCTTCGAGCCCGATCCCCTTGACCTTGCCGGTCGACTTTTCGATCGCGACGACGGAGGGCTCGTTCAGCACGATCCCTTCGCCGCGCACATACACGAGGGTGTTCGCCGTGCCGAGATCGACGGCGATTTCGTTCGCGGGGTTGAACGCCCCGAGACTCCATTTGGGCCAGCTAATCGGCACGGTCGGGTATCGCCATCCGGGCTAAGAGTAGGGCGGGTGTGGCACGCGCGCCCCAACCTAACGAAAAGCGTAACTCCAAGCAAGGCTGATGCTTGACGCTCCTCTGCCAAGCCGCTAGGCTACCCCCATGGCTCTCGCCAAAGTGGCAGAGGTCGCGGTAGTCGACCTGAACTTGTGTGACCGGTGTGGCCTTTGCCTGCCCCTCTGCCCCCCCGAGTCCATCCACCTCCAGTTCAACACGCTGGTGATCGACGCTACCACCTGCACCGGGTGTCACAAGTGCATCGCGCCCTGCCCTGTGCGGGCGCTGTCGATGGTCGCGAGCTGATGCCCGACGTCGACGTGCTGGTGGTCGGCGCGGGGCCGGCGGGATCGGTCGCGGCGCTCGAAGCCCGACGCGCGGGGCCCCGCTGCGACGTGCTCCTGCTGGAGCGGGACCGGGCCGTGGGCGCGCCGGTGCGCTGCGCCGAGGGCGTGGGAGACGCGGGACTGCGCGAGTTCGCGAACCCCGACGGGGCGCCGTGGGCCGCGCGCAAGATCAGCCGCGTCATCTTTCTCGCCCCCGACGACACCGAGGTGAAGGTCGCGGAGCGGGACGTCGGCTGGATTCTCGATCGCACGCGCTTCGATGCGTTCCTCGCCGGCGAGGCGGTAGCAGCCGGCGCGCACCTCTCCGTCGGCACCGAGGCTTCGGGGATGTCGCGAACTTCGGACGGGCGCTGGGCCGTCACCATCCGCGGTCCCGGCGGGACGGACACCGTCCGCGCGCGCGTCGTGATCGGAGCCGACGGCGTCGAAACCATGGTCGGCCGCTGGGCGGGACTCGACACGCGTGTCCCGTCGCGCGACATGGAGTCGTGCGCGCAGTACGTCGTTCAGGGGATCGAGTTCGATCCCGATGCGATCTACCTGCAATTCGGCGATCAGATCGCTCCCGGCGGCTACGCCTGGCTCTTCCCCAAGGGCGAGGGAATAGCGAACGTCGGGCTGGGCATCCTCGCCTTGAAGAGCAAGGGCCGGAGCGCCCGCGACTATCTCGACGCCTGGATCGCGCGACGCTACCCGCGCGGGGCACGACTCGGCTACACCGTGGGCGGCGTCATCGTGCATCCGACGATCACGCGGACGACGACCGACGGCGTCCTCATCGCCGGCGACGCCGCGCACATGGTGAATCCCCTGTCGGGCGGCGGCATCGTGAACGCGATGAAGGCGGGCCGGCTCGCCGGACGCACCGCGGCGCAAGCGATCGCGCAGGGCGACACCAGCGCCGGCCGGCTGCACGGCTACCATGACGCCTGGATGCGCATGCTGGGCGAGGATCATCTCAGGTATTACCGCATCAAGCAGGCGCTGGAGCGGCTGGACGACGATTTCTACGACGGGCTGGCGCGGACGGTCAATGCGATTCCCCAGCAGAAGCGCACGCTCGGGCGGATCTTCGCGCATGCCCTAGTCAAGCATCCGCAGTTGATTCCGGTGGCGGCGAGGTTCTTTGTGTGAATGCAGAATGATGAAGGCAGAGTGCAGAATGGCGAGATGAACAATTCTGCATTCAGCATTCTGCTTTTCTGCATTTCTTGGGGAGGAGCGATGCTCAGCATCGATCTAAAGGGGAAGAGAGCGCTCGTGGCGGGTGTCGCCGACGACGCCGGATTCGGATTCGCGATCGCCAAAGCGATGGCGGAGGCGGGGGCGACGGTGTGCACCGGCACCTGGCCGCCGGCGCTGAACATCTTCCTCAACCTGCTCGAGCGCGGCAAGATCGACGAGGCGCGACAGATGCCCGACGGCTCGAAGCTCGAGTTCGAGAAGATCTATCCCCTCGATGCCGCCTACGACACGATCGGGGACGCACCGGAAGAAATCCGCACCAACAAGCGCTACAAGGAAGTGGGCGATTTCTCCGTCGAAGGGCTGCGCCAGCGGCTCGTCGCCGATTTCGGCGACCAGGCGCTCGACATCGTCGTCCATTCCCTCGCCAACGGCCCCGAGGTCAAGAAGCCGCTGCTCGAAACGAGCCGCGCCGGCTATCTGACCGCCGTGAGCGTCAGCGCCTATTCGCTCACCTCCTTGGTGAGCCGGCTCTCCCCGCATCTGCGACGCGGCGGGTCCTTCATCTCCCTCACCTACATGGCGAGCGAGCGCGTGGTCCCCGGCTACGGCGGTGGGATGTCATCGGCGAAGGCGGCGCTCGAGAGCGACACGCGCACGCTGGCGTTCGAGGCCGGACGCCGCTGGGGCCATCGCGTCAACACGATCTCCGCGGGCCCGCTGGCGTCACGGGCGGCGAGCGCGATCGGCAAAATCGAGCACATGGTGGACTATTACGCGGCCAATTCCCCGCTCCCCGAGTCGCTGCTCGCCCGCGAGGTCGGCGTCACGGGCGCGTTCCTCTGCAGCGCGCTGGCCAGCGGCATCACCGGCACGACGATCTACGTCGACAAGGGCTACCACGCCATGGGGATGGGTGTGTCGGGCGGGCAGGTTCTCTAACTGCTGCCCGGCAGCGACCCGTTGTGGAACGGGCGCCAACTCGAGCGATAGCGCCCGGCGAGCGCCAGCACCAACGTCGTCCCGAGCGCGCAGCGGTTGGCGAGGTGGGCCGTGAACCGCCCGGCCGTACCGAACGGTCCCATCCGCAGGGCGAACGGTCGAGGGAGGGCGTCCCACGCGTAGATGGGAATGCGTGCCAGGCGCAGCGGATCCGTGCCCTTCTCCAAGGCGCCCGCAAACCCGAGCCCAAAGCCCACCTGCCGCGCCAGCTCGACCGTGCGATCGCTGGCGGCGCCGAACGGGTAGGCGATCGCCACTCCCGCGGCAGCGCCCAACCGCTCGACCAGCGCCTGGCGCGACCGCGTCAGCTCCTCGTTGATCGTCTCGTTGCGCAGCCAGGTGAGGCGCCGGTGCGTTCCCGAGTGCGAGCCGAAATCGAACCCCTTGCTCCTCCAGTCCTCGATCGTCCGCCAGGAGAGCTGCGGGAAGCGCCGCAACGCGTACGGGACATCCCACGAGTTGTCGTGGCCGACGTAATCCGTGACGAGAAACGTGGTGGCCCGGAATCCCAGATCGGCGAGCACCGGGTAGGCAAACTCCGCCAGACTCGCGTGGCCGTCGTCGAAGGTCAGCAGAAAGTCCTTGCCGTCCGACGACAACCGCGACAAGGGAAAGAGGTAGCGGGACGTACCTTGTTGGAATTGCTCGATCGAGATCGTGCGCCAGCCGAGCCTGGCCAGCGTCGTCATCTGGCGCGCGAACACTTTCTGGCTCACGCGCGTGATCCCCAGCTCGAGCGGACCACCGATGCGGTGATAGCACAACACCGGCGGGCGAATCACGCGCCGGTACTCCCGAACCCGCCCGCCCCGCGCGCGCTCGGAGGCAACGCGTCCACCGTTTCGAGCTCCACGGCGGCGACGCGCTGGAATACGAGCTGCGCGATCCGCGTCCCCCGCTCCACCGTCACGGCGCTCGTGCCGAGATTGATCATCGCGACCATCAGCTCGCCGCGATAGTCGGAATCGATCGTCGCCGGGGTGTTGGGGAGCGTGAGGCCGTGCTTCAGCGCGAGCCCGGAGCGCGGGCGGACCTGCGCCTCGTATCCCGGAGGAATCGCGAGCGCCAGTCCGGTGCGCACCAGGCGGCGCTCCATCGGCTGCAGCGTGAACGCCGCCTCGGCGCTCGCGACGTCGTAGCCGGACGCTCCGGCGGTCGCCCGGGCTGGAAGCGGAAGACCGTCGTGATGCGGGAGCCGGAGCACCTGCACCACGGGAAGGCGCTCACTCACACCAGCGTTTGGGGGTCCGCCACCGGGAGCCCGAACGCCTCCGCGACCCCCGGGTACACGACCTTCCCCTCGATCACATTGAGGCCGAGGAACAGCGCGCCGTCGTCGCGGCACGCCTGCTTCCAGCCGCGCTTGGCGAGCCGTTTGGCGTAGGGGAACGTCGCGTTGGTCAGCGCCAGCGTCGACGTACGGGGTACGCCGCCCGGCATG
>DATFTG010000165.1:0-5290 GCA_035262265.1 Gemmatimonadales bacterium
GCGGTCGCCTGGCACGCACGCCTTGACGACGGTGTGCGACTTATCCAGGCACTGCGCGACGTAGCCCTCCTTCCAGAGCAGATCCTTCTCGCTCATCGCGCGCTGCTTGTAGCCCCGCGCGAAATCCCGGTCGCCCATCTCGGCCTGGCGCGCAGCCAAGATCTCGGGCGACAGGCGATCGAGCCAGAGCGGGAGCCGGCGATGGATATGCACCGCCGCATCGCTCGCCCACGGGATGTCGTTCCGGCACGCCGGGATGTCGGGTGCCGGCTCGACGCGCCAGTCCTCCTCGATGTTCTGCAGCAGGGTCTCGATCGGATCGTCCGGCACCAGCTGGCGCGGCTTGCCGCCGGTCCCGAGCACGATCTCGCACTCCAGGGATTGAAGATCGTCGGCGATCGCCTGGATCAGGAACCCGTACTGCTGGCACATGATGGCGTCCGACGTGACCCAGCCGAAGATATCCTCGACGTGCCAGCGGGTCATAATGACGACGGTGCGGCCGACCTCGGGCTCGACGCGCGAGAGCAGGAAGGAGAAATTCCGGATGACCTGCTTGCGGAGCCGCGGGTAGATGATCGTGTTGCGGAGATCGTTGATGTCGTCGATCACCAAGAGATCGGTCCGGCTCCCCTGCGCCGAACTCGTCGCGCCGAGCGCCTGGATCGAAGCGTCCTTCGATTTCGATGTCCGCTGGACGAACATCCGCTTCACCTGCCAGCCCTTCTTCACGTCGGGCCGGAGGACCGGGAAGAGCTGGTGCAGCTCGTCCGAGGACTCGATGTAGCTCTGCAGCAGCCGGGCACGATCGATCGCGAGATCGTCGGACGCCGAGACGATCTTCACCCGCAGGTTGCGGTCCCGGCCGAGCATCCAGAGGATCAAGGCCAGGACCAGCGTCGTCTTCCCCGACCCGAAGGGGGCCAAGATGAACGGCGTCAGCCCCCGCTTCCAGCACGCGAGGATGAACTCGAACCAGAGCTTGTGCATCGCGTGCAGCTGGATCAGGGAATTGACCCGCTCGTCCTTGATCACGTACTCGGCGAAGCGCTGGGGCCGGAGCTGCGCCAGACGGAGCCGCCGGGCCTGGCGCTCGATCAGCTCGGCCTCCGCAGCGGCCAGCTCGGCGAGGAGCGCCTCGCGCTCGACGGCGGGGGTACTCATGCCTCGTCGGCGGCGCGGTGCGTTTCGAGCAGCTGGCGTTTGCGGGCGACCTCGGCCGCCAGCTCCGGCGTCGAGAGCGCCGCCGCCCGCCGCCGTGCCTCCTCGGCCGCCGCGGCGGAGGTGTGCATCAGCTGGGTCGTCGCCGCGCTCTGCTTCGAGAGCGCTTCGAGCACCTTCGTGAGGCCGCCGAGCGTCTGATTCGAGAGCGGGGTGTGCTGGAGCTTCTGCTGGATCAGATCGAGCGTGTGCTCGGTCAGGACGAACATCTTGGCGAGCGTCCGCTCCGCCATCACGCGGAAGAACTGCCGCAGCTCGACCTCGTCGTGGAAGAGCGATTGCATCCCTTCCGTCCGGAGCTTGTCGAGGACGCCCTGGAGATCGCTGAGCGCCAGGTGCGGGGAACCCGTCGTCAGCGCGGCGGCGATCTGCCCCGGCGTCTCGCTCGGCTCCAGCGTCTCGGCGAGTGAGGTCAGCTCCGCGACCAGTCGGGTCGCGGTCTCTTCAGGCGTCGTCGTCGGCTGCGGAGTCCGATTCTCGGCCATAGCCGCTTCCATGCGACTCCTCCTCCAGCAACGCACGTGTGGCGCCCGGGACCGCGAGATCGACGGGCGTCAGCAGGCTCCAGCGCCCACGTTTGGGCTGGAGCGGAATGATGTGGGCGCGGCGCGTGCGCGAGATGCCGTACATCCGGATCCAGCCGGTCAGCGGCTCGGGCAGGAGCACGAGATGGATGATGTCCGGATCGGTTGCCGTCACCCGGACGTAGCGCCGGTCGTCTACCTGATAGGGCGTGCCGCGATGCACCCGCACGGGAGTGCCGTTGACGGTCAAGACCGGGCGGCTGCCGGCGCCCGTCCGCACCTCGTAGCCGTCGCGCCGGGCGGCCAGCACGAACTCCTGCACGGGCTCCGGGAGGTAGTCCCAGCGGGCGCGCTCGCGCTGGACCTCGATGGCGGCCTTGCGCGCCTCGGGGCCGACCTTCGGGTCAAAGCCCGCGCGCTCCAGGAGCTGGCGGATGCGCTCCAGGGTCGTCCCGACCAGGTCCCCGATCTGCTGGAGGGTCATGCCCTCGCGGCGCAGCGCCATCAGGGCATGGATGTCCAGACGGCCGTGTCGATCGCGAAACGGGGCGGGGGAGGGGGGCGGCGGCGCGAGTGCAGCCGTGGATGCGGCGTCCACGACTCACCGTCAATACTGAAACCGAGTTTGCGTGTCAAGACGGGTTTGTCAAGGGTTCGGGTGCCTGGTTGTGAAGCACGGATTCGCGGGCGCACCATGTGGGCACGGAGGGAGGGGGATGATGGGTTGGAAATGGACACGTCTTTTCGCGGTGTTGGCGACCATGCTCGCGACGCCGGCCGGGGCGGTGTCACTCGTCACCACCGTCAACGGGCAGTCGACCAAGACGGTCGCCATCGGCCAGGAACTGACGGCCAATGCCAAAAACCCGAGCACATCGACGTGCGATTGGACCTTCGGCGGCGACGAGATCGCCCTCGCCGTCGCAGGCGACCAGCCGGTTGTCATCTTTCCGGACACCCCCGGCCAGGTCCCGCTCGTCGTCGTCTGCCAGTCGGCGACGGGGACCTCGGCGGGCAAGGCGACGGCGACGATCACCGTCGTGGCCGGCACGACCACGACCACGATTCCCGGGGCGGCGCCTCCGGCGGCAGCCCCCGACGATAGCGCCGCCCCCGTCCGCGTGGACCCCTGCGACGTGTCGCTCGCCGTCAAGGGCGGAGCGGACTATCGGATGTTCCGCGGCCACACGGCCACGCAGCGCGACCGTGACGTGATGGAGCGCGGACTCCTCGGGATTATGATGCCCGAGGTCTGGCGCTACGTGCGCTCGATGCCCGGGTGTAGCGGGATGCTCGGGTTCGGGCGCACGCAGCTCTCGGTCGTGCTCCAGCGGCTCACGGCGTCGCATCAGTACGACGCCATCTTCCCGGATCGGAAGACCTGGGACATCACGGTCGGCGGCCGGCACTACCAGATCGAATACTACGTGAATCAGAAGGCGCGCGCGTGCTCGCTCGGATCGAGCACGAAGGCCGCCTGCGCGAAGAATCCGAATCTCACCGATCGCGTCAAGAAGGTGCTCGACATCCGGGTCGAGAACGGCGTCTGCGTCGCGGGCGGCGACTGCGTGCCGCCCGTCCCGACCGAGGCGTACCAGTCGGCGAAGAGCAAGATCGGCATGGCGGACTCGACGAAGCCGATGCCGAAGCCGACCGAGGGCGCTGACCTCACCTCGCTGCATGCGGCGCACGAGGCGCATCGCCTCGCCTCCTACGGGCTCTGCGGCGGCAGCGGGCAACCCGCCTGTGTGAACGTGCAGGACGCCCACAAAGCCTACGAGGCCTTCGCGAAGGACCCCGCCGACGCGCACTTCCGCCGCATGATGGATTTCAGCGGCTACGCCGACTCGGTCGCGAATGGCAATCCGAAGGGCTGGACGGACGCGCAGGTCCGGCAGCTCAAGGCAGCGCAGGATCGCGAGCACGAGGGCTGGATGGCGGCGCAGGAGGCCGGCGATTGGGGCCTCGCGCGCTGCCACGACGACGCGCATCAGAAATTCCACATCTGCGAGAACGTGAAGGAGGACCTCTTCATGTTCCGCTTCCCGGTGTGTGATGGCTCGTACCCCGACAAGGCGCCGATCGAATCGTGCGCGACCTACCTCCAGCGCCACCCGATGGCGGACCCGGGCATGCCCAACTGACGTGCCGACTCCCCCGCGGCGTCTCAATGGCTCGATCGATTATGGGCAGCGGATCGCCGCGGTGGAGACATCCGTCAGCAGCCACACGGCGTCTCTGGTTGAGATCCACAAGACGTTAGAATCGCTCGCGACCCAGCTGCACGACATCCGCCAGACCCGCTGGTCGTCGATCTGGCCCGCCATCGGCGTCGCGATCACGCTCGCCGGCACGGCGGGTGCGCTCTTCATCGCACCGATCTCGCGTGACGTGGCGGCGCTGCAGCACGAGGCGCAGCTCCGAGACGATCAGCAAGCAAAACTGATCGAGGATCTCCGCGGGCGCGTGCGCGCGAACGAGCAGGCGATCCCGCGGGTGATGCGGGAGATGCTCCACGACAACGATCAGATCCGTGACAAGCAGCTCGAAGAGAAGCTCCGCCAGGTGGAGGCGAAGCAGGCCTGGCTGAACGACGTGATGAACATGCAGCACCGCTCGAACCAGCGGGTGATCGGACTCATCTGGCAGAAGATCACCGGGGAATCGCTGCCCGGCATTCCCGATACCGGCGCCGGGCCCGGAGGCGACCCATGACCATCGCCGAGGCCGATGTCGACTTGGTCTCCCCCGTGCTCGCCTGGATGGGGAAACCCTACAACACGGACAAGGCGCGGGTGCTGCTGCTTGCCATCGGGCAGCAGGAAACCGCCTTCCGCCGCCGGGTCCAGATGGGGAAGGGACCGGCACGGAGCTTCTGGCAGATCGAGCCGGGGAAGACGGCCGGCGCGGGCATCTTCCAGCTCTATCCCGGGATGGAGCCCTTCCGGCATTTCGCCGCGATGCGGGATTTCCCGACGACCCGCCAGGCGGTGTCGACGATCCTCGCGACGCCGCGGGGCGATGATCTCGCCGTCATCATCAGCCGCGGACTGCTCTGGATCGATCCCGCGCCGCTCCCGAAGGTCGGCGACGCGAAGGTCGCCTGGGCGTACTACCTCCGCACCTGGCGGCCGGGGAAGCCGCGGCCGGGGGCCTGGTTCGGCGAGAGCGGCAGCTACGCGCGCGCACACGCGCTCATCGCCTAGGCATGGCCCGCCCGGTCGGGCGCTACACGCCGCGGCAGAAGATCACGATCTACGGCCCGGCACTGGTACGGCTGCTCGCCCCCGAGGTGATGGGAAGCCCGGTCTACGGCTGCACCGTCCACGGCGAGCGCTGGCTGATCGAGCGCGTGCAGCGCTCGCCGCAGGGACTCTGGCGGGCGACCCGGGTCTCCCCCGAGCCGCCCGAGACCGTCTTCCGTCAGACGCTGGCGCTCCTTGCCTACGCACTTGACGATCGCGGCTAGGCGACCTCGCGCCACCAGCCGCAGCGCACGCAATACTCGAAGAGCTTCCAGTCCCGTGTCAGCTCCGAGAGCTGGA
>DATFTG010000166.1:0-13771 GCA_035262265.1 Gemmatimonadales bacterium
CGGCAGCGAGACGCCGCACCAGGTAGTCGGCGGGCCGGGGAACGCCGCTCACGAACGCCTGCACGACACGCACGCGCGGCGCCGCGCCGACGTCGGCGATCGCCGCCAGCGCCGCGACCGCCGAGAGCCCGGCGTCGTCGATGGGATCGTTCTGCGCACGCCGGTAGGCGGCGATGAGACGGTCGATGTCGTCGGCCGAGGGGGTACGTCCCAGCACATCGGCGGCTACGCTGCGCACGGCGGGATCGGCATGCGTGAGCAACGTCCGCGCGCGGCCGGCGAGCGCGGTGTCGTTCTCGGGGACGATGCGCGCCAGGCCGCCCAGCGCAGCCGCCACGACGCGCCCGTCGGGATCGGCGAGCAACGCCTCGAGTCGTGAGCGATTCTTCGTCGTGGCGTAGGCCTCGGTCGCGACGCTGCGCCAGCGCCAGTCGGGGCTTGCGGCGACGCTCCCCGCGGCGCCGTCGCCGGCGCCGCTGTCGGCTTCGGCGAGCGCGAGGATCGCCTGGCGGCGCACGCCGAAGACGGCGCTCGCGAGCTGTCGCCGCAGCGCCTCGACCGCCGCCGACCCGCCCAGAACACCGAGCGTCGTTTCCGCCTGGACCACGACGCCGACCGACTGATCGGTGAGGGCGCTCAGCGGCCCCGAGACGAGCGTCGAATCGCGGCGGAACGAGCTGAGCGCCCGCAGCGCATTGATGCGGACGCCCGTATTGTCATCCGTGACGAGCGGCCGCAACCGTGCGGCCACCGCGCTGCGGCCGAGGCCGCTCGAATCGGCGAGCGGGGCGGTGAGGCTGCGCGCCGCGATGGCGCGGACCTGGTCCGACCGGTCGCTCAATCCCCGCAAGAGCTGGGCTCCGGCCGACGCGCTGTGCAACCGCCCCAGCGAATACAGCGCGCGGGCGCGCACCGTCTCATCGGCGTTGTCGGCGAAGCCGACGAGCTGCGGAATCGGCGCGCGCGCGCCGAGCCGCCACGCCTCGAGCAGCGCGGTGCTCACCGTCGGAGGAACGGCCGTCTGTCCCACCGGCGCGCCTTCCAGAATCGTGCGGATCGCCGCCGCGCCCTCCGGTCCACCGATCTTCGCCAGCGCGGTGACCGCCTCGATCTCTCGCGGCCCCTGCCCCCCGGGTGGAACGCTGCGCACGAGCGTGAGCAGCGGATCGACCGCGCGGACGCTCTTCAGGAGCCCCAGCGCGAACGCGGCGCTCGCCTGCACCGCCACCGCAGAGTCGGTGAGCGCCGGGATCAATTGATCCACGGCGTCAGGATCGCCGATGCGGCCGGCCGCGAGCGCCGCCTGGACCCGTACGTTCAGGTTGTCGGCATGCAGCGCCTGCGACAGCACGCCCTCGTCGTACTGGCGCCCATCGGAGAGCGCGAGGAGATGCGCGATCTGTCCCACAACCGCCTCGTCGACCTGAGCGGGGGCCGGGGGGACGGCCTGCGCGCTCAGCGCCGCCGACCACGTCAGCGCGGCGGCGAGACTACAGGCGAACGAGGTCCGGTATCGCATGCAGGCGTTCCGTGACGTCGGCCGGCACGCGGGACAGGGCGCGCTGGCGGTCCAAGGCGATCAAGGCGGTTTCCGCGGTGGCGAGGAGCTCAGCGGTCCCGGCGCGCTCGACGATGTAGCCGAACACGACCCGGCGCGAGGCCAGATCGCGGACCCAGCATTTGATGCGCACGATGTCGTCGTACCGGGCGGCCTGGCGGTAGCGGATGCGTGCCTCGGTCACCGCCAGAAACACGCCGCGCTCCTCCATGTCCTTGTAGGTCACCCCGGTCTGGCGAAGGTGTTCCGTGCGGGCCATGTCCAGCCAGACGAGATAATTCGCGTGGTACACGAAGCCCATCTGGTCGGTTTCGGAGTAATTGACGCGGTGTTCGACGAAGCTGATGCTCACTCGCCGTAGGGGATCCAGATGTTCTTGACCTGCGTCGCGTGACGCAGGAACTCCCGGCCCTCGCCCACCCGCGGGTCGAGCCAGTCGCGGGCGCCGGGGATCCAGGTTCGCTTCATGTTGCCCGCCGACGCCTCCTCCACGGCCTTGGCGCCCGCCGCTCCCCCGGCGTACCACACCGCATCGACATCGAGGTGCTCGGCGAGAATCCGAGACAGAGCATCGCCGTCGCCGGTGACGATGTTGATCACGCCGCCCGGCAGGTCGGACGTCTCGAGCACACTGTAGAAATCGGTGGCCGCGAGGGGGTGCGGAGGTGATGGAATCGCCACGACGGTGTTGCCCACCGCGACCGCCGGGGCGACGAGCGACACGAAGCCGAGCAGCGGTGCAGCGGCAGGCGCCGCGACACCGATCACGCCGATGGGCTCGTGCATGGCGAGCGTCACACCGCGGATCGGCACCTGGTGCACGGCCCCGTCGTACTTGTCCGCCCAGGCGGCGTAGGTGAACAGCCGCGCGATCGTGGCGTCGACCTCGCGCCGGGCCGACTCGGGGTCCCCGGTCATCGCGCCGATCCGGGCGCTGAATTCCGCGCCCCGAGTCGAGAGATTCTCGGCGATGTAATAGAGGATCTGCGCGCGCAAGTGCCCGGCGCCGCGTCCCCACTCCGCCGCGGCGTGCGCCGCCTCCACGGCATCGCGGATGTCCTTGCGATTGCCTTCTCCCACCTCACCGAGCAGCCGTCCATCGCCCGCGCGGATCTGGCGGCTGTAGCCCTGATCGGGTCGGACCTGTTTGCCGCCGATGTAGAGCTTGGGGGTGCGGTCGATGGGGGGCAATGAATCCGAATGCAGAATGTTGAATGCAGAATGAGGAATTCCCGAGGCCTCGCCCGCGGTTTTCAATTCTGCCTTCAAATATTCCCACATCCCCTCCCGGCCACCCTCCCGGCCGAATCCCGACTCACGGTAGCCGCCGAATCCCGAGGCGGCGTCGAACAGGTTGGTCGAATTGATCCACACGACGCCGGCTTTGATCTTCGGCGCGACATCGAGCGCGAGATTGATGTTCTCCGTCCAGACCGAGGCGGCGAGACCGTAGGGGGTGTTGTTGGCCAGCGCGACGGCTTCCGCGGGCGTCCGGAACGTCATCGAGACGAGCACCGGCCCGAAGATCTCCACCTGGGCGATGGTGGCCGCGGGGGCGACGTCGGTGAACAGCGTCGGCGGATAGAAATAACCGTCCGTGGGACAGGCCCAGGACGGCTGCCACATCGTGGCGCCTTCGGCCACCCCCTGCTCCACCAGTCCGCGGATGCGCTCCAGCTGTACCGGCGCCACGATCGCGCCCATGTCCACCGCTTTGTCGAGCGGCGAGCCGACGCGCAGCTTCTCCATCCGGGCGCGCAGCTTCGTCACCAGCCGCTCGGCGATCCCTTCCTGCACCAGCATGCGCGATCCCGCGCAGCACACCTGGCCCTGGTTGAACCAGATGGCGTCGACCACGCCTTCGACCACGCTGTCGAGATCGGCGTCCTCGAATACGATGAACGGACTCTTGCCGCCGAGCTCGAGGGTCAGCTTCTTGCCGGTGCCGGCAGTCGCCTTGCGGATCACGCGCCCGACTTCGGTCGAGCCAGTGAAGGCGATCTTGTCGACGCCGGGGTGCTCGACGAGCAGCGCGCCCGGGCGGCCGTCGCCGGTGATCACATTGAGGACGCCCGGCGGCAACCCGGCGTCCTGCGCGATCCCGGCGAAGCACAGCGCGGTGAGCGGGGTGAACTCGGCGGGCTTCAGGACGACGGTGTTCCCCGCCGCCAGCGCGGGCGCGACTTTCCACGCCAGCATGAGGAGCGGGAAATTCCACGGGATGATCTGGGCCACGACCCCGATCGGACCGTATCCCGGAAACTCGGTGTCGCGCAGCTGCGCCCAGCCGGCGTGATGGTAGAAGTGCCGCGCGACGAGCGGGATGTCGAGATCGCGCGTCTCACGGATCGACTTGCCGTTGTCGAGGCTCTCCAGCACCGCGAGCAGGCGCGCGTGCTTCTGGACCTCGCGGGCGAGGGCATAGAGGTAGCGGGCCCGTGCGTGACCGGAGAGGGCCGACCATTTCGGCAGCGCGTCCCGTGCGGCCCGCACGGCGGCATCCACGTCCGCCGCGCCGGCCTGCGCCACTTTCGCCAGGACGGCGCGCGTCGCCGGATTGATGGTCTCGAACGACTCGCCCGACGCCGGGGCGACCCACTGGCCGCCGATGAACAGCCCGAAGGTACCGCCGCGGGAGCGGATCCAGTCGAGCGCGGGGCCGCTCGCTTCCGGCGCCGGTCCCCATTCCATCGTCTCGAAGATGCTGGCAACGGTGGTGGCCATCTCAGACCATCGGATGCCGGTGGGCGGCGCTGTAGCGGCCGGTCACGAAATACTCGAGCTGCCGCTCGATGTCGGTGAGCAGGGCCGACGCACCGAGGCGGAAGCGATCGGCGTGCAGCCAGGGAACTCCCAGCTCTTCCTTCATGAGGATGAGCCAGTCGAGCGCCCCCTTCGCGCTGCGGATCCCGCCTGCCGGCTTGAACCCTACGGCGTGGCCGGTGCGGTCCGCGTACTCGCGGATCATGCGGGTCATGACGAGGCCCACCGGCAGCGTGGCGTTGACCGGCTCCTTGCCCGTCGAGGTCTTGATGAAGTCGGCGCCGGCCATCATCGCCGCCAGGCTGGCCCGGGCCACGTTGGTCAAAGTCGCGAGCTCACCCGTGGCGAGAATGACCTTCATGTGTGCCGCGCCGCACGCCTCGCGGAACGCGACGACCTCCTCGTACAGCCGCTGCCAGTCGCCGGTGAGCACATGGGCGCGCGTAATCACGACGTCGATCTCGCCGGCCCCGGCCTCGACCGACGCACGCACCTCGGCGAGCCGCTGTGGGAACGGATTGAGTCCCGCCGGGAATCCCGTCGACACCGCGGCTACCGGGATCCCGCTCCCCTCGAGCGCGCGCACGGCAGTCGGGACCAGCGCATGGTAGACGCACACCGCGCCGACGGTGATGTCGAGCGCTTCCACACCGAGCGCCTCGGTGAGGTCGCGGCGAATCGGATCACGCGCCTTGGCGCAGAGCCGCAGCACGTTCCCCGGAGTGTCGTCGCCTTGCAGGGTGGTGAGGTCGATGCAGGTGACGGCCCGGAGCAGCCACGCCGCCTGCCATTCCTTCTTTACGGTGCGGCGCTTCGGCAGCGTGGCGGCGCGACGCTCCACCGCGCTGCGGTTGATCCGGATCGAGCGGATGAAATCGAGATCGAGCGGGGTGCCCGCATTGCGCTCTTCCCCGGCAGGAGGGCGCGCCCCGCTTCCCTCCGGGGCGCCCCGCGGGACCGGAGCGCGCGGACGCGGGGGACGCAACCGCGGATCGTCGCGTGTGACCGTCATGCTGTCGGGAGAATGCGTAGGACGATGGCAAAAGTCAAAGGCGCTTCATAGCTTGGGGCCGTGCCACCCCCTCCGTCGCGTTGCCTCGTCGTGGCCGATGCCCACCTGGGGCAGGTCCCCGAATCGGTTACCCGCGCGTTTCGTTCGTTCCTAGACACGGTGCCGCAACCCGGCGATGAGCTGGTCGTGAACGGCGACCTGTTCGACTTTTGGTTCGAATACAGGAGTGCGGTGCCGCGCCGCCACCTCGGCACCGTCATGCAGCTCGCCGGTCTCGTGCAGCGCGGCATTCCGGTCACCTTCCTGGGCGGCAACCACGACCGCTGGGGCGGCGACTTTTTGCGCAAGGACATGGGAATCGGCTACCACCCCGGAGCCGCCGAGCTGGTGCTCGCGGGGCGGCGGGCACTCGTGGTGCATGGAGACGGCATCACCGAACAGCACTGGAGCGGGGCGCTGCTGCACTGGCTGCTGCGTCAGCCCGTGACGATCGCGCTGTTCCGCCTGCTGCACCCGGCGATCGGCTTCTGGATCGCCGACCGCTTGTCGGGAACGCTCGCCGACACCACCAAGGATGCGGCAGTGCTCGACCGCGCCGCAGCGGCGCAGGCGGCGTACGCGAGAGGCGTGCTCGCGCGCCGGCCCGAACTGTCGCTCGTGGTGATGGCGCACACGCACCGCGCGCAACTCGAGCAGATCGACGGTGGGCGCGCGTATGTGAATCCGGGAGCGTTTCTGGATGGCGGTCGATACGCGGTGATAACACACGACAACGTGGAGCTGAGAAACTACGAAATGTAGAATGTAAAATGTCCAATGCCCAATATAGAAGTCTACTTGGACATTTCTACATCGGACATTCTACATTTGTATCACCTCTACCGACTGAACTCTCGCCCCCAAAAACCGTTCACTGATCATACGGAAGTGCGGCTCGTCGTCCGACACGACGAATTCGTGCGTGACGTGTTTCGTTTGGCCGGCCGCGAGGCCGTGCGCCGCCAGCTCGCGCGCCACCTCCGCCGCCGTCTCCTCCGCGCTGTCGATCAGCCGCACCCCCGGCCCCAGCACTCGTCCGAGGAGCGGCTTGAGCAACGGGTAGTGCGTACACCCGAGCACCAGGACGTCGACCTGGGCGGCGCGCAGCGGCGCGAGATATTCGCGCGCGATCAGCTCCGTCGCGGGATGGTCGAACCACCCTTCCTCGATGAGCGGTACGAAGAGCGGACAGGCCTGTGAGGTGACGGTCG
The DNA here is from genome assembly GCA_035262265.1 of Gemmatimonadales bacterium. GTDB lineage: Bacteria > Gemmatimonadota > Gemmatimonadetes > Gemmatimonadales > GWC2-71-9 > DASTHG01. Next base: position 6,584 of record DATFTG010000166.1, read on the forward strand.
CGTCGGGGCGCCGCGCCTTGACGGCGCGCTCGTAGGCCCCGCTCGCGATCGTTCCTGCCGTCCCGATCACGCCGATGCGCCCGCTCCCGGTCGCCGCCACGGCGGCCTTGGCGCCCGGCTCGATCACGCCGATCACCGGCACCGGCGAGCGCCGCCGCAAGTCGTCGAGGGCATGGGCGGTGCTGGTATTGCACGCCACGACGACCATCTTCACATCGCGCTGCAGCAGATAGTGCAGGATTTCGCCGCTATAGCGTCGCACCGTCTCGGGAGACTTCGGACCATAGGGGACACGCGCCGTGTCGCCGAAATACACGACCGACTCGCCCGGGAGCCGCTCGAAAATCGCGTGCGCGACGGTGAGCCCGCCGATGCCGGAGTCGAAGACGCCGAGTGGAGCCGTGCTCACGGATGCGGCAAGGGGAAGCTCACGCCGACGCCTCCCGGCACCGCCTGGACACTGAGATCTTTGGGAAAGTCCCTGAGATGGGCGGCGACGAACGCCTCGGCGCCCGCGAACAGGTGGTTGAACCCCCACAGCACCAGCCAGTCCTGCACCTCCTGCCGTTTGGCGTGCAGGTTAGGGGAGTTCGATTTCTTGAAGTAGTTCACTTCCTGTTGCGCCTTCAACGTCATGTACATCGTCGTGCCTTCCCAGATGCCGAACAGGGCGCCGGTGACGTTGCGACCGGTCACGGCCTGGCCCCAACCGGGCACCAGCAGCGAGCGCCACAGGGCGCCCACGGGGCCGACGATGTGGGAAGTGTCGCTCGGTGTCTTAGGCTGGGTGTCCTGGGCGGTGGGGCGGTCGGGCGGACCGGCGGTCGGCGTCTGGGCGGTCAAGCGGTCGGGCCATCGAATGGTCAACACCAGGACGAGCGCAACCGCCAGACCGCCGGATCGCCCGACCGCCGCTTTTTTCATCGCGCCACCAGTACGTTCAGACATCCCCGCTCCACGGTGACCGTACACTCCCGCACCTCCGGCGGGGGCGTGCGCAACTCCCCATCAAGATGCAGCACCAGCGGCGCCTCGGGCGACCGGATCACGAGCGCGCCCGTCCGCACCAGTGTCACTTCCTTCATTCCTTCATGGGTGCCGCGCATCACGCGCGGCAGGGCGGCGAGAAAGCGCAGCAGCCCGATCTTGCGAATAATACAAACATCGAGCATCCCGTCGCGCGGGTCGGCGTCGGGCGCGAAGCGATAGCTGCCGCCGGCGGTCGTCCCGTTGCACACCTCGACCATCATCATGTTCCCACGCTCTTCGTATCCGTCGGCGCGCACCTCGAGCAGCGGCGGGCGAAACGTCGCGAACGTCCGCAGCACGGGGACCAGGTAGGAGAGAAATCCCTTGAGCCCCGGCATCGCGCTCCGCGTCTGGACGACGGCCGGTCCGAAGCCGAAGCCGAGGGTGTTCACGAAGAACTCGCCCAGCACCTTCCCCGCATCGAAGCGCGCCGTGGTGGCGGTCACGAGACGCGACACCGCGCGCTCGACGCTGTGGCGATAGACCCCCGTGAGCTTGGCGAAGTCGTTGCCGGTGCCGATCGGCACCACGCCGAGCGCGGTGCTCGCGCGCGCCGCGAGGAGACCGTTGGCGACCTCGTGGACGGCGCCGTCCCCTCCTACGGCAATGAGGCACCGGGCACCGCTCTGTGCGGCGGCTCGGGCGAGCTCGGTAGCGTGCCCGGGACGCTCGGTCGGCACGATATCCACCGACCACCCCGCGCGGCGGAACGCCCGCGCCAGCGATTCCCGGGCGCGCCACGCGGCGCCGTGTCCGGCGGCCGGGTTGAGAATGACGGTGGCATGGAGCACCGCGCGATCAGCGCAGGTAGTGCTCGTCCCAGGCGACGTCGTACTCCCACTTGCAGGAGGGGCACGGCATGCGCTTCGTCCCCGCGGCCAGCGGCGCGCGCTCGGTGCAGCTGGGGCACACGGCGTACTCGCCGGTGAACCCCCGGGGCGGCTGGGCGATCCAGCTGGCGCGCTGCTGGACCACCGTCCACTTGGCTGGTGGCCGTTTCACGAATTCGAGCAGGGCTGTGGCTACCGCGACCGGCTTCTTGTTCACCTCGAGGGTGGCGTGCAGGTCTTCGACTCTCAGGACGCGATACCAGGCGCCGCGGCGGATATGGAGGTTGACGTTCTCGCACAGGCGGGCGTACTGCGGCGAGGCGTTCGGCATACTCCTCCGTCAGGTCAGATAAGCTTCGTCCCAGGCGACCTCGAACTCGAATTTGCAATAGGCGCAACGCAGGCGGCGCATCCGGGAAGGCAACGGGGCTCGCTCACTGCAGCTGGGACACACCGCGTAGCGCTCGGTGAAATTGCGTGGGGCCTTTCGCGCCCCCTCCGGGCTCTGCTGGACGACCGTCCAGCGCGGCGGTGGCCGTTTGACGATCTCGAGCAACGCCGCCGCCACGACGACGTTGCGCCCGTTCACCTCGAGCATCGCCTTCAGCCCTTCGACCCGGACCACCTTGTACCACGCCCCGCGGCGCAGCCGGACATTGATGTTCTCACGCAGCCGGGCGTAGAGGCGTTCGGGCATGTCGTCGCGACCAATTATGGGGGAACGGCGCCCAGCGTCAAACCGCGGCGGGCGGTCTGGCGGGAGCGTGTAGGAATCGAACCTACCGAAGCCCTTGCGGACCCCAGCTGGTTTTGAAGACCAGTCAGGCCACCAGGCCCAATCCACTCCCTCGCGCCGCCCGGAAAGCGCTGAGAATCTAGTGAGAGCGGCGCCGTGAGGGTCTGGCAGTTTCTATAGAAGTGCCAAATTGCGCCGTGCCCTGCAGCACACCTGCACCGGGACTTGTGGCCTGACCACAACGATTTTTCCGCAGTTCAGGTGCCTGTAAGGTAGGAATTTTTGGCCTCAAAGTGGCCCGAATGTTGCAGTTACGCGGCTCGACCTCCAGGAGATTACTGCATGCGCCCGCTCGTTCGCCCCATTTTGAGGCAAACGGTTTTCCTGAGCCTGGTCCTCGGCTTCGTCGCCTGCACGGACACCGATAACCCCCTGCGTCCCACCGTGCGGGCGCTTTACACGACGCCTACCGGACTGCTCACTGCCAATCCACCACAGATCTTCGTCGGTGCCGGCGACATCTCGAGCTGCAGCAATAGCGGTGACGAAGCCACCGCCAAACTGCTCGACGCCATCCCCGACCCCGCGACGGTCTACAATATCGGCGACGACGCCTACGACAACGGCTCGACGTCCGAGTTCAACAACTGCTACAACCCGACGTGGGGGCGGCACAAGTACCGCACCAAGCCGACGCCGGGAAACCACGAATACAACTCCTCGGGCGCCAACCCCTATTACGCCTACTTCGGCGCGGCGGCGGGCCCTTCCGGCCGGGGGTATTACAGCTACGATCTCGGCGCCTGGCACATCCTCTCGCTCAACAGCAACGTTTCATCGTCCGCCGGGTCGGCACAGGATACCTGGATCCGGAACGATCTCGCCGCGCACCCGAAACAGTGCCTCCTGGCGTACTACCATCATCCGCTGTACTCCTCGACGTCCACGTACAGCAGCGCCCGCGGCCTCGTGAACGCGCTCTATGCCTACCATACAGACCTGATCCTGAACGGACACCGGCACTACTACGAACGCGAGAAGCCGCTGGATCCGAGCGGCAAAGTCGACCTGGTGAACGGCTACCGAGAGATCATCGCAGGGACGGGTGGGATTGGCGGAGGAAGCACCGGCTCCTCCTCCTTCACGGAGACCAGCAATGGCAGCACGTTTGGAGTGCTGAAGCTCTACCTGTACGATGACAGCTACGCCTGGAAGTTCATTCCCGTCGCCGGCAAGACGTACACCGATTCCGGGAGCGCCGCCTGCCACTCGTCCGGCGGCGGCGGTGGCGGCGGGGTCTCGGCGTCGAACTCCTTGGTCTCCGCGAGCCCCACGTCGATCACGACCGGAGGTTCGTCGACGATCACGGTAACGGCGAAGGACGGCAGCGGCAACACGATCAGCGGCGCGAGCGTCAGCCTCGCGTCGACCGGCTCCGGCAACTCCTTCAACCAGAGCTCCGGAACGACCAACGGCAGCGGCGTGTTCACCACCACGTTCACCTCGACTGTCGCGGAAACCAAAACCATCTCCGCGACGATCAACAGCACGGCGATCACCCAGACGGCGAGCGTCATCGTCAACCCGGCGTCGTCGGTCTCGGCTTCGAAATCCACCGTCGTCGCCACAACGTCGTCGTTCCCGGCCGGCGGGAGCAGCCCCATCACCGTCACCGTCAACGACGGCAGCGGCAACCCGCTCAGCGGCATCACGGTGACCCTGTCGGCGACCGGGAGCGGCAACAGCCTCACCCAGCCGGCGTCGTCGACAAACGGCAGCGGCATAGCGACGGGCGCCTTCAGCTCGACGGGGGCGGGCTCCCACACCATCACGGCAGTAGCGGGCGGAGTGACCCTCAACCAGCAGCCGGTGGTGACTGTGACCGCGGGACCGCCCGATGCCGGACAATCCACCGTCGTCGCGCAACCGACCTCGATCGTTGTGGGCACGGGATCTTCCACGATCACGGTGACGGTCAAGGACGCGTTCGGCAATCCGATCAGCGGATCGAACGTGGTGCTCGCAGCCGACGGATCCGGGAATACCCTGACGGGCGGCGGCGCGACGAATGCCAGCGGCGTGGCGACCGGAACGCTGAGCTCGACCGTCGTCGAGTCCAAGACGGTCTCGGCCACCGCCGACGGCGCTGGGATTACCCAGATGGCGACGGTGAATGTCACAAACCAGCCCCCGCCGGGGATCACCCACACGCTGCTGACGTCGGGCCACGATCCAACAAACACGTCGACGTTCACGACGGCGTCGGTCGCTCCGGCGGCGAACGCACTCGTGACGGTTGCGGTGCTGACCCATCAGTCGTCGGCGGCGGCACCGGACCCCACGCTCACCGGCGCGGGAATGACCTGGCAAGTGGTGACGAGCGTCGCCTATGACGGCGGTACGCCGCTCGATCGCCTCACCATCTTCCGGGCGATGAGCGCGTCGCCGGGGAGCGGACCGATCACGATCAAGACGAGCGTAACCGTCTCGAACTGTCAGTGGATCGTGTCCCAGTGGGGCGGCGTCGATCAGTCGGGGACCAACGGCTCCGGCGCGATCGTGCAGACCCAGTCGGCGACCGGCGCTTCCGTTACGACGCTCGGCCCGTCCCTCGCCGCCTTTACCGGCGCCACGAACGTCGCGTACGGCGTCTTCGGGGTGGCCAGTGCCACCGCGGTCATCACCGCAGGCAGCGGGTTCACGACCGTCGATCAGCAGCCATCCGGTGAGGGCACGGTAGGCGATCTCTTCGCGGAGTGGGCGGTGAACAAACCGGCGGTCACCGCGACCTGGCCCAGCGCAAACGCCGGAGGACTGGCGGTAGAGATCAAGGCCGCGCCTTAGCGAATCGCGATCGCGTCGATCTCCACGCGGGCACCCTTCGGCAACCCGGCCGCCTGAACGGTCGAGCGTGCCGGGCGGTGCCCGCCGAAGTGTCGGGCATAGACCTCGTTCATCGCCGCGAAGTCCGCCATGTCGGCGAGATAGACCGTGGTCTTCACCACCTGACCGAGCGACGAGCCGGCGGCGGCGAGCACGGCGATGAGGTTCTGGAGCACCCGGTCCGTCTGCTCCGCGACCGTCACGCCGGCGAGCTCGCCCGTCTTCGGGTCCAGCGCCACCTGCCCCGCCGTATAAACCGTGTCGTCGGAGACGATCGCCTGGCTGTAGGGGCCGATCGCCTTGGGAGCCTTGTCCGTCGCCACCGCATTGAGCGTCTTCATCAGAACAGCCCCTCGATCGTGCCGTCGGGATGCAAGCGGATCCGCTCGGCCGCCGGGCTCTTGCCCAGTCCCGGCATGGTCATGATGTCTCCGGCCAGCGCCACCACGAATCCCGCGCCGGCCGAGGGAAGAATATCCCGCACCTGCAGCGTGAACCCCGACGGCGCGCCGAGCTTCGACGCGTCGTCGCTGAAGGAATACTGCGTCTTCGCCATGCACACCGGCGTCTCCCCGAGCCCCAGCTTGGGAAGCAGCTCGAGCGCCCGCTCGGCGGGCGGGGCGAAGGCCACACCGGCCGCCCCGTAGATCTCCTTCGCGATCGTCTCGATCTTCTCGGCGATCGGCCGGCGCTCGTCGTACAGCGGTTGAAACGCAGCCGTGCCCTCGTCGAGGAGCTCGAGCACCGCCTGCGCCACTGCGAGTCCGCCCTCGCCCCCCTTCTCCCACACCTCGCAGCGCACGGCCTCGACCCCAACGCCCTGGCACGCGGCGCGCACTACCTCGAGCTCCTCGTCGGTGTCGGTGATGAACCGGTTGAGGGCGACGACGCAGGGGACGCCGAACTTCTTCACGTTGCGCAGGTGCCGCGTCAGGTTGGCCACGCCGCGCTCGACCGCGGCGGGATCCGGCTTGCCCAGGTTCTCCTTCTTCACGCCGCCGTGCATCTTGAGCGCCCGCACGGTGCCCACCACCACCGCCGCCTCCGGCTGCAGCCCGGACATGCGGCACTTGATGTCGAAGAATTTCTCGGCACCCAGGTCCGCGCCGAACCCCGCCTCGGTGAGCACGATGTCGGCGAGCCGCAGCCCGAGTTGGGTCGCCATCACCGAGTTGCAGCCGTGGGCGATGTTGCCGAACGGCCCGCAATGCACCAGTGCCGGCCCGCCCTCGAGCGTCTGCACGAGGTTGGGCTTGAGCGCGTCCTTCAGGAGCAGCGTCATCGCCCCCTGGGCCTTGAGGTCGCTGGCCCGGACGCCGGCCCGCGCCTGCGTGAGCCCGACGATGATGCGCGCCAGCCGGGTCTCGAGATCGGCGAGGCTCGTGGCGAGGGCCATGATCGCCATGACCTCGGAGCCCGGGATGATGACGAAGCGTTCCTCGCGCGTCGGACCCGCGTTGGTGCCGCCCAAGCCGACGATGATCTGGCGCAGCGCGCGATCGTTCATGTCGATGGTGCGCGGCCAGGTGATGCGGCGGGTGTCGAGCCCGAGGGCGTTGCCGTGGTGTAGGTGCGCATCGAGCATCGCCGACAGCAGGTTGTGCGCGCTCGCGATGGCGTGGAAATCACCGGTGAAGTGCAGGTTGATGTCCTCCATCGGCACGACCTGGGCGTAGCCACCGCCCGCCGCCCCGCCCTTCACGCCGAACA
>DATFTG010000167.1:0-10531 GCA_035262265.1 Gemmatimonadales bacterium
GAGAGCCAGACGCGGGCGGCGAAGGCCCTCGAAGCCTGTGTCTTCACCGAAGAGCTGGTGCCCGTTCCGCTCCCCGATGGCTCAGTGTTCAGCAAGGACGAGTACCCCCGGGCCGGCACGACCCTCGAGTCGCTCGCGAAGCTCAAGCCGGCGTTCAAGCAGGACGGCACGGTGACGGCGGCAAGCTCGAGCGGCATCAATGACGGAGCGGCAGCGCTGGTGGTCGGATCGGCGGATGGTCGGGTGGGCGGATCGAAGCCGCTCGCGCGGATCGTGACCACGGCTGTGGCGGGTGTCGACCCGAGCTGTATGGGGCTCGGTCCAATTCCTGCCACGCGCAAAGCCCTCGAACGTGCTGGCTTGAAGATTGACCAGATCGATCTGATCGAGCTGAATGAAGCCTTCGCCGCTCAGGCGATCGCCTGCATCCGCGAGCTGAAACTCGACCCCGCCAGGGTGAACATCTATGGTGGCGGCATCGCGCTCGGACATCCGCTGGGCTGCACCGGCGCGAAGATTCTTACCACTCTTCTCTACGCACTGCACCGGACAAATTCTCACTACGGTTTGGTGACGATGTGCATCGGCGTCGGTCAGGGCATCGCGATGATCGTCGAGCGGGTATGAGCCTCGTCCTCACACTGGTGGCGGACGGCATCGCGACGATCACGTTGAATCGTCCCGAGAAGCTCAACGCCCTCACCCCCGCGCTGTGCGACGAGCTGATCGCCGCCCTCCGCAGCGCCTCTGGCGACGCCGGCGTCCGCGCGCTCGTCATCACCGGCGCGGGACGAGCGTTCTGCGCCGGCGCCGATCTCACGATTCTGGGTACCGAGGGCGACGCGCTGGTGCGTGCTGGAAAAGAGATCGCGCTGTTGGCTCGCTCAGCGCCGAAACCCGTCATCGCCGCGGTCAACGGGGCGGCCGCCGGGGGCGGCGCCAATCTCGCCCTGGCGTGCGACTACAGAGTCGCCGCCGACACCGCCACGATCGGCGAAGTGTTCGCCAAGCTCGGGTTGGGTCCCGACTGGGGCGGCAGCTTCTTCCTGCCGCGCCTCGCCGGCACGGCGCGCGCGCTCGAGCTCCTGTGGAGCGCCCGCATGGTTCCGGCCGCCGAGGCGCACGCCCTGGGATTGTTCGATCGCGTCGTCCCGGCCGATCGGCTCGAGACCGAAGTGCGGACGCTGGCGCAGGCGTGGGCGACGTTCCCCGCCCTGTCGCTGCGTCGCGCCAAGGAAGCGATCTACCAGAGTCTCAACGCGACGCTTCCCGAGATGCTCGACTTCGAAGTCGCCATGCAGCACGAATTGTTCGCCACCGACGAGGCGCGCGCGCGCCTCGAGTCCCTCGCCACGCGGAGCCGCTGAGCCATGGTGCGCAAACTCAACAATTTCGACGACTGGATCGATTACTTCCGGTACTGGCAGGATTCGATCGGGGTCCCGCAGTCGGCGCTGATCGAATTCACATTCGAGGCGAAGTTCGGCGAGCAAGAGGTTCCGCACATCGAGTTCGGGCATTACAAGGGCCAGCGCAAATGGCCGACGGTGATGCATATCCCCGACCAGCGCATCCGCGACGCTCTGCTGAACCTCATCGTCTATCAAGGGGACACGGAGTTCGCGTCGGTGGAGCAGCAACGCAATCTGCTGCACAATGCGCCGTCGGACTACGATCTCCTTTCGCTGCAACGTGTGATGACGGAGGAAATGCGTCACGGGTGGCAGATGTCCTACCTGCTCTGCAGCCACTTCGGCGACGAGGGAAAGCGCGAAGCGGCGAAGCTGCTGGAGCGGCGTGCCGATGAGGGGGAGCGGCTGCTGGGCAGCTTCAACGAGATCGTCGACAACTGGCTCGACTTCTTCACCTACACGCAGTTCATCGATCGCGACGGCAAATTCCAGCTGAAGATGCTGTCGGTGTCGGGCTTCGACCCGCTGTCGCGCTCCATGGGTCCGATGCTGAAGGAAGAGTCCTTCCACCTCGGCACCGGCAACAACGGGCTGTTGCGCATCGTGAAGGCCGGGAAGATGCCGCCCGAGGTGATCCAGCGCTTCTTCTATAAGTGGATCCCGACGGCGTTCGATCTCTTCGGGACTGACAACTCCTCGTCGGCGCACTGGGCCTACGTCTGGGGGCTGAAGGGGCGCTACGATGAGCGTGACAGCCAGATCGAAGCCGACAAGACGAAGCTCAACGAGCTGTCGCGCGGGCTGTACCGCCAGGAAATCGTGAAGCTGGTGGAGCGTCTCAACATGTTCATCCCCGAGCGGGAGCGCTGGCTCAAGGTGCCGTCGCTGCAGTTCAACCGCCGCATCGGGATGTACGCGCACCAGCACTTCAGCGTCGACGGCGAGCCGATGGACGCGGACAAGTACGCGGCCTACCGCGAATCGGTGCTGCCACGCCCCGAGGACATCACGCTCGTGCACGACATCGAGAAGGAGCCGGGCTGGATCGAGCCGAAGAAGGCGGATAGCCTGCTGCAGTGAGCCGCCCCCTCGTCATCGCGCACCGCGGGGCGTCGGCGCAGGAATACGAAAACTCCCTCGCCGCGTTCCGCCTGGCGGGGCGATTGGGCGCAGACGGGGTCGAGCTCGATATCCACGCGACGGGCGACGGCGCGCTCATCGTGCATCACGACGAGACCATCGGGGGCGTGCACATCCCGTCGGCGTCTGCGGCCGTCGTGCGGGCGCAGCGGCTGCCGAATGGCGAGACGCCGCCGCTCCTGGAAGAGGCGTTGCGCGCCATCGACCCCCGGCTGCGTGTGTTCGTCGAGATCAAGACGCTGCCGCCGCCATGCGACGCCCACCTGGTCGCGGTCCTGGACGCGGGTCCCTATCCCGCCGGCTACGCCGTCCACGCGTTCGATCACCGGGTGCTGGCCCGGCTCGCCGCGCTGCGCCCCAGCCTGCCGCGCGGCGTATTGAGCGCCTCCTACCCCCTCCGCCCCCTGGTGCCCCTGACGGACGTAGCGGCGGTAGCATTCTGGATGGACCAGGCCCTGGTGGACGGCGAGCTGGCCGCGCTGCTGCATATTGCGGGTGCGCAGCTCATCGCCTGGACCGTCGACGACCCGGTCGAGATGGTACGGCTCGCCGGCCTCGGTGTCGACGGACTGTGCACCAACCGCCCTGACGTGGGACGACGCACCATGGACGCCCTGCGAGCATGAGCACATCCGCTGCTCCCACCCCCCCGCGCATGGCCGTCATCGGCGCCGGGACGATGGGTCACAGCATCGCGTACGTGGCCGCGCTCGCCGGCTGCCGTGTCGCCCTGCACGACAGCCAGCCCGAGGCGCTGACCGAAGCGCGGCGCCGCATCGAGACGCTCGCCGCCGCCGGGCTGCAGCGCGGCAAGATCACCGAGGCAGATCGCGCCGGCGTGCACCAGCGGCTGCGGTACGTGGTGGAGCTGGACGACGCGGTGATGGATGTCGACCTCGTCGTCGAGGCGGTGGTCGAGCGCATCAACACGAAGCAGATGCTGTTCGCGGCGGTCGAGCGCCAGGCGCCGCGCGAAGCGCTGCTCGCCACCAACACCTCTTCCCTCTCGGTGGGACAGATCGCCGCCGCCGTCCGCGAGCCCGCCAGGCTCATCGGAATGCACTTCTTCAACCCGGTGCACGTGATGCGGCTGGTGGAGGTGGTGAAGCACGGCCGCACCCCGCCGGATGCGATCGAGCGAGCCTGCGCCATCGCCCGGCGGCTCGGCAAAGAGCCGATCGTCGTGCAGGACTCTCCGGGGTTCGCCTCGAGCCGCCTGGGCGTGGTGCTGGGGCTCGAGGCGATGCGGATGGTCGAGCAGGGCGTGGCGTCTCCAGAAGACATCGACAAGGCGATGGAGCTGGGCTACAACCATCCCATGGGGCCGCTCAAGCTGTCCGACCTCGTCGGGCTCGACGTGCGGCTCGCGATCGCTGAGTACCTGCATCAACAGCTGCGCATGCCGCACTACGCTCCACCTCAGATCCTCAAGGACAAGGTGGCGAAGGGGGAGCTGGGCAAGAAAACCGGCAAAGGATTCTATGACTGGGGAAGTGCGTGACGTCCGCTCCCCAGCCGTACCGCATCACCGACATTCACATCCACATCCAGCCCTGGCGAGACCTCAAGCCGAACGTGCAGGCGGTGATGCGAGCCGGCAAGGAAGATCACTGGGACTTCCTGCTGTCGCTGATGGACGATCCACAGGCGCTGCTCCAGGTCATGGACAAGGCCGGGGTGTGGCGCGTGGGTCTGGTCAACTACCCGAGCCCCGACATCATGGGGTTCACCGATTCGACCAACGATTTCGCCGCCCGCTATGCCAGTGCCAACCCCGAGCGGCTGTTGCCGTACGGCGGTGTGCATCCTCGCTTCACGAAGAACGCCGCGGCCGACGTCGACCGCCTCGTGGATCTCGGCATCCGCATGCTCAAGATCCATCCCAACCATCAGGCCTTCCCCGCCAACGCCTACACCGACGGGCTCGATGCCCTGGCGGCGATCTACCGCCGTTGCGAAGAGCGGGGACTCCCGGTGTTGATCCATACCGGCACGTCGATCTTCCCCGGAGCGCGCTCCAAGTGGGGCAATCCGCTGGAAATGGACGACGTCGCCATCGACTTCCCCGATCTGCAGCTCGTCATGGCCCACGGCGGCCGGCCACTTTATATGGAAGAGGCGTTCTTCCTGCTGCGACGTCATCGTCGTGTCAGGCTGGACGTATCCGGCATTCCGCCGCTCAAATTGCTGGACTACTTTCCCCGGCTGATGGAAATCGGCGACCGCGTGCTGTGGGGAACGGATTGGCCGAGTCCCGGTGTGAAAGACCTGCGCGGGAACATCGACCAGCTGCTGACCCTTCCCTTGAGCGATGCGCAACGCCGCGCCATTCTCGAAACCAACGCCCTGGCGCTGTTCCCGGCGCCGTAGCGGCCGGCTCGCAGGAGATCCTTCTCACGTCCGGAGTACGCATGCGTTCGTTCCTCGTCGCCCCCGTCGCCGCCGTCCTGCTCGCCGCGGCAGCGCCGCCGCTCGTCGCCCAGGCGGGCCGCATCAGTTACGACACCTTCTCGCTCGCCAATGGCCTGCAGGTCATCGCATCGGAAGACCACTCGACGCCCGTCGTGGCGGTCGATGTCTGGTACAATACCGGCTCTCGTAACGAACGGATCGGCCGCTCGGGGTTCGCCCATCTCTTCGAGCACATGATGTTCCAGGGCTCCGCCCACGTGAAGAAGACGGAGCACTTCCAGCTCGTGGAGCGGGCTGGCGGCGAAGAGAACGGCAGCACCCAGGAAGACCGCACCGACTACTACGACGTCGTGCCGTCCAACCGCCTCAACCTCGTCCTGTGGCTCGAGGCCGACCGCATGCGCTCGCTCGCGATTACCCAGGAGAACTTCGAGAACCAGCGCGAAACGGTGAAAGAGGAGCGGCGGCTGCGGGTCGACAACCAGCCCTACAGCCGGGCGTTCGTCGACGGGTTGACCCTGCCGTACGATAGCACGGGTTGCTTCGCCTACGCCCATTCGACGATCGGCGACATGGCCGATTTGAACGCCGCCAAGCTGCCCGACGTGCAGGAATTCTTCAACACCTACTACGCCCCTAACAATGCGCGACTCGTCGTGGTGGGCGACTTCAATCCCGCCGAGCTGCGCCGTCTCATCAACCAGTATTATGCCGACATCCCGCGCCACACGCCGCCGCCGGCGGTGACGTGCGACTACAAGCTCAACCCCGGCCTGATCCGGCGTGAGTTCGCGGACTCGCACGCCAACCTCCCGGCCGTCGTGCGCCTCTACCGTATCCCGCCGCACGACGACGCTGACACTCCGGCGCTCGAGCTGATGAACATCATCCTCGGCCAGGGCGAGAGCTCGCGGCTCAATGTGGCGATCGTCCGACGCGCCAAGGCCGCGCTGGCGGCCGGCGCCGGCGGCACCGCGACGCACCGGGGCCCCGGGACGATGTTCGCGTTCGGGATCGCCAACCAGGGCGTCGCCATCGACCACGTCGACAGCCTGCTCGCCGCCCAGATCGATACCCTGCGCGCGAGCGGTGTCACGGCGGAGGAGCTGACGAAGGCGAAGAACACCTTCCGCGCCGGGTTCATCCAGAATCGCGAGAGCTCGCTCAGCAGGGCCGAAGAGCTGCAGCACTACGCGATGTTCCACGACAACATGGCCGAAATCAATTCGGACCTGGACAAGTTCATGACCGTGACGAACGACGACATCCGGCGGGTCGCGGGGAAATACCTCGACTCCACGAACGCCGTGATTCTCATTATCAAGCCGGCGGGAGGTGGACAATGAGGACGGATCGACGGATGGGCGGGCCGGCGGTCGGACGGTCGCTATTGGGCTTGGCGGTGTTGCTGACCGCCCGACCGGCCGACCGCCTGATGGCACAGGACTCCTTTCCTCCGAAGCCACCGCCCCCCGCTCCCCTCGCCCCGGTGCGGTTTCCACCGTTCCAGCAGGTCACGCTGCCGAACGGCATGACGCTGCTGCTGGTCGAGAATCACGAGCAACCCGTCATCTCGGTGAACCTCAGCTTCCCCGCCGGATCGATCTACGATCCCGCCGGAAAAGAAGGCACCGCCGAGCTCGTGGCAACGCTCCTGACCAAGGGGACGCCGACGCGGACGGCGGACCAGCTCGCGGCGACGATCGAGGGTGTCGGCGGCAGCATTGGCGCGTCTTCCGGAGACGATTTCCTCACCGTGTCGGCGGGCGTGCTGAGCGATCACGCCGGCCTGGCGTTCGACCTGCTGGGTGACGTCGTGCGGCGCGCCACCTTCCCGACCGACGAGCTGGAACTGGCGCGTACCCAGGCGCTGTCGTCGCTGGCGCTGGCCCTCTCGCAGCCCGGCAACGTCGCCGATCGCTTCTTTCGGCGGGAGATCTACGGCCGCCACCCCTACGGGCGCAGTCCCAGCGAGCCGTCGTACAAGGCGATCACGCAAGCCGACGTGAAGGGGTTCGCGGCGGGGCGCCTGCGGCCGGGGGGCGCGCTGCTCGTGATCGCGGGAGACGCCACGCTGGCCCAGGCGCGGGCGCTCGCCACGAAGGCGTTCGGCGGCTGGACGGGGACGCCAGCGGTCGTCGTGGCCCCGGCTCCGCCGGCACCCAGGACGGCGACCGGCATCCTGCTCGTGCACCGCCCGGCGTCGGTTCAGGCCAATATCGTGCTCGGCAACACCACGTTTGGCCCGACCGATCCGTCGTTCTACGCCGCGCGCCTCGCCACCCAGACGCTGGGCGGCGGCGCCGACGCACGCCTGTTTCTGATTCTGCGGGAGCAGAAGAGCTGGACGTACGGCTCGTACGCCGGGCTCGACCGCCACCGCGGCATGGGCAATTGGAGCGCGACGTTCGAAGGCCGCACCGAGGTCGCCGACAGCGCGCTGGTGGAGATGCTGCACCAGGTCGACCGCATCCGCACGCAGCTCATTCCCGACAGCGAATTCACCAACGTGAAGGGCCGCATCATCGGATCGTTCCCGTTGTCGATCGAGACGCCGGATCAGGTCGCCTCGGCGGTGGCCAACGCGCGACTGCTCGGACTGGGGAGCGACTACGTGCGGCTGTACCGCGAGCGCCTCGCCGCGGTCACCACCCTCCAGGCGCGCGCCGCGGCGACGCGCACGTTCCGGCGCAACGGTCTCAGCATCATTGTCGTGGGTGACGGCGAGAAGCTGTACGACCGCCTCAAGACGATCGCTCCCGTCCGCATGGTCGACGTCGACGGCAAAACACTCACCGCCGCCGATTTGCATCCCCGGGCCGATGCGCCGAAGCTCGATCGCGCGCAGGTCGTCACGCGCGCAGACAGCTTCGAGGTGTTGATTCAGGGCAACGCGATGGGTGGCATGACGGGATCGACGACCGTGACCGGCGACTCGGTCACCTATGTCGAGCGCACCAGCATCGCCGGCGGCATGATGCAGCAGAACACGACGGTGCGATTCAACCCCGCCGATTTGACCGTGACCCGCGTCGATCAGACCGGGAGCACGCAGGGTCAGGCGACGGACATTCACCTGACCTACGGCGGCGGGCGCGTGACCGGCAAGTCTACGACGCCGCAGCAGAACGGGCCGCCGCAGACGATTCAGATCGATACCGCGATCGCCGCCGGCACATACGACGACAACGCCCTGGCGGTCGTCTTTCCGGCCCTGCCGCTCGCCGCCGGGCAGTCGTTCAATCTCAGCGTCTTCGAGTCCGGCAAGGGACAGGTAAAGGTCATTCAGGTAAAGGTCTCCGATGGCGGCACCGTGATCGTGCCGGCGGGGAGCTTCGACTCGTTCAAGGTCGATGTCACGGGTGGCCAGGTACCGACGACCTTTTACGTGAGCAAGTCGACGCCGCGCCGCATCGTGAAAATCGAGCTCGTCGGTGCGCCGTTCATCTTTCAGCTGGTGAAATAGCGCCGTGTACGCAAAGGAGACTGCGATGTCGCGCAGCTGGTGGGCGTTCGCCGCTTCCCTTCCGCTCGTCGTCGCGTGCGCCAGCGGGCAAGCCCGCCCGGCGGCGCAGGCCCAGGTACCGGCGCCGGCTGCTGCGCCGGAGTCGACGAGCGTCAACCGGGCGCAGTACCCGACGACGTATCACCGGCACGCCAATGCGCCGGTGCTGATCCGCAACGCCACGATCATGACCGCCACCGGGCAGGTGATCTCGAACGGATCCATTCTGCTGCGCGACGGCCACATCGTGGCAGTGGGGGCGGCGGTCACCGCGCCGGCGGATGCCGTCGTGGTGGACGGCAGCGGCAAGTACGTCACGCCAGGGATCATCGACGACCACTCGCACCTCGGCGTGTACGCGGCGCCCGGCACCGATGCCGAGTCCGACGGCAACGAGGCGACGAACCCGGTGACCGCCGAGGTCTGGGCCGAGCACTCCTTCTGGCCTCAGGATCCGCAGATCCCACTCGCGATCGCCGGCGGCGTGACGACGATCCAGGCGCTCCCGGGGTCGGCGAATCTGATTGGCGGCCGCAGCGCTACGCTGAAGCTGATTCCGGCGCGCACCGTGCAGGAAATGAAATTTCCGGGCGCGCCCTACGGCCTCAAGATGGCCTGCGGAGAGAATCCCAAGCGGGTGTATCGCAATCGCGGACCCTCGACGCGCATGGGAAACATGGCCGGGTACCGCGCCGCGTTCATCCAGGCAGAGGGCTATCGCGAGAAGTGGGACAAGTGGAATCGCACCCACCAGGGTGACCCGCCGGCGCGCGACCTGAAGCTCGAATCGCTCGCCGAGGTGCTGCGCGGACACATCCTGGTGCACAACCACTGCTACCGCGCCGATGAAATGGCTCAGATGCTCGATCTGGGACACGAGTTCGGCTTCAAAATCCGCTCGTTCCATCACGCGGTGGAGTCGTACAAGATCGCCGACCTGCTGGCGCGCGAAGGGACGGCGGTGTCGATCTGGGCCGACTGGTGGGGCTTCAAGGAAGAAGCCATGGACGGCATTCACGAGAACGGCGCCCTCAATCAGCAGGCCGGCGTGCGGGTGATCATCCACTCCGACAGCCCAAGCGGCACCCAGCGGCTGAACCAGGAAGCCGGGAAGGCGATGTACGCCGGACAACGGGCGGGGATCGCGATCACGGAGGACCAGGCGCTGCGCTGGATCACGATCAACCCCGCCTGGGCGCTGGGCATCGATTCGATCGTCGGAACGCTCGAGCCGGGGAAGATGGCCGACGTCGTCGTCTGGTCGGCCGACCCCTTCTCGGTCTACGCCAGGGCGCTGCAGGTCTACAACGACGGCTGGCTGGTTTTCGATCGCAACGATCCGGCGCACCAGCCGCGCACCGATTTCGAGCTGGGCCAGGTCCCCACTACCGGAGAAGATCGATGATCGCGCTGGTCCTCGCCCAGACGATCGCCATCACCGGCGGGACGGTCTACCCCGTCTCTGGGCCGAAGCTCGAGCATGCGACGGTGCTGATCCAGGCCGGCAAGATTGCGGCGGTGGGCACGAACGTCACCATTCCCGCCGACGCGACGCGCATCGATGCGACGGGAAAATGGGTCACGCCGGGACTGATCGATGGCGGCGGTCAGATGGGCCTCGTGGAGATCGGCGCCGTTCCGACGACGCGCGAGGGGTCGCTCGCGGGCGACACGATCGCCGCGGCGTTCAACGTCGCCGAAGGGGTGAACCCCGCGTCGCAGCTCATTCCCGTCACGCGCGTCGAAGGGATCACGACGACCCTGGCGACGCCGGGCGGGAATCTCGTGAGCGGCCAGGCGGTGCTGCTCGACCTCGCCGGGGCAACGATCGAGGAGATGACGGTCAAGTCGCCGGTTGCAGTCGTTGCCGACCTGTCGGAGAACGGGAAAGACGACGCGGGCGGTACGCGCGCCGGCGTCGCCGAGCGGCTGCGCGGCGTGTTCCGGGACGCGCTGGAGTACGAGCGGCGCAAGACGGATTTCAGCCGCGCGCAGATGCAGTCGCTCGGCGCCGCGGCCCGAGATCTCGAGGCGCTGCTGCCGGTGCTGCACGGGCGGCTGC